>JBGPJM010000005.1:0-56415 GCA_041485385.1 Phycisphaerae bacterium | reverse complement strand
CGTGCTCGCCCTCCGGGCGCGCAGCCAGCGCCTGCATGCACAGAAGGGCGACCAGCCCGCTGCCCACCCACGCCTGTCTTCCCAGACCAAGCCCGACCACCCGACCCGAGAACACCGACCGCATATTGGCTGAAACGCTCATTACGAACTCCTCGTCTGGGCTTACAAAGCATGCCCCTGTGCGGCGCATGCGGTCCGATCGTCGTCGTCCCGCCTCGACCCTCTCTCCACAAAGGCCCGCCAGCCCAGATCTTTCAGCGATAGTCCTCTGAAATACCTATCTCACCCGTACGCTCCCCAGCCGACGCAGGATCCTGAGCCCGGAACAAGGCACTCAGAAAAGCAACGTCGCCACGATGTGGACCCGGCTGCTCCCCGCCGAGACGCCCGAGCTCTGCACATCCTCGAGCGCGATGCCCCAGTCGACCCGAACACTCAGGTTGCGCTTGAACACCAGCTCGGCCCCTACGCCGGCGCCGATGAGCGTCTCCTCCTGCTCAGCGTTGGGCGAGCTGCTGATGATGGTCCGCCCAAGGTCGCAGAACCCCCGCAGAATCAGGTCCCAGTCGGCCCGCCCGTACGCCTGCTGGGGGGCCAGCTTGAACGGCTCACCGAACAGGGTCTTGGGGTCGGTCTGCACCGTGAAACTGTTGGGAAGGTGGAAACGGTACTCCGCGCTCCCGATGAGCACACCGTCCCCGGCCGAGACGCTCTCGGGGTAGCCCCGCACCGTGTACAGCCCGCCCACCACCTGCTCGGCGTTGGGGATGAGCCGGTAGTCGAACGCGTATTGACCCTTAAACGTGAGCGCGACCTCGTGCGCCAGCGTCGCGACGCCACTGCTGGGGTTCTCCCACCGCGAGCCGTAGATCAGCGGTTCAAGGTAGAACGAGTGCGTCAGGTCCCACTGGGCAACGAGCCAGCTCGTGTCCGTCCCCAGCCGGCCGAGTCCCTCGATCTGGGTCTGCTCCGTCCCCGCCACGCTCGCGACGTTGCCCTCGAAGATCAGGCTCGCCGTCGTCGTCGACACGTCCGTCGCCCGCTCGAGCCTGACGCCCCCGTACGGCAGGAAGAAGTCGTCCTCGCCGCCGCCGCCGAACGTCTGGTTGGTCACCTTGATGTGCTCGAACTTCGCCCCGCCCACCACATCGATGAACAGCTCGCCACGCTGGAAAACGTTGGCGATGAGTTCCGCGCCCGCCGTCCACGAGTCGCCCGTGAACTGCTCGTTGGCGAACCCGACATCCGACGCCGTGAACTCGTTCCAGGTCCCGTACCCCTTCCATCGCAGCCACTGCGAGCCGAAGAAGGGCGCCTCGTACGACCCCACCACCGCGTTGGCCTGGTCGAACCCGGCCGTGATGTAGTCGATCGACAGGATGTCGTCGTGTCCCGTCAGCTGGTTGTCGATGAACCCCACCCGCTCACGCCACTCGCTGGTTTGCTTCGTCCCGGTGTTGGAGACCTGCCCGTAGATCGTCCAGGGCTTGTTCTCCGCCACCAGGTAGTCCAGCGTCACCGTCCCCGGCTCCTCGGCGCTGGAGACCGCGATATCCACGCGCCGGCCGGGGTGCCGGTTCAGCCGGAACAAATACGCGTCCAGGAGATCCTTCCGCAGCACATCCTTTCGCTCCGGATCGTCCTTGGTCACCGCCGGCTGCACCGGGGAGTTCTCCTTGATCCTCGCGTGCTTGGGGCTGTCGATCCGCTGCTTGAAGGGGATCCGCTCGCCGAATGCCAGCGTCCGCACCTGCGACACCACCGCCGTGAAGAGGTCCAGGTGCAGCTCCGTCTGCCCGGCCGGGCGCAGGTCCTTGCCGTGGTCCGGGTCGTTCGGGTCCTCCGGCGCCTGCACTTCCTCCGGCGAGAGGCCGGTCACCACCGCCACGATCCCCAGGTCGTTGAACCGCCGGTTGATCGCCTTGATGATCGTCTCGATCGCGCTCCCGCAGTATTTCTCCACGGGGCGCTGCTCGACCTCCGACAGGCGGAACTTCACCGTCGGCATCCCCTCGCGCGGCCTGACATACCCATCGGTTGTCTGCGCGAGCTCGACCTCGGTCTCGTAGATCAGCTGGAGATCCGGGTGCTGCGGGTGAGCGTCTGCGTACCGGAGCACGAACTTGCTCACCGGGTAACAGAACCTTTCCGGTTCGCCGGCCGGCTGAACGGGCTGGCCCGTCGCCGGCTGCGGCGCAAGTGGTGCAACGTCCCCCTGCCCCAAGGCCTCCGAGCCTGCCATCCCCAGCACCCCGGCCGCCAGGAAGAGCACGCTCGAAGGGCTCCTGGAGATCCGCCCGCTCTTGTCCGCCCCTGTTGGTCGAGCCCGTCGTGCCATGCCGCCTCCACGTCGGAAAATAACAAGGGAACTCGCCGGCTCCGGCGCTACACGCCCACATCCAAGTGGGCACCACGCATTCATCCGATCCCGCCAAAGTACAGGACGGGGCGCGAAGCCGTCAAGTCACGGCCGCACGGCGAGTTAGTGAGCAGCGAGGTACGCGGCCTCCGACAACAGCTTGGACAGCTTCGCCGAGAGTGGCTCCGGACGCGGCGTCACGCCGCTCGTGGAGAACGCCAAGCGGATTCCAACGTCGGCAAACCCCTCTGTCGCCTCGTCCAGGTCGATCGCGAAAGCACTGGCGATATCCACCTCTTTAGGGGAAATTGCGGACCCGCCGATTACCTTCAGGGCCTCGCGGTTTCGGCGCAGAAAAGTCTTGATAGAACCAGAGTTGGCTTGAAGTTCCGTGGACGGCGCGGCATCCAGAACGTACTCCGCCACGTTCCCCACAAGATGGTGGATCGCGCGATCGGCGGCGTCCGAATCCACGGGTAGGAACCAGAGCGCCCCGTCAGACCAATCGTTGGCGGTGGCGAACTCGGCTCGCGGGACCTGCATCTGATGAGGGATCGCGATGCTCGCGTCGGGCCATTGCACGGTGCCCCCTCGCGACAGGTTCACGCAATACCGCTGCTGCTGAGCCCAGCTCTGATCCCGCAGATTGCACGTCTTCGGATCGATCGTCGGCTTGATCGAAGCGTATGCGCTGCTCCACTCCGTGCTCGTCGGCAGCCGACAGCCGACCAGGGTGGCCATCAGCACCGCGGCGTCGGGCGGGATGAACTGCACGGGATGCAGCAGCGCCGGTCGGCCCACATTCAGCTCCGCCGGCGACTCGGGAACGCTCCTTCCCCGCGCGACCTCGGTGAGCCAGGACGCGGCGAGCCGCATCACCGGCTTGCGGCGGGCGTCTGCCGTCCATCGCCAGGTCCGCGGCCCCTCCCGATAGTCGTCCACGGGGCTTACCTGGGGGAACATGGCGACCAGCTGGTCCCATTCGCCGGCGGCGTCGATGACCTCGATGAACGCGCCCACGGGAACCTCGGTCGCCCCGAGATAGAACGACTCCTCGGGCGTGGCGGCGTCGACGCGCACAAAGTCCAGCGTGATCGCCTGCCCCCGCGCGGAGGTGCGGCTGAATCGGAGAACCTTGCCCTGCCAGGCGCCCGACCACCCCGCCACGCTGCCGGGCCCGAGCGTGGCGGCGTCAACCGCCGGCCTGGGGCGCTCGCCCGTGAGTCCGTCAAGATTCTGCAGCAGCGACTTCGCCGCAGGCACGTCCTCGAGGGCCCGCGCGTCGCGTACAAAGGCGCGGACCAGCTCGGTCACCTGTGGATCGGTCAGTGATTCGACGCCGGCCTGTCGCTTGAGATCGGCCAGGAAGAGGTTGTACCGGAGCGGCGCGGGAAGCACGGCGGGGTCGACGGCAAAGACGCCGGCCTGGGCCGCGGCCGATTCGATCTCGGCCGGGGTGCTCAGCGCGGCGAAGCACTTCTGCCAGCGCCGCGGCTTGTCGCTCGCAACGACGGCTTCCACCTGGGCGCGACGATCGTGCTCCAGAGACACCACGGTGCGAAGGATCGACTCGTCCGCCTGCCGGGCCTCGCCGAGCTGCCTGGCCGTCGCGGGCCATGACGGCAGTTGTCCCAGCCGGCGCCAGGCGGCGACCGCAATCTCGACGCGGTCGGGCTTCGCAGAGTTCAGCTGGGCCAGGAGAGCCGCGGGGTCCTGCCGCGATTCCATCGCGCGAAGGGCCTCGACACGCTCGAAGATCGGCGCGACCGCGCCGGCGACGGCGGGGCTCTTGAGAGCCCCGGTGTGCGAGGCGCTCTGGTACAACGATTCAACGGTCGCGGCATTCTCCTGCTCGCGCAGATCGAAGCCGGCGTCGAGCATCCGCTGGATGGCCCAGGTGTCGGCGATGAGCGATTGCGCGGAGGAGAGCCACGAGCCGAAGTCGGCGGCGATCGCGCCCTGCGCCCCCGCGAGCGCAGCGGGATCGGGCGTCTGCGGGCCCGTCTGCCATCCCGCCAGCGCGTCCTTGATCAGCTGCTCCCGGCGGGCCCAGGACTCGGTCGCGATGACCCCGGCCCAGGGCGCCGTCTGGCCGCTTGTCTCGAGGCCGGGAGGAACGGCGGAGTTGAAGGCGGTCAGCGCCTGCTGCAGCTCCTGAGCCTTGAGCCGAAGCTGGACATACTGCTCGTCGGGGATGTTCGCCAGCAGCCGGTCGCGGGCGGCACGCCACGCCGCGTTGACCGCGTCGGATCTGGCGACGATGGAATCGGTCGAGGACAGCCCCTGGCGGACCTCGCGGGCGCTGCCCGCCCGCTTGCCCTGCTCCTGGGCGAGCTGGTTCGCCAGGGTCTGGCGCAGCGCCGCGGCCTGCGTCTGGAGCTCCGCCAGGCCGGTCTCGATGTCACGTCGGGTCGAGGAGTTCCACGCGAGCCTGTCGAGCTGCTCCAGCCTCGCAACGAGGTCGGCGTGGCGCTGCGGGGCGCCGGCATCGGCGTCCACGTTCAGCGTACCGGTGAGCGTATCGATGTTCGCCGCGACCTCGGCCAGCACACCCCGTACGGGCGACGAGCGGCGCGGATCGGAGGCCGCATCAAGAAGCGGGTATGACGCGGCCTCGCGGAGCCAGCTCTCGAACACCTCGGCGCCGGGCAAGGAGGCTGACGCGTACACCGGCGAGCGAGCCACCATGAGCTGATGATCGGTCGCCTGCCACTTCTCGGCGACGAACGCGCTGAGACGGAACGCCAGCCGCGCCACCTCGTCGAGGCGACGATCGAACTCGAGCAGGGCGGGCATCTCGGCACGCTGCGCAGCGCCCGAAGCCGGCCCGGGGCTCGCCCGCTGCAACGTGAGCTGCGTGGCGGCCCAGGGCCCGAAGGCAAGCAGCAGCGGATCCCGCGTGTCGCCCAGAGTGCCGGACGCCCGGTCCAGGGTCTTCAGGTTGTCGGCGATGCGCTGGAAGACGGGGCCGGCCACGAGGGCCGCGTCGATGGACGCGGCCAGGTCGCCGGTCTTGCCCGGCGCGACATTGGCCACGATGTGGCGGGCCAGCGCAGACTCGGGCCCACGACCGACCGACTGCAACGCCTCGGCCGCCCCCGCGATGGACCCCAGCAGCTGCCAGCTGCTCGCCGACAACCCGTCGGAGACGGCCCTCACGCGCGAGAGCGCCGCGGCGATCTTCTGCGCGCCCGACTCGGTGCGGACGGCGTCGGTGGGCGAGCGGGCCAGCTGCTCGAGATCGCGCCCCCGCCCAACGCCTGCGATGGACCAGGGATCCCCACCCTCCGCCGCCGGGTCGCCGGCCCCGGAAGGAAGCTGCGCCAGGATCGCCGCCAGGTTCGCATCGGCCGCGTAGACCGCGCGGCGCGAGTCGAACGGCCCTCCGGGGAGATCGATGCGCGGCCGCTCATCGAGTCGCTTGAGGAACAGGCCGAACCAGGTGCGGTAGTCCGTGCACAGCTTCTGCCAGTCGTCGTTCGCCGGTGCCGCGCCGGGTTGGACCGGCTTCGCTTCGCCGGTGACCCTTCCCCCGGCGGGCCCGGGCTGCGGTGGGGGGCGGATCACGACCGGCGATGGCTGCGTGCGCGGCTTGGTGACGCCCGCTTGCGCCGGCGAGCCCGGCCCCGTGAGATAGATCGCAACGCCCGCGGCGATCAGCGCCACCGCGCCGGCGGCGATCAGGAGCAGGTAGGTCTTCTTGCGCCCGCCGAACATCGACGCCAGGGACGAGAGCACGCCGCCCGCGCCCTTGCGCCCGGCCGGCGCGACGGTCACCTGCTCGGCGGCCCCGGAACGGGCCTCCTGGATCCGCTGGTCGCAGCGCGCGACAAACGCGGGGTCGAGGTTGTAGGGGATCTCGGTAGCCAGCGGGACGGATTTCGGCGAGGCCCGGATGCAGAAGGACTGCGTCCCGTCCAGCTCGCCGACGATCAGGTCCGCCCAGTCGCGTCCGACCGGGACGATGATCGCCATGGCCGCGCCGGGGTCGAAATGACAGAGCAGGAACTGTGCCCACAGGGCCATCACGGCCCCGGGCGTTTCGGCGCAGGCGGGGACACGAATGTGTTGCGGGCGAAGGTCACCCAGCCGCGTGCGCGAGCTTCCCCCGCTCGAGGCCGTGGGACTCTGGCTGCCCGCGGGCGCGTAGTCCGCCATCTCGCGCTCGATCTGGTAGAGGATGCGGTGGAGACCCTGGGCCCCGGCGCCCATCTCGGGGCGATCGGCGAGCTGCGCGAGCACCCGGGGGGAGGCCGTCTCCGGCTGCGCCCCGGAGAGAGAGGCCGCGCTGGAGCGCAGCACGCCACGGAGCGAATCCAGGGTCGAGCGGACCTCGGCCGCGGACGTGGTGGCGGCGCACCGCCGGCGCGCTTCCTCGAGCCGGGGCAGGACCTCCTGCAGCGCCCAGGGCAGGCCGGTGGCGCGGCAATGCGCCGAGACGACCATCGGGTACTTCGTCCGTCCCTTGCCGTCGGTCGAGGACCACAGACGGCAGAGGATGATCTCGCCGGGGGCCCGCCACAGCAGGAGATGGTCGAACCCCTCGATCCGCTGCGACTCATCGAGCTTGTCCCACGCGCCCGAGTCGATGGCCGCGCCGATGCCCTCGACGTACAGCACGCGCTTGATCGCGACCAGACGCTCGGTCTCGAGGCCGATGTCGTCGATGTGGTCGTTCCAGCCGGGGTGCTTGCCGTAGGCGCCGAGGTACACCTCGGGGCTCGCGGCGGAGGGCTTCAGGATCCGGGTGGCGATGGGTAGGCTCCTTCGGGCAAAGGTTCAACGCGGCCATTGGTCAGGATCGGGGAGTTCCTTCTGGAACTCGAGCTTGAGCCAGACAGAGCGTTTGCCGCCGGCCGGATCATCGACCAGGACGTTCACCTTCCAGACCTTGGCGTCGCCAAGCTTCTCGGGCTTGGCGTTGGCGTAGTCGTGGAGAAGCCGGAGCACCGACCACGGACCGGCGATCTTGAACGACTGCAGGCCCTGGTTCGTCGAGGCGTCGGTGAAGAACCGGAGGTTGAGCTCGTCGCCCGAATACTTCACCTCGCCGAGCTTCCGCGCATCCTCGTTCCGGACGCGCTGCGCCGGGCTGACGGCGGCGCCCTGCGCGATGCCCATGTCGGGCCAGATCTCCTGCGCCTGCTTCTGCGTGTCCGTCTGCGGGTTCCCCAGGTACGAGATGATGCAGGTGAAGGAATCCTCCTTGTGCGGCGGAAGACCCGCCAGCACCGCGGCGGCCGCCTGCAGCCACTTTGTGTCGCTCTCGTTCAGCGTGGTCGGGTTCCGCAGCAGGTTGAGGTAGGTGTTGAAATCGGGCTTGCCGCCGGGCGAGGGCGCGCCGGCCGGGGCAACGACGGCGCCGGCCGGGCTCCCGGCCTGAGCGCCGACCCTCGACACCAGGTCGCCGACCTCGGCGATGTCGGCCTGGGAGAGCTGCGATTCGGCGGGATTCGGCCGGCCCAGCGGGAAGCGTCGCTTGGTCGCCAGGAGACGGAGCGCCTCGGTGCCATCGGACTGGCACTGCAGCGCCAGCCGCTCCAGCGCGGTCAGGGCGAGGTCCTCCCAGAAGAACGTCACGAAGTCGCCCAGCGGGGCACCGGCCTCGAACACCGCCGGGCGGGCGGGCATGTAGAGCTCGGCGAACTTGATGCCTGAGTCAAGGACGGTCCTCCTCGCGGCGGAGGCGGTGGGGCTGAGGTTGCGCCAGCTCTGCAGAACGTTCCGGAAGTTGTCCTTGGAAACCGTGTCGGCGAGGGTCTTGCGCGCCGATTCGATCTGCGCGAGAATGGAATCCGGCGAAGGATCGTTGGGCCGCGCCGGATCGGGCCGGATGACCGGCTGGACCGCCTTCATCGCCTTTTCGATCGTGCTGCCCAGCTCGTTGAGCCCGCGGTGGAACGAGTCCGTCTGCGGGTTGGCGGCGAGCTGCCCGGCGAACGCCGACCACGACTTGTCGGTGACGTCAACCTTGATGTGCTCGCGCATGCCCCTGGACCAGTAGGCAAGGAACTCGCGGGAATAAGCGTCGTAAGCGGTCTTCACCTTGTTCTTGTTCTCGGCGCTGATCGGGCCGGAGGAGACGCCCGCCGCGGCCTCGCCGGGCGAGGGCGGGACCAGGGCCAGCACCGCGGAGCAGTCGCCCAGCAGGGCGGCGGCGGCGTCGGGGTTGTACACCGGGTTGAACTTCTTGGCGGCGCCGAAGGTCATGGGGATGACCGGATGGGCCGGCTCGGGGGACTTGTTTGCCTGCGCGTACCCCTCGACGGCCTTGCCGAACGCGTCGGGCGTCGCCGGAAGCGTCTTGATCCACTCATTGATGAGCACACCACGGCGCGCCTGCGCGCCCTTGTCAAGCGCGAACGTGGAGACTGCGACGGCGCCGGTCATCCGATCCTGCAGGTCCTTGGGAAGTTCCTTCCCCTCCTTGGCCGCGGCCTCCCTGCGCCTGATCTCGGCACGCGAGGCCTCGACGTCCTGGCCGAGTTTCTCCAGCCGGGGCCTGAGGGCGCCCAGCGGCACGGCCTCCGGACCGGCGCCGGGCTTGGGCACGATCTTGTCCGCCTCCGCGTACATGGCGACGCGCACCAGGCTCGCATCATCCGCCGCCGCGGCGCGCAGGTGAAGCCTGTCGAAGTCCTCGATCTCCTTCTTCCCGCTCTCCCCGCCCCCGGCGCCCTTCTCCACGGCGTCGAGGCTGGCCGTGAGGTCCGCGTGGGCCTTGACCAGCGCGTCCCATTGCGCATGGTCGCCCTTGGGGTCGGGCTTGATCGCGGCGGGTACCGCGTCCTTGCCGGGGACAACCTGCCCGGCGAGCTCGGCGATGAGGCTCGCGTGCGAATCCCGTCCGGCCTTGAGATAGGACTTCAGCGCCTCCTCGTACGACTTGGCCAGCGACTTGTCCGCCGGGCGCCGGTCACGAAGATCCTTGAGCTGCGCCGTGAGCGCACCGGCGGCAGCCTGGACGGGCGCAAGGCGCGTATTCCATTGCACGACCGCGTCGGCGTCCGAGAGACCGGAGGAGTTGACCTTCAGCAGCTCTGCCTCCGCGTCGGCCAACTGCTTGATGCTGGCGCGGATCGACTCCACCACCGCCAGGTCCGTCCCCTTCCCGGCCGCAGCGTTCTTCCATGAGTCCCTGAAGCGGGCGATCGCGCCCGGGATCAGCTTGGGATAGTCGCCGCCCAGGGCCGTGGCCGGGAATGGGCGTTTGCCGCCCGTGGGCAGGTACACCCAGTCAACCACGGTCTGCAGACTCTCGATATCCTTCGCCGCGGGCTCGAATAAGGTCGGACCCAGGACGTAGCGAGCCAGCGGGGCGAGCTCCACGGGCTTGGGGTCCTTGTTGCCGCGGACTCGCCCGACCTCGAGCCGGATCAACTGCGCCAAGGCGGCAGAGGCCTCGGCGGTCCAGGGCTTGGCTGGATCGGCCTCGATATCGGCGTTCATTTTTTGTTGCGCGTAATCGATGAGCGGGCGGACGACGGAGGCCTCGAGAACGACGCCGGTGGCCTGGCGGCGTTTCGTGGCCTCCAGGTCCCCCAGATCGTCGCCCTGGGCGATGGCGACCGGCGCGAAAATCGCTGGAACGATGATCTTCTTCTTCGCCTGGTCCTTGAGCGCCACGGGGAACCCGGCGCGGGTGAGCTGTTTCTCGTCTACGCCGGCGCGTGGGCGCACGCCCTCCAAGCGCTCGCCGCCGCTGTAGAAATAATCCCCGGCCTGGAAACCGACGACCGGGTTCGGGTAGGCGTCGACCTGGGCGAGATCGGCGCCGTACTCCTTGCCCACCTCGGCCCAGAACTCTGCCGGCCCGACCACGCGGCTGCGCAGCTGCATCCAGCCAAGGACCGTGAGCACGGCGACGACGATGAAGCTCCCCGTGGCCGCGCCGTACACGGCGAGCTTGCGCTTCCGGATCTGCTGTCCCGTGTTGATGGCCCGGGTCACCAGCCCACGCTCCCGGAACACCTTGCTCAGGAACAGGTCGCGCAGGAAGTAGGCGCGGTCGCGCTCCCAGACTCTCCCCTCGGGCAGCGACTCCACCGGCATGCCCAGCGCCTCGGCCAGGTCGGCGTCCAGCGCCGAGCCCTCGCGCATGGACGAGTTGAAGTAGATGCCGCGGAGGAACAGCGGCTTGGCCGACCACTCCCCGGCGACGAAGATCATCTCCAGGTACCGCCGCAGGCGCGGGGCGACCTTCATCAGCGACTCGGGGAACGCATAGAGCGCGTCCACCTGCTCCGTGCGCCGCTTCGAGGCGTCCTCGGTGTTGACCGGATCGAGCATCAGACCGAGCCGGCGCCGGACCAGCCTCTGCTGCACCGTGGCCAGGTGCTGATCCACCAGCTCGGGGTTGAAGGCCGTGTCCAGCGTGCCGGGGTTCGACCATCCGAGGATCTGGTCCTGCAGCTGCGGGTCGGTGAGGTCGTCGAAGAACTCGCGGAAGCCGTTGATGAGGTCGCACTTGGTGACGATCACGAACACCGGGAACCGGACCCCCAGGGCCCGCTGGATCATGTCCAGCTGCTGGGCGATCTTGCCCCCCTTGCGCTCGATCGCCTCGGCGTTGTCCTTGATGAGGCTCTCGGCGGGGACGACCAGGAGCATGCCGTTGATGGGGCACGTGGGCCGGTTCCTCTTGAGGAGCTTGAGGAACTCCTGCCACTCGCTGGTGCCGCCGGGCTCGACCTCCTCGAACATGAGCCGGCCCGCCGTGTCGAGGATGACGGCGTGGTTGGTGAACCACCAGTTCATGTTGATGGTGCCGCCCACGCCCTGCAGCTGGTCCTGCAGCCCGGGCGGGAAGCCGACCTTGCAGTGGCGGATCGCCTCGGTCTTCCCGGAGCCCGGCTCGCCAACGAGCAGGTACCAGGGAAGGGAGTAGATGTTCTTCCCCGCGTCCTTGAACTTCTCGACCCCTCCCTCGAAGTTCTTCCGCATGTCGTCCAGGCGGGCCCGGCGCGCGGGGTCGTTGATCCCCTTCGGGGCCGCGGCGGAGTGGCCAGCCAGCGCCTTGAGCATCGGCGCCTGTTTCCGCTTGTCCAGCAGCTTCAGCACGCCCTTGTACGCCAGGACCAGGACGGCGATGGACGCGATGCCGACAAGGAGGATCGGCCATTGGTTGGCGAACAGGCCTCCCAGCGCCGCCAGCCCACCGCCGCCAGCAACGACGAAGACGGCGGCCTTCACCGGGGGCTTGAGGTCTCCGAAAGCGGGGAGGGCGCTCATGAGCCGGTCTCCTGTTCAGCGCTGGTGCGCGGGCCCGGCTTGACGGGTACGTGGGCGGGCTGCTTGACCAGGTCGTCCAGAGACTTCCTCATGTTCTTGCGGCTCTGCCGGTACATGCCGATGTTGAGGGCGAACACCAGGAGCAGGGACGCGATCAGGGCGATCCCCCAGCCGACCAGCTTGCGCCCGGGCGGCGTGATCAGGTTGGCGGTGTTCACGTGCTCGTACGCCTCCGGGCAGATCCGCGCCGCCGAATCCGCGTCCATCATGGGACGGATGCGCGCCGAGATCTCCAGCATCTTCCGGCGCAGGAACTCGGGCTGCCCGGTGTACCAGCCGGTGAACCCCAGCCCCATGCAGACGTAGAAGACGGCCAGCCGCTCCGAGGCCGCGTCGCCCGGCTCCTTGAGCGTCTCGTCCAGCAGGTCGAAGAACCGCTCGTCGCCGGCGAGCTCCTTGCGCTCGGCGCCGAAATCCTGCCACTGGCGGGCCGCCGTGCCGGCGCTTTCCTTCACCATGAAGTCCACGAAGAACACCAGCGGCAGGTCGACCTTCTCGTACTGGGTCACCAGCGAGCGATCCGACGCGGACTTGGACTTCATGTCCGCCAGGATCGTCTTGATGTCGGAGCGGACCACCGACAGCTCGGGGCGCACCCCCTTGCGGGCCGAGCGGCTGAGCCGGCAGATGAACTGGAACAACGGTTCGCAGAGTTCGAGAAGCGTCATACGTTACCCCTGCCCTCCCCCACCGCCGCCACCCGGGACGGTCATGAACAGCTTGCAGTCGAAGTCCGAGCTCTCCAGCTCGGGCCACTTGAGCGCGACCTTGCGCTCCTCCTTGATGCGGTCCCACATGCGGGTGCTCTCGGCGCGCATCAGGCGGAAGTAGTGCAGCCCCGTCTGCGCGGGCAGCTCCACCGGCGGGTGCCGCTCCTCCGTGAGCTTCACGCCGAAGATGAGCTTCTCCCGCATGCTCCAGGCCATCAGCTTGAACTGCTCGGCGCTCTCCACGAGCTTGGAGACCGCGCGCGAGTCCTGCTTGGTCTTGATCCCCAGGAAGTAATCGTTCGGGACCGACAGGTGCTCGTCGGTCAGCGCCGCGGCCAGCACCGACTCCTCCCTCGCAAACGGCGTCTCCAGGTAGCTCTTGGACACTTCCTCCCCCAGCAGCTTGCGGATCCGCGCCGCCACCTCCAGGAACGCCACGGCCGGGTTATCGTGGTCGTAGCGCGGAGCGTCGAACTGATCGCGGTCCGGCCTCAATGCCGCCAGCTCGCCCAGCAGCTCGCGGAGCTGCAGGTACATCTCCAGCGGCGTCACCCCCGGCGCCAGCACCATGCTCGGCAGCCGCCCGCTGAAGCGATTCAGCGTCGTCAGGCGCAGGATCTGCTCGAACTGGATACCCCGCAGCGTCTCGATGCTGAACCCCGCCCGCGTGAGCTGCACCACCACCTCCTTCCGCCTCGCCTCGACCTGGTTGACCAGGTCGCGGACCATGTCGCGCAGCGGCGGCCACCCGGAGAGGACCATGCACGGGGGGATGAACGCGTTGTCCTGCCTGGGCAGGCCCGCGTCCTTGCCGGTGGCGTGGGTGATGCGGACCAGCGGGAGCGTCTCCAGGTCGGTGCGATCGTCGGTTTCCAGCAGCAGCCTCGCGTTGACCTTGCGCACCAGGACCGGCTGCGGATTCTCGCCGGTATTCTCGTCCGGGCGCTGCAGCTCCACGACCTTGAAGACCCGCTTCTCCCGCCAGTCCTGGGTGGAGCCCAGCTCGATCGAGTTAGCGCGGCTGGCGTACCACAGCGGCACGCCGAGGCTGACGGTGAAGGGCTGCGTCGAGCCCTCGAACACCTTCTTGATGTCCAGCGGCGGGATCTCGGCCGCGTCGGGGAAGATCACCTCGACCCCGCTGGGCATCACCGCGCGCAGCCGGTCGAACCGCACGAGCATGTTCTCCAGCGCGTCCCCGGAGAGGCGCGACTCGATCACGCCGTAGGGGTACGCCCACGAGAGCCGCCGCTCGTCGGCCGCCGTCTCCAGGGCCTGGCGCTGCATCCACTGCAGGTGGTGCGGCTGGAGGAAGAGGCCCTCGTGCCAGTGGACTTGTCCGGTGGTTGCCATGCGGTGGATCCCTGGTCCTCAGCTGGTCCTCAGCGCCCGAGGCCCTTCATCAGCGATTCGGCGAAGTTGGCGATGGAGTCGAGCAGCTCGCGTTCGATGGCGGAGGCGTCCATCGCGGCGGCGATCTCCTTGTACCGCTGCCAGCACTTGGCGTCGGGGCTGGCGAGGAAACCCCCCTTCCCGACGGCCGATTCGATCTCGGCCGGGGAGAGGCGGGCGAGCTGCTTCTGGGCGAACTGCCCGCCGGCGCGCCCGACGGCCGAGATGAGCGCCGCGATGAGCTGTCGAAGCCGCTCGATGTCCTGCTTGACCTGCGTGCGCGAGACGTCCTGGTCCCCGGTGGCGAAGCGGGCGACCGTCCGGTGCAGCTCCGCCGAGCGCCGGATCGTCGACTTGGGGCTCACCGTGCGCCACGTGTTCCACGCGAGCTGGTCCAGGCTCTTGGCCACGCCGACGAGCATCGTCAGCGTCTCCAGCGTCCGGGTCGGGTCCAGCGTTGCCGTCGCGGGCACCTGCAACTCGGCGGCGACGGCCTGCGCCGCCGCGGCCGGCCAGTCACCCGCGCCCCCGCCCCCCGCGACGGCGAAGCCGGCCTCCCGCAGCCGGCCTCCGAACGTCTGCTTCTGCTCCTCGGTAAGCGACGGCGCCAGGTCCAGCAGCCGCTTCACCAGGAAGCTCGGATCCTTCAACTCACGCTCGTCCATGGCGGAGCGGCCGGGCGCCGCCTCGACGCGCGGGGCGACGTTCACGTTCGAGTCCCAGGACGGGAAGCGGTCCTGGAGCTCGTTGAGGAAGGCATCCCTTTCCTGCGGCACCATCGACCGTGTCGCCCGCTCGATCTCCTCGCAGAGCTGCTCACGACGAACATCCGGCCCCTCGTCGGCGAAATCGATCTGCACAAGGCGCAGACGATTGGCCAGCGCGGCGACTCGATGAGAGAAGTCATTCGTCGGCGTGCTCAAGCGGACGGTCCTCGGCGCCCCCGCCCCGATTCACTCGGCGGCCAAGGGGCTCTCCATCCAGGCCCGGAGGGCGGGCGACCCTCGCGAGACGGGTCGGGTGCAGGTTACCGGTCGCTCGTGGCGCAACGGCCGCGAGCGTATCTACTCATATGCGTGCCCGGCCGTCGCCGGGCAGAAGCGGAAACAGTCCGACTATCCGCGGGCAGTATACAGGAGGGGGCCAGGGACCGAAACCCGGCCCGCCGACCCCCGGGGCGCGGGCGGCCCGCGCGCCGGCCGGTTGTGGCGGCGGCGCCGTCTGCATCGGTGCGCGGTGCGCAAACCGGGGCACGGGGCAGCACCAGCAATCCAGCGGCCGCCGCACCGGCCCGATGGCAGTAACGCTGCGGGGCCGAGGGGGCCGCCCAAATGGGCGGTAAGAGGAGTGCGTGCGATGCGCCGAGTGAAGTCTGTCGTTCTGGCGGCGGCTGCGTTGATCATCCTGGGAGGGTGCTCGAGCTACAGCGCCACCACCTCGGCCATGGACGACGCGGCCGGGATGCACCCCTCGAACTATGGGACCACACGCCTGGTCGCGGGCGACGCCCTGGGAGGGACCCTCGTGGACCAGAACCCGCGCCTTCTCGCCCAGGTCCGGGCCCGGCAGACCGACAACGGCTACGCCGGCGCCGAGACCGTCCGCCCGCGTGACTGAGCCCGGCTCGCCGCCGATCCGGGATCACTGCGGCGCGAGGTACCTCCCCAGCGCATCGAGCTTCTCGCGCGCCTGCTGCGCCAGCGGCACACGCGGGGGCGCGCTGCCCTTGGCGGAGAAGGCCAGGCGGAAGCCGACGTCGGCGTACCCCTGGTCCGCCTCGGTCTCCTTGAAACCCAGGTCCTCCACCCGCTGCGCCTTCTGCCACACGCCGGGCGGATCGGGCGACGACAGCGCCGAACCGCCGATCACGCCGATCTGGCCTTTGTTGCTCTTGAGGAACCGGACGATCGCCGCGTTGCTCACGGGGTCGCCCGCCGGCGGCGGCGGGGCATCGACGACGAACTCTGCGACATTGCCCCGCAGGTGATGGAACCCCTCCTTGGCATTGTCGCTGCCGACGGGCGCGAACCACAGGTAGCCGTCGTCCTTGGCCGCGGGGTCCGGCTTGGCCTTATCGGCCTCCGACCTCGGGAACGCGCCATCGTCGGGCCAGTTGAACCCCTCGAAGCTGCTGGACCCCTCGCGCTGCAGTGCGCCGTGCGTGGCCTTGATGTGGTCGTACTGCTTCTGCCACGTCGCGTCCCGCAGGTTGACCACGCGGTCCTGCCCATCCTGCAGCGAGGCGATGTAGGCGGCCTTCCACTGCGCCGAAGTCGGGAGCTGGCAGCCGGCCAGCCGTGCCACCAGCAGCGCACAGCCGGGGGAAAGCTGCTGCATCGGGTGGTCGTCCTTCGGCCGGAACGCTTCGGCGATCGCCCGCCCGGTCGGGTCCCCCTTGTTGCGGAGCTCGTCTGGGTACGCCGGGTGCTTGCCGCTGACCATGGCCCGGTTGCCCCGCAGCCACTCGCCGCAGACGGCGATGAGCCGGTTGGACGGGACGGTCCACACGCACGGGCCGCTGCGCTCGCTGTCCGCCCGCTCCGGATCGAACGCGAAGAGCGCCTTGCGGACCTCCGGCCAGGCCGAGTTCAGCTCGACAATGTTGATGAACTCCCTGAGAGAGACCTCCGTGGCGCTCAGGTAGAACGGATCATCGAGGGTCTTCCCCGTCTCGTCCTTGTCCACGCGCAGGAAGTACAGCGTGACCTTCGTGCGCCCATCCTTTGAGCTGCGCGTGAACGTCAGGCTGGGGCCCTGGTCATCACCCGTCCAGGTGTTCGGATCCGGGAGCGAGCCGGGGCCGAGCTTCGTCGTCGGCGTCTTCGGGGGCTCGATCTTGTTCGGATCCACGAGCTGGTTCAGCGGACCCAGAAGGGCCGCCACCTCCGGGCGCGCGCCGACGCCGTCGAGCGCCGCGGCCCGCTGGGCGAACCCCTGGATCAGCGCCCCGGCCTGATCCTCCGGGATGTTCTCGGCGCTGGCTTGCTTGAAGCCCGCCAGCAGCAGGTTGTACTGCTGCGGCCCGGGGAGCGTGCCGGCGTCGACCGCGAAGTCGCGGGCCATGCCCGCCGCGGCCTCGATGTCGGCGGGGGCCGTCAAGGCGGCGAAACACCGCTTCCAGCGCGCCGGCTTCTCCGCCGCGAGCTCCGCGCCCAGCCTCGTCCGGCGATCGTCGGCGCGGATGCCGCTGACGATCTGCTCCACCTGCCGCTCAAGCGCCGGCTCCTGCCTGAGCTGCGCCAGGGTCGAGGGCCAGGCCGGGCTCGCGCTGGACAGCCGCCGCCATGCGCCCAGCCTCCGCTCCGGCTTGGCGTCGGCCGCGCCGACGATCTCCGCCAGGGCGACTGGGTCGCCGGCCCGTTCCAGATCCGCGAGCGCGCCGATCCGGGAGGTGATCGGGGCGACCTTGCCGGCCACTGCCGCGACCTTCAGCAGCGGCGCGTCCTTCCACCCCTCCGCGAGCGAGCCCAACTGCTTCCCATCGGGACCGGGCTCGTTCAAGCCGTACGCCTCGGCGAGCATCGAGTCGGCCGCGCGCAGGTCGTCCGCGAGCTTCCGGGCCGGCGTGAGCCAGGCGGTGTACTGCTGCGACACCGAGGCCTGCATCTCGGCGAACGACTGCGCCGTGGGATCCACGTTCCCCGTCTGCGTGGCCCGCCATGCGTTCAGCGCCTCGTCGATGGCGCGGTCCCGCTGCAGCCAGGACTCCTGTGAGATCGCCGCCATCCACTCCGCGGGCTGCGCCCCCGCGTCGAGCCCCGCAGGCACCGCCGCGTCGAGCTTCGTCAGCGCCTCATGCAGCGACTGCGTCACCCTCCCCAGGGCCTTGAACTGTTCGTCCGGGAAAGCCGCCATCAGCTTGTCCCGCTCGGCCACCCAGAACTTGTTCACCTCCTCGCCGCGCGGGACGATCTGCGAGGTGCGCTTCAGACGGTCCCTCAGCTCGCCCGCGTTCGCGGCACGGCTGGCCCGCACGGTCTCGATCTGGTTGCCCAGCGACAGCCGGACCTCGGCCAGCGCGCCCTTGAGCAGCGCATAGTCGCGGTCGATCGAGGCCCGCGTCGTCGCGTCGAAGGGGCGGGAGACCAGCGACGCCTGGTCCGCCGCGAGCTTCTCTATGCGGGCGGCGACCTCGGGCGCCAGCGGCGTCTCCCAGTCTTTCTCCAGCGCCTCGCCGCTCTTCCGCACCTCCGCCAAGAGAACCTGCGTGTCGCCCGCCCTCCGCGGGTCTAGGCTGGGATCGATCTTCCGGTAGTCCCCCGCCTCGCGGAGCCACGCCGCGAACAGCTCGGCCGTCGGCTTCTCGCCCCGCGCCAGCGCCGCGTACACCGTCCCGTTGCGCTGGTAGAGCTCCTTGTCCGTGTTGTCCCACCCCTCGCCGCTCTTGTCCCCGAGGAACTTGTCGACCCTCTGCGCCAGCTGGTCGGCCGCATCCAGGTCCCTCGCGAGGTCCTGGATGTCCTGCAGCGTCACCCCCTCGGGCTTCCCGGGCCGCTTGGCCTGCCCTTCAAGCCACCCGGCCAACGCGACCTGCACCGCGTCGCCGCTGGCCGTGAGCACGGCCTTCCTTCGCTGGATCCCGGCCAGCTGCTCCCCCAGGCGCGTGACCGTCGGCGCCGCCGCCAGCACCGCGTCGATCCCCTTCGAGAGCACCCGCCCCTCGCCCGGACGCACCCCCTCGGCCAGATCGCGCATCCACTTGGCCTCCTGCGCCAGCCCGTACTGCTCGAGCGTGGTGGCCCCCGCCGAGCACGTCGCCAGGAGCGCCCACCCGGCGCCGCCGAGGCCATCCTTGAGCCTCTGCACCTGCTCGGCCAGCTGGGCCGTCTGCCTGATCCCCTCTGCGCCGACGACATCCGCCGGCGGCTGCTTTCCCAGCTCGTCCAGGTTCATGCGCCCCACGCCGGCAATCTTGAACAGCACATCCGGGTCCGAGGGCAGCGGATCGATCAACGGCTTCAGGTACGGGTCGGCCCGGTAAAGCTCCCGGCGCGTGGCGTACACCGGCGCCTGTGCCGTCCCCGCCGGCGTCACCGTCGGAGGCTTCTTCTCCAGATCCTTGATGAACAGGCCGAACCAGTCCTTGTACTCGCGGCACAGCGTCTCCCACGCCACACGCGTCTGGTCCTGCTGCTGCCGCAGTACTTCCGCCAGGCGCTCCTGCTTGAGTCGCTGCTTCTCGCGATGATTGAAATAGACCGGGATCGATACCCCCACCGCCACCAGCGCCGCCGCGACCCCGATGAAGATGAACTTCTTGTTCACCCCCGGCGGCGCGCTAAGCCTCTCGATCGCCTGCTCGATCTCCTCCAGCGTCATCCGCTGGCGCGTCGGGTCGGTGTCCAGCAGCTGGTTGCACAGCTCCCGCCACTTCGACCCGCCCGGCAGCCGGTTCCATTCCGGCGACTCCGACGCTGTCCCGCCGGCGCCGCGCTCCCGGAACGGCTGGAGCGTCACCAGCGCGCACATCAGTTCGCCGACCGCCCGCACGTCCGCCTGCTCGTCCCGCTGCGCCTGCACGCGGCTGGTCGGCAGCGGGTCCGCCAGCAGCACCCGCAGGCCCGAAAGCTCCCCATCGCCCGACAGAAGGACGTTCGTCGGGCGCAGGTTCCCGTGCGGCCGCCCCCCCACCTGCGTGATCTGACGCAGCCCCGTGACCACCGCGCGGAGGATCGCCGCGATCCCCCTCGCGTCCAGCTTCACGCGCGAAGCCAGCACCCGCTCCAGCGACGACCGCGCGCACAGATCGCTCACGGAATACGCCCCGACCGGCGGCACGCTCCCGGCGGGCGGCGCTTCTTCTCCGGCCTCCTGGGCGGTGGCCGCCGCGTCCTCCGCCGTCAGCCGCCCGTACTCGTGCAGCGGCGCCCACACCGAGTCGGTGGCCCGCCCCAGTTTCTGCTGCACCGCGGCCTGCTCGATGAACAGGCGGACCGCCGCCTCGGCCTGCTCGTACCCCGCGATGTCCACGTCCGGCATGCACGTCTTGATCGCGAACCGCACCCGCGAGTCGGCCTCCGAACGCGCGCTCCACACCGACCCCAGGCCGCTCCGGTGGATCTCCGAAACCGTCTGGTATTGACCGAACCTTGGCATCAGTTACATCTCACGCGCAAACGCCGGCGGGGCAACGCCCCTCGCCGGGCCCGGCCCCTGCGCCCTCCGTCACCGCTCGCGCGCCGGATTCACCCGAACGATCAAACGACTACTTCTTCTCCTCCGGCTCCGGGTCGGTGTCGCACCTCAGCCGGCTGCTCTGCACGACGATCTTGATCGTCTTGTCCTCGGGCTTCCACCTCGTCGAGTCAAGCGGCAGGATGAGCCTGCGGCCATCCGTCCCGCCCGACAGGTCGGCGATGATCACCAGGTGCATCGCCTTGCGCTTCGCCCACTCGTCCCATTGCGAGTCGGTCTTCTTGAGCGTCTGCGATTCGGTCCTGCCCGCAGCGAAGCTCATCTCCTTGCGGGCGACCGCGTCCTTCCGCAGCCCGTCGCCGGCCCTCCAGTAGTCGTTGATCGTCTTCCCCGCCCACTGCTCCCTCTCCGTGTCCGGAATCCCGACGATGTCCACCCTCACCGTCGGCGTGGTCCCCGCGACCTTGAGCGACTCGTCCATCGACACGACCACGTCGTGCCGGCTCATGTGCGGACCGGAGCACCCCAGGCCCATCGCCGCCACCAGCCCCAGCACGCCCATCACCAGCACCTTGCACGACAGCGTCTTCATCGAGCCACTCCTTCGTTCCCCGCCCCCGCTCCGATTCCCCGCACGGCCCCACGTACACGCGACCCGGCCCGCTCAGCGGGCCTTCGTCCCGGGCCTGGCCGCCGGCTGCCCCGGAGAGACAGGCGACCCGCCGAGGTACTGGCGCACCACCGCGTGGATCTCCCGGTTGTAGTTCCAGTCTATCACGATGAGGCTCCGCGTCTTCCGGATCAGCCGCTCCGCGTCCTCCAGCGCCTGGTCGAACACCAGGTGCAGCCCCCCCTCCCTCGCATCGCCCAGGTCCGTGCAGCGGCTGTCCGGGCCGATCCCCGGGAACATCCGCACGATCGCCCCCAGCGTGTCGTACCACAACGCCGCCGGCACCAGGTCCAGCGCCTCCGCCGGCTCGATCTTCTCCGTCGTCAGCCTGTGCGGCCCCAGCAGCGACGCCCACCTCGGATCCCCGGAGAACACCGCCCCGATCCGCGTCGGCAGGCTCACCGATTCGTCGTGCTCCTTCGCCAGCTGGCGGGCCAGGCTCAGCACCTCGTCCAGCACCACCGGCAGGTCCGACTTCTGCTGGCACAGGAGAATCCGCACCGCCAGCACCCCCAGCGAGTACAGGTCGCACGGCGTCGACACCAGCGGCACGATCTCGAACGACGAGCCCGTCAGCGGCACGCCCTTCGCCGCCTGGATCTGCTTCGATTCCTCCGCCCCGTGCCGCTGCGACAACGTGCGGAACCGCCACTCTCCCTTGGCCAGGGCCGCGTCGGCTTCCAGCGACCCATATAGGTCCACGCGCGACGATCCCAGGCTCAGCCGCACCCAAACCAAATCGTTCTTCGAGGCGTCGATCTTCTCTTCCGTCGCCAGCGTCCCCTCCAGCACCGTCTGCTCCCCCTGCTGCGTCAGCACCTCGCGGATCCGGACCGTCGCACGCCCGCTGGTGGGCCGCCCCGCCGACGCCGGCCGGAAGATCGTCATCGCCTCGGCATCGGGCGCGACGTAGTACCGATGATCACTGGACTTGATCGGCAGCGCCACCGCACTCCCCGGGTCCACCAGCGTTACCCGCGCCGCCCACAGGTGCGGCAACCCCCGCGCCGGCTGCCCGAGGTGCACGGCGAAGCTCTCCATCCGGAGATTCAGGAACGGACGCTGCGCCGTCCGCGCATGGGTCCGCACAACGTCGATCGCATCCGCCAGCGCCCGCGTCTTCAGGTGGAACGTCTCCACCAGCCGCCCCCACTTCCCCTGTTGACCAAGAAAGAGCCCGCCGTCCGCCGCCCCGTCTCCGCCCCCGGTCGTCGCCCCGCTCCCCTGCGCCCGGGTGGAAAGCCCGGTATCTGCCGCCGTCTTCCCGTGCGGCCACCCCGCCCACGATCCCCCGGTGAGCAGATCGGTGTACGCCTCCAGGCTCAGCTGCCCGAGCGACCGGACCAGCATCAGCCCCGCCCCGGGATTCAGGTGCACCAGGCCCGTCCGCCCCGCCTCGACTTCCGTCATCCCCTTCGTGCTCGCCGATGTCGGCGAGTCCCGGGTGATCGGCACGAAAACTGATGCGGCCTCCAGCGCCGGCAGGTACAGGTAGCGGTCCAGCGATGTCGTATAGGGAGCCAGGGTCACCTTCGCCAGTAGCGAATCGTCCGTGCACAACGTCCACTTGTCCCCCGTCTCCCGATCAACCGCGTCGACCGGCTCCCGCTTGGCGATGTCCAGGAGCATGACCGGCGCACCCGCCCCGCGACCGCCCCCGCCGCCCCCCCCCGCACTCCCGTCGCCCCCCTCCCACCCCGTCTTATAGATGATCGGGCGCTCGAACCGGTCGAAGGCCGCGACCATCTGCGACCACCGCAGGTCCATCTCCGAGTTCGAGAGCTGCTGCCGGTACGCCGGGAGCGATGCGCCCAGCCCATCGATCGTCTGCACCCAGATCTCCACCCACTCGTGCACCTGCGCCCCCCCGCCCCCGCCGCCCTTGCCGTCGCCCGAGTCGGCGATGCACCCCAGGAAGACGCGCGCATCCACAAGATCCCGCAGCACCACCAGGTGCCCACCCACCGGGTCAGCTTGGACCCGGACCAGCGCGCACAGCCGGATGGGGGCGTTCTTCTGGCTCACGCTGATCGGAATGGCCGCGTAGCCCTCTGGAACCTTGCCGGGGTTGTACCGCAGTTCGGGTGGGGGCATTGGGGAGAGTGGCGGAGAGCGGGTGGGGACAGTCATGACTCAAAACGGGCTCGTCGCCACGCCAGTCTAGTTGGTTGCGCCGGAGTGTCAAAGCGGCGAGGCAGCGTCCAGGAAGTGACGGCGCGGGGTCGTCCACCGGTCTCCGCAGCCGCGGCTATGGTTCCGACCCTCGCACCCAAGCCCTCGGTTGCCGCCCAGCGCACGCTCCAAGGAGCCTCCCCGATGCACCGCATCCTCCACGTCGGCCTGGGTCCCCTCGGGCGGATCATCGTCGCCGACCTCGTCGAACGCGGTCTCGGCCGCGTCGTCGCCGCCGTCGATTCCGCCCCCGACATCGCCGGCAAGCCGCTCTCCACCGTCGTCCCCAAGGCCGGTGCGGGCACCCTAACGGTCCTCCCCTCCCTCGACGCCGTCACCAACTGGCGCGACATCGACTGCGCCCTGGTCACCACCAGCTCCGACCTCGCCAAATGCGCTCCCACCCTCCGCGACCTCCTCCGCCGTGGCGTCAGCATCGTCTCCACCTGCGAGGAGCTCCTCTTCCCCTGGCTCCGCCATGATGCCCTCGCCAAGGAGCTCCACGACCTCGCCGTCAAGAACAAGGCCCGCCTCCTCGGCACCGGCGTCAACCCGGGGTTCCTCATGGACACCCTCCCGGTCTTCGCCACCGCCGTCTGCAAGTCCGTCCGCTCGGTCCACGTCTGGCGCATCCAGGACGCCACCACCCGGCGCGTCCCCTTCCAGCAGAAGATCGGCGCCGGCCTCGACGATCAGCAGTTCGCGGCCAAAATCAAGGACGGCTCCCTCCGCCATGTCGGCCTCGGCGAGTCCCTCCACTTCATCTCGAAATACCTCGGCCTCGGCGTCACCCGCTGGGAGGAATCGATCGAGCCGGTCAAGGCCGCCCGCGACCTCACCTGCGCGCTGGGCCCCATCCCAAAGGGCAGGTCCGCAGGCGTGCGCCAGGTCGCCAATGGCTACGCGGGCGACAAGAAGGTCATCACGCTGGAGTTCCAGGCCGCCATCGGCCAGGACAACCCCCACGACCGCGTCGTCATCCACGGCGAGCCGCCCCTGGACCTCACCCTCGCCGGCGGCGTCCATGGCGATATCGCCACCTCCGCCATCACCCTCAACTGCATCGCGCCCCTCCTCGCCGCGCCCCCGGGCCTGCACACGATGGCCACCATCCCCATGGGCAGGTTCGCCCCCGCTCATTCCTGACCCTGTTTCGTTCGAGCTCGTCGCAGCCTTCGCGTTGAAATCCGTCCCCATGGATATGCTCAGCTTCGCGGGGACTCACACGGAGGGCCAGCGGCATGCTTGCGCACACCTTGGCGGCGATGGCGACCATCCTGACCGCGGCCACCAACCCGGGTGACCACGCCGACCCGAAGCCTCTCAGGGCGGTCCCCTTCTCCAGCGTCCAGCTCACCGGCGGCCTCCTCGCGCAGCGCCAAGCCGCCAACGCCACCGGCACGCTCGAGCAGAACCTCCACCAGTGCGAGATCACCGGCCGCCTCGACAACTTCGCCAAGGCCGCCCCCGGCGCGCCCAAGGGCGGCAAGCACGAGGGCTACTTCTTCAACGACTCCGACGTCTACAAGGCCGTCGAGGGCGCCTCCGACATCCTCGCCCAGACCCACGACCCCGCCCTCGACCAGCGCCTCGACCAGATCATCCAGCTCATCGCCAAGGCCCAGCAGCCCGACGGCTACCTCTACACCTATTACCAGCTCGGCGAACAGGGCGGCACGGACAGCCGCTGGACCAACCTGAAGGACATGCACGAGCTCTACTGCGCCGGCCACCTCATCGAGGCCGCCGTCGCCCACAACCGTGCCACCGGCAAACGCTCCCTCCTCGATGTCGCCACCAGGCTCGCCGACCACATCGACTCGGTCTTCGGCCCCCACGAAGGCGCCAGGAAGGGCGTCTGCGGCCACGAGGAGATCGAGCTCGCCCTGATCAAACTCGCCGACCTTACCGGCGACCAGAAGTACTTCCGCCTCGCCCAGCATTTCATCGACCTCCGCGGCGATTCCACACAGCGCGAGACCTTCGGCGAGTATTGCCAGGACCAGGTCCCCGTCCGCGAGCAGGACCACGTCGTCGGCCACGCCGTCCGCGCCATGTACCTCTATTCCGCCGTCGCCGATCTGGCCATGCGCACCGGCGACCAGGGCTTTATCGACGCCATGGAGCGCGTCTGGGACGACCTCACCACCCGCAAGATGTACATTACCGGCGGCATCGGCCCCTCCGCTTCCAACGAGGGCTTCACCACCGCCTACGACCTCCCCAACGACACCGCCTACGCCGAGACCTGCGCCGCCATCGGCCTGGTCTTCTGGAGCCACCGACTCACTCTCCTCCACGCCGACGCCAAATACGCCGATGTCATGGAGCGTGCCCTCTACAACGGCGTCATGTCCGGCGTCTCCCTCGACGGCCGCCGGTTCTTCTACGTCAACCCCCTCGCCAGCCGCGGTAACCACCACCGCCAGGATTGGTTCGCCTGCGCCTGCTGCCCCCCCAACTTCCTCCGACTCATCGCCACCCTCGGCGGCTACATGTACGCCCAGTCGGAAGCGGGCGACGCCATCTACGTCAACCTCTACAGCGCCGGCACCGCCGACCTGAAGATCAAGAACCTCCGCGTCCGACTTACCCAGGAGACCGATTACCCCTGGCAGGGGCTCGTCCGCCTCACCGTCGAGCCCAACGGTCCCGTTCACCAAAGCGACCCCATCGAGATCTGTCTCCGCGTTCCCGGCTGGGTCGACAACCCCTCCGAGGTCACTGTCGCCATCAACGGCGATCGCCTCAAGGCCGAGCCCGAGCGCGGCTACCTCCACCTCCGCCGCGCCTGGAAGCCCGGCGACGTCATCGAGCTCAACCTCCCCATGCCCATCGAGCGCATCGCCGCCCACCCCGAGGTGAAGGCCAACCAGGGGCGCATCGCCCTCCAGCGCGGACCCATCGTCTACTGCCTCGAATCCGCCGACAACGACGATCGCGCCCTCGAGGGCCATGTCCGCGCCCTCATCCTTCCGCCCGAAGCCCCAATCTCCGCCGACTTCCGCAAGGATCTCCTCGGCGGCGTCACGACGCTCCGCGGCCGCGCCTTCTGCACCGAACCCGCCGACGCCGACTGGAACCACCGCCTCTACCGCCCCGCTCGCGCCCGCCCCGTCGAGTTCACCGCCATCCCCTACTTCGCCTGGGACAACCGCGACGGGGGGGCAGGGGAGATGCTCGTCTGGCTCCCCGAGAGCGAGAGCCTCGCCGAGCGTCCCCTCGACCCCACCATCAAGCCCACCGCCTCCCACTGTTTCCAGGGCGACACGCTCGCGGGCCTGTACGACCGCCTCGAACCGACCTCCTCCGCCGATGGCAGCATCCCCCGCTTCACCTGGTGGCCCCGCAAGGGAGACGGACGCCCCGACGAGTGGGTCCAGTACGACTTCACCTCCCCGCGGCGCGTCTCCACCGTCGATGTCTACTGGTTCGACGACAGCGCCGCCGGCGGCGGGTGCAAAGTCCCCGCTTCTTGGCGCGTCCTCTACCGCCTCGGCGACGACTGGCTCGAGGCCAAATCCGCTCATCCCGGCGGCATCAAGCCCGACACCTTTAACCGCGTCAGCTTCCGGCCCATCGAGACGACCGGCCTCCGCCTCGAGGTCAAGCTGCAGGACGGTGCCTCTAGCGGCATCCTCGAATGGCGCGTTGAGTGAACTCCTGACTTGATGTCTTGATGCCTCCTGCCTTGATGCCTTCCCGTTCTTCCCCCTCTTCCACCCTCACTAGCTAGAGTCTCCCGCATGGATTTCCCCATCATCATCGCGGTCATCCTGATGGTGCTTATCGGCGGTTCGCTCGCCGCGCTGGGCTGGTGGAAGCTCGCCGCCAAGCACGCTCCCTACAGGGACGAACTCGGCCGGTCGCAGAAGAAACCACCAGTGGAGGAAGAGGTCCACATCATCCGCACCACCCCCCCAGACCCCAGCGCCTGATCTTCCCTCCCCTCCTCACATCCCACATCGCCCGTGCCCCGCTACAAGCTCACCATCGCCTACGACGGCACCGACTTCCACGGGTGGCAGAAGCAGGAGCCTCCCGACCCGTCGAGCGACCCTGCCCTGGGCGAGGCCCGCCCGCGCGTCGTCCTCCGCACCGTCCAGGACGTCCTCCAGCGGGCCGTCCGCGGGATCGTCCGCGAGCCCGTCATCATCTCCGGCGCCAGCCGCACCGACGCCGGCGTCCACGCCCGCGCCCAGGTCGCCGCCTTCACCTGCTCCGATGGCCAGACCGACGAGCCCTCGGCACCTCCCGGTGACGAAGCGATCCCCTCCCCTCGCCACCACGGCGGCTGGCCCATCTCCCGCGGCACCGACCGCCTCCTCCGCGCCGTCAACTCCCGCCTCCCGGGCGATGTCGTCGTCATGGTCGCCGACGCCGTCCCCGATTCCTTCGACCCCATCGTCGACTGCACAGCCAAGGCCTATTCCTACACCCTCCACTTCTCCCCCCGCGGCCTCCCCCCTCTGTGGGACCGCCGCTACGTCCAGCAGGTCTTCACCCCACTCGACGCCGCCCGCATGAACGAGGCCGCCGCCCTGCTCGTCGGCGAGCACGACTTTGCGGCCTTCGCCGCCGCCGGCCACAACCGCGCCACCACCATCCGCACCGTCCACTCCCTCGCCGTCATCGAGCGCACGCTCGAGGACGGTTCCCTTCGCTACCGCATCGACATCGCCGGCTCCGGCTTCCTCTGGAACATGGTCCGCATCATCGCCGGCACCCTCCTCGAAGTAGGTCGCGGGCGGCTGTCCGCCACGGATGTCGCCCGCGCGCTGGAGACCCGCAACCGTCGCGCCGCCGGACCGACGCTCCCGCCTACAGGGCTGTGTCTGGAATGGATCAGATACGAGAGGCCCAGATGAGGCAGGGCCAAACCATCTGGAGATGGGTCTTCTGGGTCTTCGCAACACTGAGCATGCTGCTTGCCGTTGTCTGCACCCTCAGCATCTTCCTCATGCTTAGCCACCGCGCGGCGTCTCAGACCGGAGTGTTTGATCAGTTCTTTGTCGGCAACGGCGCCATTGCCCTCCATCGAACCAATTGGGGCTCACCAGTGCCGAGCGAGACTTCGCTGAACACCAGATGGGACCCGGTGTTCAGGGGAAAACCCTGGAGGTTCAGGTGGTGGCCTTCTATTACTCGCCTCCCCGGAAGGAGCGGCGTCACGATCCCGATTTGGCTTCCGCTCCTGCCTTGCACGGCGATCGCGGGCATCGCGTGGCGAGCGAAACGCACCCGACCGCCCGGATCGTGCCCGAAGTGCGGGTACGACCTGCGCAACCTGCGCAGCGACCGCTGCCCCGAGTGCGGTACGCTTGTCCCCACTCGATGCGAATCCTCCACATCTCAACCCGCTTAATCCTCGGCGGCTCCCAGGAGAACACCGTCCTCTCCTGCGAGGGCCAGGCGCGCCGCGGCCACGAGGTCCACCTCGCCTTCGGCCCCATCTACGGCCCCGAGGGCTCCCTCCTCGAGCGCGTCCGGTCCTTCCGCACGCCCGATGGCCGCGCCATCACCACCCACGTTGTCCCGCACCTTATCCGCGAGGTCAGCCCAATCGCCGACCTCAGGTGCTACCGCGAGCTGAGGGCGCTCCTCGCCAGGCTCAAGCCCGACGTCGTGCACACACATTCCTCAAAGGCCGGAATCCTGGGGCGCGCCGCGGCGTGGAACGAAGGAACGGCCGGCCGCCTCTGGGCCGTCCTCCACACCATCCACGGCCCCCCCTTCATGCCCGTCGAGGGCGGCCCGCTCCACCAGGCCAAGGTCCGCCTCAACAACCTCCGCTACACCCACGCCGAGCGATTCGCCGCACGCCGCTGCCACACCATCATCTCCGTCGCCGATGCGATGACCCGCGAGTTCCTCCGCCGCGGCATCGGTCGCCCCGAGCAGTACACCACCGTCAACTCCGGCATGGAGACCGAGGCGTTCCTCACCCCGGCCCCCGGCGAATCGCGCGCCGAGGTCCGCGCCCGCCTCAGCCTCCGTGAGAACGACTTCGTCATCGGCACCGTCGCCCGTCTCGCCCAGCACAAGGGCCACGACGACCTCCTCGACGCCCTCGGCGATGACCTCAAGAAGCACCCCGACTGGAGGCTGCTCTGGGTCGGCGACGGCTGGTGGCGCGACCGCCTCCTCGCCCGCGTGAACGACCTTGGCCTCACGGGCCAGGTCATCACCACCGGCCTCGTGCCGCCGTCCGGCCAGGGCGGCGTCCCGGGCCTCATCCGCGCCATGGATGTCCTCGCCCACCCCAGCTACCGCGAGGGCCTCCCCCGCACAGTTCCCCAGGCCCTCCTCTGCTCGGTCTGCCCCGTCGCCTACGACGTTGACGGCACCGGCGAGGTCTGCCGCGACATGCTCACCGGCCGCCTCGTCCCCGCCGGCGACCGCGCCGCCCTCCGCCAGGCCATCGTCTGGCTCGCCGAGCACCCCCGGGAGCGTCAGGAAATGGCCCTCCGCGGCCGGGAGGACTGCCGCCACCGCTTCAGTGCGCAAACAATGGTGGATGAGCTTGAGAAGGTCTATGCCCGTGCCTTGGAACTCTCCAAGACGTGCCACTGACGCGTCCTCGGGTCAATGCCGGCGGAGGCACGCGAACACGAGCTCGCCCTCGGCCATCCACCGACCTCGGACAATCGTCGCATTCGTGTCCATCTCGCTCCTTACGCTCCTCCCCGCGCCCGCCGGCGCCCAGCTCCTCAACCTCGACTCGCCCGGCGCCCCCGCCGCCGGCGAGGGCAAGGCCGCGCTGGCGCTCGTCGCGCAGATCGAAACGAGCATCACCGAGCTCCAGGCCCGCGCTGCCTCGCCCTCCGGCCCCGCCGGCGCGACCGCCCGCATCAAGCTCGGCCTCCGCCGCCTGGCGCAGGCCCTCGTCCAGACCGGCGAAACCGCCGGCGAACACGGATCCCCCCACATCCTCGCCGGTCGCACGCTCTTCTCCCGCATCGACGAGGCCGACCGCCTCGTCGATTCCATCGCGGCCGCCCACCCCGGCGACGTCGACACCATCGCCTCGCAGCTCGAGCGCGACCTCGGCGCGGCCGGCTCGCCGCAGGTCGGGGGCGCGGGAGCAGGATCCGAAGGGGGAGTGCCCATCGACCCGCGCGCCCTCGACCGCTTCCTCCGCGATGCGCTCGCAATCCTCGCCGAGTTCGCCGCCACCGATCCGGCGCAGCAAGGCGCGGAGTGGCGCACCGACCCCTCCCGCGTCGGATGGGTCGAGGCCATCGGCTCGCCCGCCCCCGCCGCGCCGGCCGCCACCCCGATGTGCGACCACCTCGCCCGCTGGGTGGCCGCCGGTCTCCCTCAGGAGACCGCCGCGCAACTCGCGGAAGCCGACGCCGTGCTGCACCTGGCCGAGCAATGGTGGGCCTACAAGGCCGGCGCGCTCGAACTCCGCCGGGTGGTGATCGCCGCGGGCGACACGGCCTTCGCCGCCCCCGAATGGCTCACGCCCGATCTGCGCCAGAAACTCGCCGCGGAGTTCCAGGAGTGCACGCCCCTCCTCGCCGATGAATCCCCCGTCGCCCGCGACGCCGCCTCCGCCCGCCTCGGCGTGCTGGCGATCGCCGGCCGGGCCGTCCGCCTGCTCGACGATGAGCCTCTCCGCGGCAAACCACAGCAGGCCGCCCGAGATGCTTGCGCCAAGGCGATCGCCGGCGCCATCGAGCCCCCGGCGCCGCCACCCGAGGGCATGCCCCCGCGCTCCCCGTCCCCGCGCCCGGATTCCCGCCTCCGCACCGTCGTGCAAGTCTTCGAGCTCATCCACAGGCGTGACTCACTCGGGGACGAGTCCTCGATCGCGCGCGAGGCCCGCCCCGCCTGGCGCGTGCTGGACGCCCGGACCCACGAGACCCGCCAGGACCTCCTCACGCTCCTGGCCCGCGTCGCCGACACCCAGGCCTCCACCGACCCCGCCAGCGACCCGGCAGTGATCACCGCGATCGGCGCCCAGCGCCAGGCTCTCGACGATCTCCGAGCCGTCCAGTCGGCCTCGCGCTGGCTGGAGGAGACCCGCCGCACCGGCGGCCCGGTACACAACAAGGGCGCGGCCCAGATCCTCCGTATCAGCCAGGGCTTCCTCAAGCCGGCCACGCTCGACTTCTCGCTGGACAAGATGCGCTCGCTGGGCGCCGACCTCGAATCTCTCCTTGTTTTTCCGGGTGAGGCCGACCTCCGCGCGCCGGCCCCGGAATACAAGCCGCTCACCGGCGATCGCGCCGCCGAGCTGGTCACGCTGATCGACGCCGCCCGGGACGAATGGCTCAAGGCCTGGACCGACCAGCCCGACAAGCCCGAGCCCATCCATGCGGCCGCCTCGCGCCTCCGCGTCATGCGGCGCCTCGCCGGCGCGCTCGCCGACGGCGTGACCCTCGGCCGCGTCCTTCAGGACCCCGGCGCATCCTCCATCCAGGCCTGGCCCGGCTGGGAGCTCTCGCCGCAGGCCCTCGCGGCCGCCGCCTCCGGCCTCCCCGACCGTCTCGCCGCCGCCACCGCCGACGTGCTCGACCAGGGTGACGACAAGGGCCAATCCACCAGGGCGCTCGACGAAGTCGAATCTCGCTTCGCCCTCGCCCGCCTCGTCGCCGCGCTCGAGCGCGCCGCCAAGGCCCGCGGCATCCTCCGCGCCCCCGTCCTCATCGAGCTCGCCGCCACGCCTCCCCCCGGCGACGACTCCCGCTGGCTCATCCCCCTCCGGCCCCGCCTCGCCGCCATCTGCCGCTACCAGGAGGAATACGCCGCACAGAACGACCCCAAGCTGCTCACGTACATCAACTCCCTCGCCACCGATGCGCTCAACGAACTTCACCACAGAGACTCAGAGAACACGGAAAAGACTGGGCCTAAGTGACCTTTTCGCCCAGCCCCCATTCCTCTCTTCTCTGTGTTCCTCAGTGCTCTCTGTGGTAATGCCTACCCCAGCCGCCGCCGCCCGAAATCCAGCTTCATCGCCTGCTTCGCCAGGTACAGCGTCTCCTCCGCGATCACGTTCGCCCGGGCCGTCCCCTTCTTGATCACGTCGATCGCCGTCTCATCGCCCCGCGGCCCCTCCAGCTCCGCCCGGCGCTTCCGCATCGGCTCGATCAGCCTGTTGATCGCTTCTCCAAGCTCGGCCTTGATGTGCCCGTCGCCGATGTTGTCGCCGCGTGCGTAGCGATCTTTCAGTTCCGCCGCACGCTCCCCACCAACAAACGCATCAACGTACTGCATCAGCACGTTATTCGCGTCCCCCGGGTCCGTCGGCGACTGCCTTCCGGTCGTGATCCGGTTCACCTTCTTCTGCACGTCTTTTTCGCTGTCGAATAGGAAGATCGCGTTCCCCAGCGATTTGCTCATCTTGTTCCTGCCGTCGGTGCCGACAAGGCGGGCCACGCGCCCGATCTTCGCCTTCGGCACCGGGAAGAGCCCGCCGTTCTTCACGTGCTCCTCGGGGGGCACGCGGTTGCCGACGCCGCAGTACATCTGGTTGAACTTCAGGGCCACGTCGCGGCACATCTCGATGTGCGCTTCCTGGTCTTCGCCCACGGGCACCAGCTCCGGCCGGAAGGCCAGGATGTCGGCGCATTGGCCCACCGCGTACATCGGGAAGCCGAACGAGTACGTGTCGCCGAGCCCCTTGGACTCGATCTCCGTCTTCAACGTCGGGTTGCGCATCACCTTGTTGAAGGGCAGGAGCATCGCAAAAAACCAGGATAATTCGGCGATCGCGGGCACCTCGGTCTGCAGCACGATCGTCGAGCGCGCGGGGTCGATCCCCGCGGCGAGCCAATCCTTCACGATCCCGATCGTGAACGCGCGGATATCCGCCGGGCGGTCGGCGAGCGTCGTGAACGCGTGCATGTTGGCCAGCAGGAAATAGCACTCGTACTCGTCCTGCAGGCCCACCCGGTTCTCCAGCGAGCCGACCCAGTGGCCCAGGTGCAGGCCGGTGTGGGTGGGGGTGTCGCCGGTGAGGATCCGCGGCCGGGATGAGGGGCTTTGGGGTGGCATGGCGGGGAGTTTAGGGGGTGCCCGCGTTCAGCCGCGTATCCGGGAATATGGATGGATGGTCCATCTTGCGCGCCCAAATCGGGAATTACCCATGGTTTCGGCGCGTTTTTGGTGACGTTCGGTCGACTAACCACGATGTTCCGCGCCCTCCGCGCGGGCCGGTTTCGGGGTCGGCGCCCGCCGGCCCTCGCCGCGGCAGAATGGGCGCTCATGCCCCCATCTGAGGGTGGGTCGCCGGGTGGCTTACCCCTCTTTATTGATCGCTTCGATCGCCTCCGTCGCCGCGATCCGCACACCCTCCAACGGATCGAACGCTCCCCGCAGATGCTCACTCTGGTTGCCGCTCGGCCCGTTCCATCTCCGCTGTGTAACGGCGCCTCACCGCTTTCGGCAGCCCCGATGGCCTCGAGTGCCGCCGCGGCGGCCCGCTGCACGGATGCCGACTTGTCTCCCAGCGCCCGGCGGAGCCTGTCGGCCCCGATGGCGCCGCGCCCCGGGCCGAGGCGCCCCAGCTCCAGCGCGCTGTTGTACCGGACGCCCTCGACCTCATCGTCCATCGCGGCGACGAGGGCCGCGGGATAGCCCTCGAGCTCGGGCGCCAGGGCCCCGACCGCGGTGACGCACTCGGTGCGGACGGGGGGTGAAGGATCGGATTGCATCATCGAGAGCAGTTTCCCCGCCTCGGGGCGGCCGGCGTCGGGGCAGTGCGTGAGGACGCGCACGGCCGCGAGGCGGGCGTATTCCATCTGGTCGTCTAACAGCGGCGGCAGTGCGGCGGCCACGTCGCACGCGAGGTCCGGGATATCCGCCAGCGCGCTGGCGGCGCTCACCCGGACTCCCGGGCGCAGGTCCGCGAGCAACTCCACGAGCGGCGCGACGCCGGGTTCGCCGATCGAGCGGAGCGCGAAGATGGCCGGCCCACATGTCTCCGGGTCGTTCCGCCTTGCCACCTCGAGCAGCAGCGGCGCCACCGGGGCCGGTCCCTCGCCGGCGCGCTGGACCTCCGCGATCGCCCACAAGACGATCGGGTTGGACAGGTCCCGGAGCGACTTGATGGCCTGTGCTGCACGCTCTTCCTCGGGCACGGCCGCTCGCGCCGCACGGACCAGGTCGTACCGGACGCCCTGGTCGGACTCACGCTCGGCTGCCCGGACCAGCTCCTTCGCGAACTGAGTTAGCAGGGCGCCGGCGTGCTCGTAAAGCACCCGCGCCGCTTCCGCTCGCACCGGCGTCGCTTCGTCGTCGAGAGCTCGCACCAACAGCGACGCGCGCTCAGCGCCAAGATCCAAACGCGGGAGGCTCAGCATTATCATCCTTGTTGACACCGGGCCATTGGGCGCACCGGGCGACCCCGCGACGATGTTCGTCGCGGCGAGCCGCACGGTGTCGTCGGAGTCTCTCATTGCCGCGCTGCCCACCTCCATGATCCGCACATCGTCGCCGATCACTCCGATCGCCCTCACCGCCGCCCGGCGCTCGCGGACATCCTTGCTCGTCCGCGCCAGCAACGCCACGCGGGTTACGACATCCGGCGCACTCGGGACACCCAAGCGGAATGCCTGCAGCAGGGCGAGACGAGCCTCGACGTCCGGGGATCTCAACAGAGCTCGGACGGTGCTCGCCGAACATGCCGGCGGGACATCGATCAGCACCCGTATGGCCGACGTCCGCCTGACCTCCGACGCCGCCATCATCCTCGCGACCGCCGGCATCGCCGGTCGCGCGTCGTCCCCGAGCACTCGCAGAAGCTCGAGCGCGACCGCGCCTTGCGCACGCCCGGCTTGTCCGGAGAAATCATCGGTCTCCAGATGCACCGCGCACCGGCGCGCCACCAGCAGCCTGCGCCACTGCGACATCTGCGACACGGAGAGCGGCGCCGCCGGGGCAGATTGATAAAAGAGGCCATTCGGCGGGTACGCGGGACCAGCGCGAGCCCTGCTGGCTATTACGCTTTGATACTCGGCTTCGGCCCGGCTGTCGAACAACGACAGCACCAGGCCGAGGAGCGATGGAGGCGTGTGCAGCACCCAGTGCCCGCTCGCCGCCGCAGGGGCCGCGGCAGTGACGACACCGAGCATCAGGACAAAGGCCCCGAGCGCGGCCAACCTCCACCGCCGCCGTGTCCGAAAGAACATCTTCTCGCTCCGCGCCTCCCGCCCGCACTCCGGGCACTTCATCCCCGGCACCCCGCTCATGTCGTACCAGCACCTCGGGCACCGCCGCCGCCCGCGGGAGCGGTCGCGGAACATCGCCCACGCGCAGAGCAACAGCCCGGCCACCGCCACCACCCCGCCCGCGGCCCAGAATGCCCAGTCCCAGCCTGCCATCGTGCCCGGCCTCCGTCCGTCCCCCGCCGCCACCTCCTCTACGCAGTCCCAACGGCCCGCCGGCACCCGCGGTTCAGATTCCCACCGATTGCCGGCGATGTACGAGCAGCCCTTCAGGCCGATGTGCACCGCCCGCGCCGGACTGCTCGCGCAACAGATTCAGGACAGGCTCAGGACCGGCTGCTTGGTCCGCGTCCGAACCTCAGCCCGCGCCGAGATCTTTCACGAAGTCGGACTCCGGCAGCACCCTCTCAAGCGGGAGCCCGAGTTGTTCGGCCGTGATCCTGCGCACCTCATCGAGAACCCGTTGCTGGGCGATGAGACGTTCACCGGGGCCACTCCGCGGCATCTCGATCGGCACGATGGCGCGTGCCAGATCGCCGACCGTCTCGATTCCCACCGGCAGGTGCCGCCGGCAGTGGTAATCGATGTTCTCCAGCGCCAGGACGCCGATCACCAGCGCGGCAGCGGACGCCGCGAGGGCCAAGCCGCCTCCGTACGCACCCCAGAGCGCCGCGGCGGCCACAAGCCAGGCAACCGCGAGGATTGCGCACAGCCATAGGAACGCGCGATCATGCCGATCCTTCGCCACCAGGCCGGGCAGACGCCTGTCGCGCTTGCGGAGCTTCGTCCACAGTCGTCGTTGATTCGGCGCGAGCAGATCCGCAAGGCGAGCCCGGGGACGGATGCGCCGCCGCTCGATGCTCGCGTGCGTCGCGAGCAGATTCCGGACCTCGTAGAACGAATGCGCGGTGTGGCACACCCCGGTGCCCTTGGGCAGTTGCGAAAGAACCAACGCGGCCAGATCGGCAACGGTGCGGACGCGGGAACAGGCCGCATCCGGGAGCCTGACCCTGAACCGCTCTTCGACCCCCATGATGATCTCGACGCCGTCGAGTCCCATGAGGGAATGTTACCGCCGGTTGTGGCTCGGCAGCCCCCCGCGTTCCCCACCACTCACCACCATCACTTCCCCCCATCGATCGCCCGCAGCGCCTCCGCGGCCGTCCTGCGCACAGCACCGGACGAGTCCTCCAGCGCACTCCGCAGCGCCTCCTGAGCGGGCGCCGCTCGTGCCCCCAGCAGCGCCAGGCGCGCCGCCGCGAGGTACCGCACTTGCTCCTCCGAATCGTGGAGCGCCTCCCCGACCAGTTGCACCGCCTGGGCGGAATCGCCGCCGACGATCAACACCGCCAGCACCGCGTTCTGTCGCACTTCCTTGCTGGCATCGAGCATGAGCAACTCACCCAGTTTCTCCAGGTACGCCTGCGCCTCGCTGGGGCAGCGCCAAAGCGCGCACACCACTTCCAGCCGGACCTCCGCGTCCCGATCGTCCAGCGCCCGCCCCAGCGCGGCGATCTCCCCGCACGGATCCATCGGCGGCGTCCGCAGGGATTGGGCCACCGCGCGACGGATCGCCACGCGCGGATCCTCCAGCAACTTCCCCAGCGCCGGCGCTGCGCCCGTCCCCAGCCGCCTCAAACAGCCGACGACGATCATCGCATCTCTTCCGGACGATGGACCAGCGAGCACCAGCAGGCGCGGGATCGCCGGCAGCGACTCATCCCCGTACCGCCCGAGCTCGATCGCCGCCGTGACCCAGTCCTCGGTGGCCACCCCTCCCGCCTCTCCTCCTCCTCCGTCCAGCATGTCGATCAGGTACGGCACAAGCCGCGCCGTGGGCCCGATCGCCGATCGTGCGCGGACCATCACCCGGCGCACACGCGCCTCGGGCTCGCGCTCGATCGCGCTCATCAGCGCCTCCGCGGCCGACGCGGCATCAGCCCACTGAATCCAGAGGAACCTCGCCGCCGCGATGCGGACCTCGGGCTCGGGGTCCGCCAGCGCGCTCTGGATAGTGGCCACCGCCAGGACCGCGACCGAGCCCGTCGGCCGGATCGCTGACGTGCGGCGCGCCTGGTAATCGCGCCAGTCCGCGTCCGCGAGCCCGGCAATCACCTTCGAGGAACCGGATAGCCCCATCAGCAAGCCCATCGACCGGACCGCGGCGAGCCGCACCATCCGATCGCGATCCTGGAAGCACGCCGCGAGCATCGTGCTCGTTTCGTCATCCGGCGCGATCATCGGTATCGCGAAGACCGCCGCGGCCCGCACCCTTGCTGAGGGGTCGTTGCGGATGAGCCGGGCCACCGCCTTCGCCGCCGAGTGCGCGTCCGGCCCGAAAAAAGCCAGGGCGATGCACGCCCCTCGCGCGCGGGTGAGTAGGGAGACTTCAGCATCCCCTTCAGCCGTCCCAGGATGTTCCCCGTCTCCGGCTTCAGTTCGCCCAGGATCAGACCGGCGCTCTCCTGGAGCCCGGGGTCCCCCGTCCGCAACATTTCGAACAGCACGGTCAGTGCCGGTCTCGCCTCGATCCCCAGTTGCGGCAGCATCAGCGAGGCGGTGCTCCGTGCCGTCAAAGAAGGGCTGCTGATCATCCTCTCCCAGCCTTCATCGTCACCGGCCGGGCGACTGGCGGCAACCTCCGCCGTCAGCAGCGTTGCACAGCGCTGCGCGACCAGCAGCCGTTGCCACCGATCGAGCTTCGCCGAGAACCCCGGCGGGAGGGGGCCAGGGCCAGACATGCTGAGGAGCATTCCTCCGGACACCGCCGTCGGAGTCGCCGCGGCGTATTCCTTCTCCGCCGCCTTGGAGAACCGCGACAGCACCATGTTCAAGGCCGGCACCGGCACATACGCCACCCACGTCCCCGACCTCGCGGCCGGCACGAGCGCCGTCCCCGCCCCCAGCAGCCCAATCGCCACCCCCACCGCCCCCCACCTCCACCGCCGGCGCGTCCTCAAGAACCTCTTCTCGCTCCTCGCCACCCGCCCGCACTCCGGGCACTTCATCCCCGGCACACCGCTCATGTCGTACCAGCACCTCGGGCACCGCCGCCGCCCGCGGGAGCGGTCGCGGAACATCGCCCAGGCGCATAAGAGCAGCCCGGCCACGCCCACCACCCCGCCCGCGCCCCAGAATGCCCAGTCCCAGCGGTTCATCGCGGGCCGTTCCTCTCCAACGTCGCTCCGTCCTTGTCGGCCGACTCCAGGATTGTCCGCGCGCCCCGGCTGAGTTCCTCCGGACCGTGTTCCATCTGTCGGCGCAACCACGACCGTGCGGCGCTTGAGACCGATTCGTCGCTGGAATGCAGCAGCTGCGCCACGAGCGGGAGGGCGGCCTCCATTCCCTTCAACCGCCCGAGCGATATCGCAAGCACCATCTGGGTCTCGCCGTCGCGCTCGCGCTGGTACGCCCGCAGCATGTCGTCTCCGTACGGGAGGGCCGGGTCCCCCATCATCGCCAGCGCCGTTGCTGTGACGCGGCGCACGATGGGCGACTGGTCGTGCAGGCTCAGGGCGAGCAGACGGGCAATGTCGCGCGAGGTTTCCGGAGGCGGCACCCATCTTGCCATGCCCGACCGCGAGACGCCCTTGGAGATGATGCTCAGAGACTGGACGGCTGTGAGCCGGACCCTTGCCACGTCGTCGCCGAGCGAGCGCTCGAGTACCCGCATGCTCCATCGCTCTCCGGGGGCCGTGAGCGGCAGGTTTTCCACGGCCTGGTTCCGAACTGTCGCGTCGTTATCTGAAAGGGCGGCCGCCTCGATAGTGCCCGCGAGCGAGCGCACCCTTGGGAAGGCGTCGGCCGCCGCGCTCAGTCCGAGGCTGCGGATGGAGGGGTCCGGACTCTTCATGGTGACGCGCCGGATGAGGGGCGTGCCGACACTCGGGTGCAGGTATGCAAAGCTGCCAATGACTTCGCCGCAGAACGCGTCATTGTGCCGTGTGCAGCGCATGAGCGCAGGGGCGGCGACGCGGGCCTCCCGACCGAGCGCGGGCAGGTCGTAGAGTGCCTCCTCGCGGACCTCCCAGGTGAGGGGCTTGTCGCTGCCACCCCGCTCGGGGACCTCGCCCTTTGTGGACGTGTCACCCAGGAGCACGGCGCAGCGCCTGGCCATCAACAACCGCTGCCATTGCGACCGTACGCCCGAGGGGATCGCCAACCCCGGCGACCACGTCGTCCGCGGCCCGACCGCCAGTTCATACTCCCGTCTCGCCTGCCCATCAAAGAACGACAGCCCGTAGTTGAGGACCCGCGGCGGCACCCACAGCACCCACACCCCGCTTGCCACCGTCGGCACGACTGCCGTCCCGCCCCCGAGCACAACCAGCACCATCCCCAGCCCCGCCCGCCGCCACCGCGGCTTGGTCCTGAACAGCGCCTTCTCGGTCCTCGCCTCTCGCCCGCATTCAGGGCACTTCATGCCGGGTACGGCACTCATGTCGTACCAGCACCGCGGGCACCGCCGGCGGCCACGAGCGCGATCCCGCAGGAGCGCCCACGCGCACAGCAACAGCCCAACCACCCCCACCGCCCCGCCCGCGGCCCAGAATGCCCAGTCCCAGCCTGCCATCATGAACTCCGGGTCACATTCCGTCACTTCTCGGCGCGTAGCGACTTCTCCGCGATCTTCCGCACCGCGTCATCCTTGTCGTGAAGCGCCCGCTCCAGCCCGGCCCGTGATTCTTCTACCCGCCCGGCGTCCCGCAGCGCCGCCAGGCTTGTCGCCGCGGCGTGCCGGACGAGCACGTTTGCGTCGTCCATGGCACTCGCGAGCGCGGTGCCCGCGCCCTCGCAGCGCCGGCCCTCCCATCCGAGGTACTGGGCGCATTCGCGCCTGACCATCGGGTCGTCATCGGTGGTGAGAAGTTCGCAGACCCGCCGGCACGCGCCGACCTCGTCACCGCACGCCCTCCCGAGCGCCCGCACCACCCACAGGCGCACGATCGCGTCACTGTCGCCCAGCGCCGCGACCAGCCCGTCGCACTGCGCCGGGACCTCCCAATACCCGTTCCCGAGCTTGGTCGCCACCTCGCGCCGGGCGTGCAACGGGCCGTCGGCCAGGAGTCCGACGATGGACGGCACGCTGATGGGCCCGAGGCCGGCCAGCGTGTCGATCATCCTGAGCGATATCCACCGGGGGCGGGTCCTCGCGGCGCTCGCCAGCGCCGGGACCGCGGGTTCGGCCGCCGCGCCGAACCTGGCGACCAGCCCCATCGCCCACAGCGACCCGTCGTCGGTGGAATGCTCGATGATCTCGGCCAGCTCCCCTGCGAACCACGGGCCCGGCCATCGTTGACTGATCGACTCGGCGATGGCCAGCCTCACCTCCTCATCGGCCTCGACATCCCACCTCCACCGCAGGATGGGCAACGCATCGTCGCATCCGGCATATGCGCGCACCGCCGTGCTCCTGACCTCCCGGTCTGGATCGGCGAGCACACCATTCAGGGCTTCGACGACGCGCGGCTCGATCGAGGTGCCGGCCGGTGCCCGCTGCACACTCGCGCCGGCGTCCGTGGCCGCAACCCGATCGTTGCGCTCTCGCATCGCCAGCAACGACAGCGCATTGACGACCGCGCATCGCACGACCGCATCCTGATCCGCGATCGCCCGCTCCAGCGACGCGAGCGTTGATTCTGAACCGGGCGCTACCGTCGCGAGCGCGTGCGCCGCCGCCGCGCGGACCGCCGGCAGTCCATCCGACTCGATCGCGAGCCGGAGCGCGGGGCCGGCCGCGCCGGCCTTCTCACCAAGGTCGCGCAGAACGTTCGCCGCCTCCTCGCGGAGCAACCCGCTCGGGCTGCGCCGGACCATGCGGGCGAGCGCCCCCGCGGAGTAGCCGCCGGATTTCAAGCTCACGATGGCCTGCGCGGCCGCGTGCCTGAGCTCCACGTCGTCGGACTGCAGTATGCGGAGCAACACAGGCAGGGCCAGGCGTGATTCATCCCCCGTCGACCCCAGCGCGTACATCGCGTCCCCCGTCGGGCCGTCGAGCAACCGATCGCTTGGCAGTTGCGTACCGCCCCATGCGCCCGGGTCACCGGATGCGTCCGCAGGCGTCCGGAGGGCCGCTCGCAACAGGACCGTGCAGCGTCTGGCCGCCAGCAGTCTCTGCCACTGTGTTGTGCTCGGTGTGGTCGGTCTTGCCCTCGCCATCGCTCGCTGAGACAGCCACGCGGCGCGGCCCACCGACTGCGACCACCTCTGGTCGTACTCGACCTTAGCTTCCTTGTCGAAGAAGCGCATGACCATTTGCAGCGACCACACCGGCGGATAGTTGACCCAGCCGCCGCTCCGCACCGCGGGCACGACCGCCGCGCCCCCGCCCAGGGTGATCAGCACGAGCCCCAGCATCGCCCAGCGCCAGCGCGGCTTGGTCCGCCCGAGTCCTTTCTCGCTCCGGGCCTGCTTCCCGCACTCCGGACACGTCAGCCCGGGCACCCCCGCCATGTCGTACCAGCAGCGGGGGCACCGCCGCCGTCCGCGGGAGCGGTCGCGGAGCAGGGCCCAGCCGCAGAGGAGCAGCCCGGCCATCGCCACCACCCCGCCCGCCGCCCAGAATGCCCAGTCCCAGTTGCTCATCGCGCTTCGCTCTCCTGGATCACTTTCCCCAGGTGTCCCTCCCCGATCACCTTCTCAACCGCACTCTTGATGGCATCCGGCCCCGTCGCCGCGGCCTCGCGCACCCGTGAGGCGGCCGCCTTCGCCACTTGCGCGTCGGGGGCATCCAGCAGCTTCGCAAAGAGCGGGAGCGCCGACATCGTCCCCTGCAGCCGCTCGATCGAGAGAGCTAGCGCCAGCCGCGTCTGGTCATCGCTCTCCCGCTCGAACGCCCGGGCCATCGCCTCGCATTGCGGCACCGCCACCGCGCCGATCAACCCCAGCGACGCCGCGGCCAGCCGGCGCACCAGGGGCGACTCGTCCATCAGGCTCGATGCGAGCAACGCCGCCAAACGCACCCGCAACTCCGGCGGCGGACTCCATCGCACCTGCAGCGGTGCCCGGCGCGCCGCCAGCGCCACCGAGCTCGCCTCATACTGATCCACGCCCATCGACATCGCACTGAGCCCCTCCACCGCTCTCAGCCGGACGGGCTCCGCCTTGTCGTGCAGCGCCCGCTCGAGCGCCCGCACGCACGACGGTCGGCCAGGTCCCGCCAGCGACAGGACGCTGACGGCTTGCTCTCGCACCGCGGTGTCCCTGTCCGATGCCGCCCGGACAATCGCTCGTGCCATCCCCGGCGACTCTGATGCCTCGGCCCAGGCCGCACCCTTGCGCAATGCCTCGATACGGGCAGTAGCCTCGGGATGCTCCAGGATGACATATCGCAGAACGGGAACGCCGACGCTCGGATGCAACCTGTCGAGTTCCCAGATCACGGACTCCACATCTTCCCGGCAGGCACGCATCAGCGCGGGGGCGGCAACTCTTGCCTCTTTTCCGAGGTCGGCCAGCGCGAAGAGCGCCTCCTCACTGATCGGACGGGAGAACTCACCGAGATGGGTGCTGGGAATCGCGATCATTGTTTCGTGATCGCTGAGGAGCTGCCCGCACCGGCGCGCAAGAAGCAGCCGCTGCCATTGCGTTGTCGGACCGACGACACTCCAAGGCCGGCTCGTCGTCCTGCTCCCAGCGACACGAGTCGCATACACCGCTTGCGCCTCCTTGTCGAAGAACGACAGCCCGAGGTTCAGCAGCGTCGGCGGCACGTAGAGCACCCACTCGCCGCTGGCGATCGCCGGCGCCGCCGCCGTGCCGGCGCCGAAGGTCGCCAAGGCCGTTCCGGCCACCGCCCACCGCCAGCGGCGGCGGGTCCGGAAGAACCGCTTCTCGGTGCGCGGTGTCCGCCCGCACTCGGGGCACTTCATGCCGGGCACGCCGCTCATGTCGTACCAGCACCGCGGGCAGCGCCGGCGGCCGCGGGAGCGGTCGCGGAGCAGGGCCCAGCCACAGAGGAGCAGCCCGGTCATCGCAACCGTCCCGCCCGCGGCCCAGAATGCCCACGTCCAGCCCGCCATCGCATCCGGCCTCCGCCCGCCCCGACCCCCCGCCACATCCTCTACGCAATCCCAACGACCCGCCAGCAACCACAGTTCATATTCCCACCCTAATCATCCATCACCCATCACCCCTCACCTGCCCACCGCCTCGTTAGGCCTCCGAGGCCCCGGCGCTCGCGCACACCCTGGAGGCCGCGGTGCGGATCGCCGAGCAGAACGGGTGGGGCGGACCGCGGCTGCGGCGGTAGCCCGGCGTGTCCGGAGCCCTTTGGCCGCTGGAATTCCATTGCATCGGTGCTGGCCTGCTGGTACGGTCGGATGTGAGGGGGAGATCCGCGCCATCAGGAACCCCACCATGCTTTGCCGTCACCACACCGTCCGCTGGGCTCTCGTCGTCGCAGTGCTGGCCGCATGCGGCGCTCTTGTCGCCCTGGCCGGGCCGCTGGACCCGCCCGCCGGGCCGGTCGCTCCCACCTACAAGACCCTCGCCGAGGTCGAGCCGCGCATCGCTATCAGCGCCGCCAACACTCCCGGCGACGCCACCAGCCTCTTCAAGATCACCCAGCGCGGCTCGTACTACCTCACGGGCAACATCACCGGCGTCGCCGGCAAGCACGGCATCGCCATCGCCGCCAGCGGCGTCACGCTCGACCTCAACGGTTTCGACCTCGTGGGCGTCGCCGGGATGGGGGCCTTCGACGGCGTGAGCGTCACCGCCGGCTTCCTGAGTAACATCGCGGTGGTCAACGGCTCGGTCCGCAACTGGGGCGATGACGGCGTCGACCTTGGGAGCGATCCTGCGTTCAACTGCCGCGTGGAGGGCGTGCTCGCCAGCGCGAACGCCGGCAACGGCATCTACACCGGCCACGGCAGCACGGTCACCAACTGCTCGACGTTCCAGAATGTCGGCAATGGCATCGTCACCGACGTCGGCTGCACGGTCACCAACTGCTCGACGTTCCAGAATTTCGGCAACGGCATCGTCACCGACATCGGCTGCACGATCACCAGCTGCTCGGCCCTGTCCAACACGGGCAGCGGCATCAACACCAGCAGCGGCTCCACGATCACCAACTGCTCGGCGCAGTTCAATGCCAGCAGCGGCATCAGCACCGTCACCGGCTGCACGGTCGCCGACTGCCTGGTGTACCACAACGCCATGAACGGCATCAACACCGGCGACGGCTGCACCATCACCGCCTGCACCGTCAACGTGAACGTCGCCCGCGGCATCAGCACCGGCAACGGCTGCCAGGTCTCCGGCTGCATGACCCGGAACAACCAGTCCGACGGGATCGCCGTCAACTACTCCTGCACCGTCAGCGGCAACACCTGCAACGGCGACGGCCTCGCCGCGGGCAACCAGGGCGGCATCCGCGTCCTCGGTCAGGCCAACCGCATCGAATCGAACAACGTGACCTACGCGGATTACGGCCTGCTCGTCGACGCGGGCGGCAACGTCATCGTTCGCAACACGGTCAAGGGCTGCACCATCAACTGGGTCATCGCCGCCAACAACGTCGTGGGCCCCATCCTCGACCGCACCATCCCCGCCAGCGCGGCCATCAGCGGCAACTCGGCGCCCGACTCCACCGGCAGCACCCACCCCAACGCGAACTTCACGTACTGAGCGGCGATTTCTTCAAGCAGCCCCTGAGAGTGCCGGCTCTCCACGCGAACGACGCTCTGAGGGCTTGATTCGGCAGCAGCAAAGGGGAACTCCCGGCCGACACAGCGAACGGAAGCCGTGCACGGCGTTCCCGCCCGGTGTCGGGCCAGGAGTTCCGCAATTCCAGATCAATGTGTCTTGTTTTCGAGCCGCCGATCGGTTATACGTGCAGGCCCGCCGGGCATGCTCGACGCGCCATCCGACATGCATGGCGGCCCCGGTCATGCCCGGCGAAGCAGGCGGCATGAGGGATGGAGCACGCGTGCCCGCCCAACAGGGGCGGAGGAGGACTCCAACATGATCAGCCTGATCGCTCGCGCCGCTGGGTTGGCCGGGTCCATTCGTGCCACGTTCCCGGGGCTTTGCAGCCGCTTGCCGGCACGCATCCTCGGCCTGGTGCTCGCGGTGCTCGGGCTTTGCCTGCTCGCACCCGCGCCGGCGCGGGCGCAGCCGGTTCAGTGGAATCAGCTGTATCCCTCGCTGCGGTACTCGCACGCGATGGCCTACGACGCGGCCCGCGGTGTCACCGTCCTCTTCGGGGGCGCCTACAGCAACAGCTCCGGCGCCAACGGCGAGACCTGGGAATGGAACGGGACCGCCTGGACCTGGCGGGCGGTCAGCGGCCCCGCGCCGCGGGACGGGCACGCGGTGGTCTACGACGCGGCCCGCGGTGTGACCGTCCTTTTCGGGGGCCGGACGAGCAGCGGCGCCTGAGGGTTACGCTCCGTGGAGGAGGCGGCACGGCCATTCGACGAGCGCGGACCCCGGTGGCTCGGCGATCATTGACCCGACACGTGCGTCATGGCATGCCAGCATCTCTCAAGAGGTGACGGATGGTCGCTTGCCTGTCGCCCGTCCGGTTCGCCCTGGGCTTGCCGGCGGTGTTCTCGGGGATGGATTCGGCGGGGTCGCGCCGGTGGATTCAAGGGTGAGCGCCGGCCTGGTGCTGGTTTTCCAAGGCGGCCGCCTGGTCTTCGAGAGCCCGAGCTTGGTTCTCGCGGCCTGTGGTCTGGAGCATGTCCGCGGCTTGGCGGAGGAGGGTGGGAGCGGCGTGCCGGTCGAGCTGTGCGGCGCGGGTCATGCTGTCGACGGCCGCGTCGATATCGCCGGCGTAGAACTCGGCGGTGGCCAGCGCGTGGCGGATATAGGCGTCGGCCGGGGCGTCCAGGGCGGCTTGGCGGAGAAGGGTGACGGCGGCCGGAGCGCGGCCCTGGGAAAGGTGCAGGCCGGCGAGGGCGGTGCGGAGGTTCGCATCGTGCGGCGAGCGGTCGAGGGCGCGTTGGTAGAGGCTCTGGGCTTGATCGACGCGCCCGGCGCGGGCGTGGATGGCGACCAGCGCGTCCAGGGACTGGCGGAAGCCGGGGTTGGCCTCGACGATGGCGGCGAGGTATTCGGCGGCATCGGTGGCCTTGCCTTGCAGGAGCATGGTGCGCGCCAGATCCGTGGCCAGCGCATCGGTGGGGACCCGCGTGCCCAGGACGCGGTTCAGAGGCGCATCGGCGCGGATGGGGGCGCCGGCGACGCGCCGGAGGGCGGTTTCCGCCTGAGCGGCGTTGCCCACCACGAGATTGAGCCACGCCTCGCGGATGTTTGCTCCGGGCGTGTCGGCCAGGGCGATTCCGCCGCGAGTGAAGGGGGCGGCGGCGCTGTAGAGGCGGAGGGCGTGCGCGGCGTCGGCCTTGGCCTGAGCGGGGATGGCGGCGGGGTCGCCGGAGAAGACCTGGTCGGCGGCGATGGTGACGCGGGCGTCGATCTGGCCGGCGCGCCAGAGCAGGATGCGCACGCCCGCGGAGTGCGCCAGCAGGGCGAAGATCACGAGGCCCAGGCCGGCGAGCGCAACGCCGGCGGGGTGGAGTGAGCCGGCGCGTTTGAGTTGAAGACCCAGGAGGCGGGCGTCGCGCCGGCGCAAGAGGTGCAGGAGCTTCCAGGCGACGAAGGCGACGCACATGGCGATGGAGACGGCCATGAGCAGGCCGATGCGTTCGTACAGGCCGCGGGCGACGAGCAGGGTCAGGCCGAGGGCGCCGACGAGGAGCAGCTCCTCACCCCAGGAGGCGTCGTAGTGGACCGGGGTGCGCGGCACAGCGGGCCTGACCTTGAAGATCGCGGGTTTGGTGAAACGGAACTTGAGCGCCCCGGTGGGACAAACGCTGACGCAGTCCAGCGAGCGGACGCAGTCCCGGTCCACCACCATGCCGTAGGCCTGGAGTTCGTCGAGGATGCGAACGCCGGTGGAGCAAACGGCGGTGCAGCGGCCGCAGCGGTCGCACAGAGCCGGGTCCACCACGACGCGCCCGGGCGCGAGCTGCTCGACGTAGCGGAAGACGCCGCCGTAGGGGCAGCCGTACCTGCACAGGCCGCGGGCGCCGAGGAAGAGGACCATGCCGAATCCGGAGATGAGCAGGAACACGACGCAGACGATGATGCCGGGGAGGGGGGACCAGAGGTTGTCGGTGATCAGGGCGCTGGAGAAGCCCGGGAACTCGGCGACGGGCTTGATGAGAGTCAGGGCGCCGGGCCACCACTGCCGAAGTGCCGGGATGATGGCCTCGCGCTTGAGTGTGGGCCAGACGAACATGTAGAGGGCCAGCGCGAGCGGCACATAGCCCAGAAGCCGCGCGCGGAACGGGCGGGGGCGGATACCCAGCTTGACGAGCATCCAGCCGCAGAGCTCCTGGAGGGCCGCCATGTGGCAGGCCCAGCCGCAGAGAAACCGGCCGAAGACCAGCGTCGCGGCCAGGGCGACGACAAAGAAGATGAAGCCGGGGTTCACACGCCCCAGTTCCAGGGCGTACATCGATTCGGAGAAGACCACGGGGCCGAGGGTGCGCCCGGCCAGGAGCCAGTGGGCGACGTGCGCGGCCATGAGGATGTAGAGCGAGGCGAGGACGAGGGCGCGGTAGCGCCGGAGCCCCGACTTGACGGCCGGGCGGTAGTCGCCCAATGCGCCGGTGAGCACGGGCAGGTGGACGCGGCGGGCGTGCGCGGGTGCTTGGTCCGCGCGGGGCGGCTGGGCGTCAACCTGGCTCATGGATGGCCGGCTCCGGAGGCGTGTGCGATGCCATGACAAATGTACCGTCGGGCGGCGGCGGCACCAGAGGGATAACTCGCCCGGCGCATAGGGAAAGTTCCCTGTTTTCACAGCGCCATGCACCCAGACGGGGCCGATCCGGCGCGGGCTTCAGTTCTTGAGCGCGATCGTCGGCGGAACCATGATCTCTCACTGGCCTCGTCGTCCCCGGCCGCCGGTTCGAGTCGCGGCCATCGCCCATGCAAATCCGGCGGCGAATGCCAGGTCGCACCACGCGAAGACCGTCCACACTACCGGCATGCTGCCGAAGAAGTAGTGGCCCAGCACCGGAAGCGCGTACGCGAACTTGAAGAGCACGCCCATGAGCATCAGGCCGCGGTTGGCGGCGGGGTTCGCGGCGACGAGCGCAAAGCCCAAGCCCATGACCACGACCACGGCCGCGCCGAACTGCACGTACGCGTCGTGGTTCGGCGGTGTGATGCCCGCCCACACGTACAGCGGCCTGAAGAAAAGCAGCACCCCGATGCCCAGGGCGAGGTCGTAAGCCGCGGCCAGGACGAAGAGGGGCCTGATCCAGGACGGGTTCATTGCGGACCTCCTGGAAAAGCGACCGAGGGCGGATCATACTCGCAAACGCACCCTCCGAGAACAGCGAACGCCACCCGCCCAAGGTCAGGGCTCGCCGCCGGCTCGCGTGATGCCCAGCGCCGCCGCCGCTCGGGGCAGGGCCGCCGCCCGCTTCGCGCCCGCCCTCGAGCCGGGCCAGCCGCCTGCTCAGCGCGCGGCTCGCCATCACGCCCTCCCCGTGTGCCGGCGCTGCCAGATCAGCGGCGGCGGAACTTTCAGCACGACGGTCGTGGCGGCGTCGCTCATCGCCGGACGCCACCGTCGTCACCCCGGGCCTCGGCGTCGCGCTCCAGCATCGCTCCGCCGCCGCGGCGGACTCCCAGGAACCCAAGAAACCCAAGGAACCCAAGGAACCCGAGCCAGCCATCAATCAAGCCCAACAGCCCCAAGAGACCCAATAGACCCAGCCACCCCAGCGGGAACAATCGCCATCGCAGCATGTCAGACCTTTCTGCCAGACCTTCCGACGTCGCGGCGCGGCCCGATGGCCATCGGTGACAGCCCGCGGCAGGCCCATCCTCGTTGTTGCCGACGCGCAGGCCAACACGTACGCCCGCCCGGCCCGAGGCCGCACTCGGGGCAACGTCGGCCAACGGGCGGGGTTTCAAGCCGGGCCAGGCGGCGCAGCAGGCTACTCCCCACGGATCACCTCACCGACGGTGCGGCGCGTATCGTGACCGTGCAGGGTCACCAACATGCGCCTGACCGTGGCCAACATCCTCATCAACGCCGCCTACTACGCCGTGACGGTCGTGCTTCTCCCATGGGCGTGCCTGGCAGTCGAGGATGCGCTCGGCGTTGTCCGCCACCCCGGCCCGAGTCTGCGCGTCGCGGGCGCCGTCGCGGCCGTGAGCGGCGCGGGGCTGCAGGCATGGTGTATCACGTTGTTCCAGAAGTACGGGGGCGGCACTCCCTCCCCGGCGCGGCCGACCCGCAGGCTCGTGGACCGCGGACCGTACCAGTGGGTGCGGAACCCGATGAACATCGGGGAGGTGCTGGTGATTGTCGGGCTCGCGGCGTGGTTCGGCTCCCCGGCTCTTCTGGCCTACGCGCTCCTCGCGGCGCTCGCGTTCCACGCGTTCGTCGTTGCGGTTGAGGAGCCGCGCAATGCCCGGGACTTCGGCGCGAGCTACAACGACTACCGGCGCGCCGCGGGCCGCTGGCTGCCACGGCCACCCGCCGCCAAGCGCGGGAGACGCTGAAAGGCCGGTGCGGTAGATGATGGTCAAGTGCCTTCCGGCAGGGGCCTGGGGTTGACGGGATCGATGTTGATCACGGTGTCCGGGCCGCGGCCGCACGCCGCGCACGCCTTCACGGCCTCCAGCGCCCGGTCGAACTCGTCGTGAAAGACGAACTGCACGCCCAGGTCCCCGCGGCACTCGCGGCAAGCAGCGGGCGGCCGATCGGCCTCGATCCGCGCCAGCCGCCGCGACAGCGACCCGGTCGTCATGGCCTCTCGTCGCGTGCCTTGCCGCTCCGCCCGTTCCGTCTCCGCTCTGTCACCCCATCCCCGCCTCCTTACCCCCTCATCCCCATCGCCAGCAACACATTCAAGAGGTTGAACACCGCGTGCATCACGATCGGCACTCCCAGACGCCTCGTCCGCTCGTACGCCACCCCCAGCGCCACCCCCAGGGTGAGCAGCACCGGGAAGGTGTGCCACTCCGCCACGCCGGCGTGCACCGAGGTGAAGATCGTCGCCGTGATCAGGATGCTCGTCCACGTGCGCCCGGTGACCCGCAGCACCGCCGACTGCAGGAAGACGCGGAACGTCAGCTCCTCCACCACGGGCGCCCCCAGCACCGCCGCTGCCACGAGCGCCCAGCTCCACGGGCTGCCGGGCTCGTCCACGATCTTCTGGAGCGTCTCGTGGTTGATCGCCTGCGGGGCGTGCCCGGTGATCAATGTCGTCACGATCACCGACGCCGCGCCGACCACCAGCAGGATCGGCGCGACGAGCACCAGGGCGACCAGCCCGCGCGGCACATCGCCCCAGCGCGCCCTCAGGCCGCTCCCCGGCGCGGCCCGGGGAGTGAGCAGGTACAGGAGGAACGCCGCGGTGGCGTACCCCACCGCGTACCCCGCCAGCGACGTGGTCGCGGTGAATCGATTGGACGGATCGGTCCCCACCAGGCAAGCCGGCAGGGCCATGGCGATCCCCACGCCCAGCGCCGGCGCGAAGAACATCATGGCGCCGGAGCAGAACCAGATGAGTGCCGGCATTCCCGAGAGGTCGCGCTGCCCGATGTGCGTGAACGACCCGGGCCGGATGATGTCCTTCTTCCACAGGAGGACCAGCACGCCCGCCGCCGCCAGGAGGGTCACGGCGTCGAACCACCCGATGCCCCACGTCGCCTGCGCAAGAACCGCGCCGGGGATCGCCGGCACGGGCGCGCCGGCGCCGGACGGCGGGGCGCCCAGCGCCGGGAATGCCATGAAACACACGCCAACAATGACCGCGATGGCGGATGTGCTGCGAGAGATAGTCGAACACAAGCGACGCGAGGTGGATGCGGCCAAGGCCAGGGTTCCGTTTAAGGAGCTGGAGTCGCTGGTGGCGCAGGCCGAGGCGCCGCGCAACTTCTTCGCGGCCGTCACCCACCACCCCACGCCCGAGCACGTTTCGGTCATCGCGGAGATCAAGCGCAGGAGCCCTTCCGCCGGGCTCATGCGCCCGGAGCTGGACGGCGACGGGTTCGACCCCGCGGCGGTCGCCAGACGGTACCACGCCAACGGGGCCGCGGCGATCTCCTGCCTCACCGACGAGAAGTTCTTCGGCGGGCACATCTCGCACATCGAGCGCATCCGCGAGGCGGTGCCCCTGCCGGTCCTGCGGAAGGACTTCATCATCGACGAGTGGCAGCTCTGGGAGTCCCGCGCCGCCGGCGCCGACGCCGTCCTGCTTATCGCCGAGTGCCTCAACGAGTCGCAGCTGGTGGACATGCTCATCCTCGCCCAGCAGCTCCGCCTGACCACGCTGCTGGAGGCGCACGGGATCGAGAGCCTGCTCCGCGTGCGCCCCCACGTGGGGTTCCCGCACCGCGCCTACGGCCTGCTGGGGATCAACAACCGCGACCTCACGACCATGAAGGTGGACCTCGGGCACACGGTCCGCCTCGCCGACATGGTCGAGGACACCAGCGTGCTGGTGAGCGAATCGGGGATCACCAGCTGTTCGGACCTTGATCGCCTCCGCCGGCACGGGGTCCGGATCGTGCTCATCGGCGAGCACCTCATGCGCCACCCCGACCCGGGCGCAGCTTTGGCTGAACTGCTGAAACTGGAGGTGCGCTAGGCCGGAAAGCGCGGGGGGGGAGAGGGGGGGCGGTCGATCATGCTGGGTCTGTAAACGGTGTGTAAAAGGCCGCGTGCAAATCGTCACCGCGCGGCTAGCATTGGGCGGACTGATAGTCTTGGGATTGCGCGCTCTGAAGGGCTCGTCAAGACAGCATTCTTTCTACCTGATTCGAGGGAGTATCGGATGAAGACGTGGAAGGTTGGCGTGGCGACGCTCGCCGTCGTCCTGGTGTGTGGCTCGGCGGCGACGGCGCAGATCGCCGACGACGCCGCGGCGGTGCTGAACGAGTCCGCCAAGGGGATCCAGCAGCTCAAAGGGATCCATTACAAGTCGAAGAAGTACGGCGTCGGCGCCTTGGCGGCGCTGATCGACGGCGACGGAGAGGTGAAGCAGATCCGCGCGGGGGGCGACCCCAAGCGGTCGCCGATCTGGGCCAAGGGGCAGGTGGCCGAGCCCGGCAAGGGCAAGGCCCAGTTCGAGGTCTCCACCGACGGAAAGACCATCTCGTGGCTGGACGCGCCGGCCAACGTCCTGTTCAAGCGCCCGTTCGTCGACCGCACCGATCAGCAGCGGTTCCTGAGCCGCGGCCAGCAGCTGGCGATCCTCGAGTTCACCGAGGCGGCCCCGTTCGCCAAGGATCTCAAGGCCGAGAAGCTGGAGATGGCCGGCGCCACGGAGGTGCACGGCGAGGCGTGCCAAGTGGTGAGGGCCTCCTGGAACAACGGCGAGCGCAGCACGACGTGGTACATCGCCGTCGTCGACCACCTCCCCCGTAAGATCGAGCAAGCGTTCGGCGGCGGCAAGGAGCCGCTGGCGCAGGGGACCGAGATCTGGGACGTCAAGACCAATGAGCTGAAGGCGACCGAACTGGCCATCCCCCTTCCCAACGGCTTCAAGCTCGACGAGCAGAACGAACAGGTCAAGCCCCAGCCCGACGCCGCGAATCCCCCGGTCGACCAGCCGATCCCCGAGAAGCCCTCGCCGCTTCTGGGCCCCGACAGCGCCGCGCCCGACTTCGAGGCCCGCGACAGCAACGACCAGACGGTGAAGCTCTCGGCGGCGAAGGGGAGCGTGGTGGTGCTGAGCTTCTGGGGGACGATGTTCCCCAAGTCCGACCTGACCAACAAGGTGGCGCAGGAGGTCTACGAGACGTACAAGGACAAGGGCGTGAAGGTGTACGGCCTGGCCTGCCGCGAGTCGTCGCCCAAGGACGCCGCGGACCACGCGAAGGAGCAGAAGCTCACGTTCCCGATCGTGCCGCAGGCGGACCAGATCAGCGCGAGCTACAAGGTCGTCGGCTTCCCGAGCCTGTGCGTGATCAATCGTGACGGGAGGATCGTGCAGTCGTTCCAGGGGACTGTGACCAAGGACGAGGTGGTCAAGGCGGTCGACGCCGCGATCAACGGGACCAAGCTCGAGACCAAGAAGGACGAGCCGAAGAAGGAAGAACCAAAGAAGGCCCCTCCGGCGCCCGCGCCGGTCCCGGTCAAGAAATAGCGCGTTCGACGGCGAACGCTGACCGACAACGCGGCCGGGCGGACACGTATGGTGGCGTGCCCGCCCGGCTGTTTTCATAGGCGGACGGCGCGGGCGGCCTACGCTGTCGGACCGCGACCTGCCAATCGCGCCGGGAGGACAACCATGGCCACGACCGCAAGCGCGGGTACACCGGCAGGACCCGAGCCGGGCTTCGCCGCCCTCTTCGACGGGACCGAGGCGAGCTTCAAGGGCTGGCAGTTCGTCGGCAAGGGTTTCTTCAGCCTCGCGGGCGGCGCGCTGGTGGCCAAGCCCGGCGACGACCTGGGCCTGCTGTTCTACGCGAAGAGGACGTTCGGCGACTTCGTGCTCCGCCTGGAGTTCAGGCTGGCGGCCGACACCGACAACTCCGGCGTCTTCGTGCGCTTCCGGGACCCGCGCCTGCCGGTGCCGCGCAGCGATAACCCCGCCATCAGCGACGCCTACGACAACCCCGCATGGGCGGCGGTGACGACCGGGTACGAGGTGCAGATCGACGAGATGGGCCGGCCCGACGGCAAGGCGGAGCAGACGACCGGGGCGCTCTACAAAGTCCCCGTGGGGCCGGCGCCCGGTCAGCAGGTCTACAGACGTGGGCCGCGCCTGCAATGGGGCGACTGGAACGCGATGGAGATCACCGTCCGGGGCCAGACCTACACGGTGCGGATCAACGGCCAGGGGACGACCACGGCGACGCTCAACGACGGCTACCGGGGCAGGGCGCCGGCGGCGGACCCGGCCTGGGGGTACATCGGCCTTCAGGTGCACATGGGGAACGTGTCGTTCAGGAATATCCGGTGCCAGGACCTGGCCGCGGCAGGACCGGTGCCGACGGCGGTGACACGCGCGCCGCAGGTCAAGACGGCGGCGGGGACGAGGACGCCGACGTAATAAGGCCGTCCCGCGAAAGCCGACACGGTCAACAGAGACGGCTCGCCGCCGAAACACGGCCGCTAGACTTGGGCTATGTCGAACCAGGCAAGCATGCGGGTGTCGCTCCCCAAGCCGGTCAAAGAATGGATCGACCAGCAGGTCGCCGTCGGGGGCTTTGAGAGCGCCAGTGAGTTCATCCAGCACCTGGTCCGCGAGGCCAGGTGGAAGGCTGGCGCATCCGATGTGGACGGCAAGTTGCTCGAGGCGCTCGCTGCCGGGCCTGCCAGGCCGATGACCCAGGCGGACTGGGCCGATATCCGGCGGCAGGGACGCCGAAGACTCGCCAGGGGCTCAGGGCGCAAGTCGGCATGAAGCGCGAGATTCTGCGCCTGGATCGCGCCAAGCGCGACTTGCTAAACCATTACGTCTTCATCGGGCGCGACAGCCCGTCGGCGGCGGATCGGCTGCTGGTGAATGCACAACGGACCTTCGCGTTGCTTGCGGAAATGCCCGGTGCCGGCCGCGCCTGGCGATCCAGGGAGCCCCGGCTGCGGAACGTGCGCGTCTTCCCGGTGGTCGGCTTTCGAAACTACCTGGTGTTCTATCGCGCCGAGGAGCGCACCTTGACGATCGTGCGGGTACTCCACGGGGCACGGGACCTACGGGCCGCACTTCGTGAGGACTCTTAGCGCTCTGCATCGGACGTTCCTCGACCCCCTCCGACGCTGGCGCCGATTTCTGGTGTTTCGCGCGAACCAAACCCCGGCCGCGCCGGTCTACATTGGTGCCGAGGGCCCAGATGGACCAACCGACCGTCAGCGATGAAGCCCTGTTGGAGCAGTTCGTGCGCGGCGGTCGCACGGCGCTGGGCGCGCTGGCCGCGCGGTACGAGGCGGGGCTCCTCGGGCTGGCCCAGGGGATGCTCGGCGGGCGGCGGGACCTGGCCTGCGACGCGGTGCAGGAGACGTGGGTGCGCGTGATCCGGTTCGCCGACGGGTTCCAGGGGCGCAGCAGCTTCCGGACCTGGGTGTACCGGATCCTGGTGAACCAGTGCAGGACAATGGGCGCGGCCGGGGGTGCGGAGTCGTCGCCCGATGTGCTGGAAAGGCTGACGGCGGGGAAGGGATCGGCGGTGATGACGGGGCGCGAGGGCGGCGCGGCCGGCTCTGGAGGCGCGGGCGAGGAGCCGCTGGCCGACCTGCGCCGGGCGATGGAGAAGCTGGACGACGACAAGCGCGAGGTGCTGCTGGTGTGCTACCACGCGGGGATGACCCATGAGATCGCGGCCGAGGTTCTGGGGATCCCGCTGGGGACGATCAAGTCGCGCCTGCACGCGGCCCTGAAGGAACTGCGCGAGACGCTCGCGGCGGAGACGGCGGCATGAGCGAACAGGAAACCGACAAGCTGGAGCGGGAGCTGGCCGAGCTCACGACGTGGAGCGGCGGCCCGACGGAGTTGTGGCGCGGGTCGCTCGGGCGCGCGGGAGCGGGGACGCCGTGGGTGAGCATCTGGACGACGATCGCGAGGATGCCCATCCCGCGTGCCGCGGCGATGCTGGCGCTGGGGGCGATCGGGATGGTGGTGCTGGCGATTGTTGGGTCGTCGATGTTCCCGGTGGGGTCGGCGAGGATGAGCGGACATTCGAGCCATGTCAACGAAGGATCGGCCGCGATGTCAAGGGCAGAGCTCGCCGAGAGTCTCAGACTTGGCAGGGAGATAGCGGGCGGTACGAACGTCGTGGTCGATCTGGACTCCCCGCGCTCCGCCCCCCCTGCGGCGGCCCCCGAGAATGAGCAGGGCGGCGATCAGGGCCTCCTGCGAGGAGTCATCGGCGGAACTCCGAGTCGGTTCGAGAACGAAGCGAAGTCCGCACCAGACGCGCTGAAAGAGCAACCATCCTCGCCCGCCGATCGCGCCGTCATCCGCAAGGCCACGATCGAGCTGACCTCCAAGGACGTCCGCGCGGCCTTCCTCAAGACCGCCATGCTCGTGAGCGAGGCGCAGGGCGAGTACATGCAGGAATCGTCGCTGACCGGCACCGGCCCGAGCCTGTACGGCACGATGACGCTCCGCGTCGCCGCCCCGCGCCTGAGCGAGGTGCTCAACGCCCTCCGCGCCGTGGGGGAGGTCAGGGCCGAATCCTCGGGCGGCGAGGACGTGACCGCCCAGGTCGTCGACCTCGAGGCCCGCCTGCGGAACGAGCAGCGGGTCGAGACCGAGCTGCTCGACCTGCTCGCCAAGCGTGACAGCGCCCCCCTGAAGGAAATCCTGGAACTCCGCGACAAGATCTCCGACATCCGCCAGCACATCGAGCAGCTCACGGCCCAGCGCGAGCGGCTGGGGCGGCTGGTCTCGCTGGCGACCGTGCTGGTCATGATCCGCGCCGAGGACCGCCCCGCGGAGCCGGTCGCCGCCGGCGATACGATCGGCGACTATTTCGTCAAGCGGATCGGCGCGGCGTGGCGCTCGGGGCTGGTGTTTCTCTCCAACACGG
>JBGPJM010000004.1:0-56543 GCA_041485385.1 Phycisphaerae bacterium | reverse complement strand
GTGAAGGGTTCGGGCGTCGAGGCGCTCGCCGCCGTCCGGGAGAGCCCGGTGGACTGCGTGATCGTGCGGAACCCGCTTCCCGACATGGGTGCTCAGAAGCTGATCCAGGAGTTCGCCCGCGACGACGCACTGCGGGAGCTGCCCCTGATCATGCTGGGCCGACGGCCCGTCCGCCGGTCCAACGGGGCCGGGCCGGTCAACCTGCGCAACGCCGGCTCGCTGGAGGAGCTGCGGGGCGAGCTGGACGCCGTGCTGCGCCCGGCCGCGCTGGCCCAGGCCCCTGCCGGGGGCAGCGCGCCCGACGGCGGGCCCGGAGATGCGGAGGTGTTGGCCGGCAAGCGTGTGCTCGTGGTCGACGATGACCTGCGGAACATCTTCGCGCTGACGAGCCTGCTCGAGCGGTACAAGATGGACGTGCGATACGCCGAGAACGGGAAGGCGGCGATCGAGACGCTCAAGGCGAGCCCGGACATGGACATCGTCCTGATGGACGTGATGATGCCGGAGATGGACGGCTACGACACGATGCGGGCGATCCGGTCGATCGACCGGCTGCGTCGGCTGCCGATCGTGGCGCTGACGGCCCGAGCCATGCGCGGCGACCGGGAGAAGTGCATGGAGGCGGGGGCGTCGGACTACATCCCCAAGCCCGTGGTCCCCGAGCAGCTCCTGGCGCTGCTGCGGGTCTGGTTCAAGCCCTGAGGGAGCGGCCGGCGGACGTGCGCAGGCCTCGCGCCGGCGCAACGCGGAGCGAGTCCATGAGTGAAGAACCGGTCGACATCCTGATCGTCGACGATAGCCCGGTCAAGCTGCTTGCGCTGGATTCGGCGCTGACGCCCCTGGGGGTGCGTCTGCACAAGGCCGCGTCGGGGCGAGAGGCGCTGCGGCTCATGCTGACGCACGACTTTGCGGTGGTCCTGCTGGACGTGAACATGCCGGGGATGGACGGGTTCGAGACGGCCGAGCTCATCCGCGGGCGGGACCGCTCGGCGTATACGCCGATCATCTTCATCTCCGCCATCGATCAGTCCGAGGCGCACACGGCGCGGGGGTACCGGCTGGGCGCGGTGGACTACGTTTTCTCGCCGATCCTGCCCGAGGTGATCCGGGCCAAGGTCGCGGTCTTCGTCGAGCTGCACCGCAAGACCCTCGAGGCCATACTCCAGGCCGAGAAGATCGCCTCCGACGCTTACGAGCTGGCCGTCTCCAGCGAGCGGCTGCGCCACGCGGAACGGCTGGCCTCGCTGGGCACCCTGGCCGCGGGGCTCGGGCACGACATGGGCAACCTGTTGCTGCCGGTGCGGTGCCATCTGGAGTCGATCAGGAACCAGGACGTGCCCGCCGCGGTTCTGGAGGACGTGTCGGCGGTCCTGAAGTGCGCCGAGTACCTCCAGCGGCTGGCGCACGGGCTGCGCATGCTCTCGCTGGACGGCCAGGACGACGGCGCCACGCCGAACCAGACCGATCTGCAGCGATGGTGGACGAGCTTCTCCCCGGTTCTGCGGGGGTGCCTGCCGCGGGGGACTGTTCTGGAGTCGCAGCTGGAGGGCCCGCTGCCCAGGGTTCTCATCCCGGAGCACAACCTCAGCCAGGTGGTCTTCAACCTCGTTCAGAACGCCGGCGATGCGCTCCGGCATCAGGAAGCCGGGTGGGTGCGCGTGTGGGCGGAGCCCGGGGGCGACGGGGCCATTCGCCTGGGGATCACCGACAACGGACCGGGAATGTCCGAGGACGTGCGGCGTCGCTGCTTCGAGCCGTTCTTCACGACCAAGACGCGGAGCATGTCGACGGGGCTGGGGCTGTCGCTGGTGCGGACGCTCATCGCCAAGGCCGGGGGCGCCCTGCACGTGGAGAGCCAAGTCGGGGTCGGGACGACCTTTATCCTGACCCTGCCCTGCGCTCGAGCGCAGGCCGGGAGCCCCGGCCGGGCCGTCCGCGCGAGCCCCGTGCCGGCGGTCATCGTCGCCGAACCCGCCGGCCCGCCCCTGGAGCGGCCGATCAAGGTGCTGTGCGTGGACGATAACGAGCTGATCGCCGAGGCGATCCGTCGGAGGCTGCGGCGGGAGACCGACTTTGAGTGGGTCGGGTGGCTCCCCAGCGCATCCACCCTGGCCCGCACGGCCGAGAAGGAATGCCCGGACGTGGTGCTGCTGGACGTCGATATCCCGGGCGACGACACCTTCCAGTCTCTGAAGGACCTGACCGTCGTCCACCCCGCCGTCCGGGTCCTGATGCTGAGCGGGCATTCGTGCCGCGACTACGTCGACCTCGCCATGGCGTCGGGGGCGTCGGGGTACCTGCTCAAGAGCGACGAGACCGACACGATCATCAACGCGATGCGTCAGGTCGTGCGGGGGGAGGTCGTGTTGAACCCGGAGCTGCTCACCGAGGACCGTCGCTCACCGCGGGAGGGTGAACCGGAACGTCGACCCGCCGCCGGGCCCGGGCTCAACCCAGATCGTCCCGCCGTGGCGGTCGAGGATGCGTCGGGCGATCGCGAGCCCCGTGCCGACGCCGTCGCCGAACTCGCCGCGGCGAATGTGAAGAAACGAACGGGCGACATCGAGGCTGAGAAGAAGACCCTGAAGAATGCCAAGGAGAGCGTGGAGAAGCCTACCGGAGATTCCTGATGGCTCCGGCGCGAGCCTGAGAGTGACTAGATCGCCTCTACCTCCCCGCCCCCAGAAACGTCCCCCTCTCCAGTTCCTCGTACGCCTTCCGCAGCTGCGCCTGCGTGTTCATCACGATCGGGCCGTACCAGGCTACCCCCCTCCCAAGCTCCTGCAGCGGCTTGCCCGAGACCAGCAGGAACCGCACCCCGTCGTCACCCGCCCCCCACCCACGCTCTCGGTCGGCACCGCCAGCGGGCCGGAGGCGTTGCAGAACTTGGCCGACCCCGCGAAGACGTAGGCGAAGGCGTGGCTCGTGGGCGCCACCGGCAGCTTCCTCCATTTCTCCGGCCGCGAGGCCGGTGGCATTTCCGGGCATGGCGTCGCGAACGCGCAGATCGGGCCCTCCCCCGTTCTGAGTACCTCCTCATTCACCCTCCCGCACCCTCACCTAGCCTTGCCCCATGCCTCTCGCAGCCCGCCTCACCCTGGCGATCGAGACCTCCAATCCCTCCAGCAACCAAGCGGGATTGGAGGCGGGGCCGGGCGTCGCCCTTGGGCTGTGCGCCCCCGGACGGCCTCCGCAAGTCATTGGTACTGAACGACTTAGGACCGTCGGTCGGCACGACGACGACCTGATGCCCGCCATCGACCGCCTCTGCACCGCGGCCAACATCCGGCCGCGCAGCATCTTGCGCGTCGCCGTCTCCGTCGGCCCCGGCGGCTTCACCGCCCTCCGCATCGCCGTCGCCACCGCCAAGATGATCGCCGAAGCCGCCGGCGCCCCCTGCGTCAGCGTCCCCACCGCCCTCGTCGTCGCCGCCCGCGCCGACGTGCAGACCCGCGCCCACCCCTTCGCCGTCGCCCTCTCGAGCAAGGGCGACACCGCATTTGCCACGGTTTTTCCAGCCTCAAACGAGCGCGATCCCTCCGGCTTGCTCATCACCGCCACCGACCTGGACCGTCTCAACATCCGCACCCTCATCGCCGACAGCTTCCTGCCCGAGCCCCTCCGCGTCCGCGCCGGCGCCCTGGGCATCCGCATTGTCGAGCCCATCTTCGACCCCGCCGCCTGCCTCGAAGTCTCATCCGATCTCCCCGACCTCGACCCCGTCGAACTGCTCCCCCTCTACCCCCGCGAGCCCGAAGCCGTCACTCTCTGGCGCCAACGCGGCAAGAGCGCCCAGTCCGATACGACATGAGTAGAAGAGGCACCACCTATTATTGGGGTGGTTTCATCATGCCTTGTCTGAATTCCCTATCCCCCCACCCGATCGACGCTGAGCGTCAAGTTGGGGGATCTGTGCGTCGATAGACGCCTGTGGAACATGGGTAGGGCCCTGGTTCTTTCGCCGGCGCCCTGAACGTTTCTGGGACCGCGGAAGGGTCCGTGCCGCCCCTCCCCCGCGAACGAGGCCGGAAGTATGGCCAGCGAAACCGCCGCCCGAACGTGGGCTGACAAGAAGATCTTCACCACCGGCGAGGCGGCCGAGATCTGCAAGGTCAGCCAGCAGACGATCATCCGCTGTTTCGACAGCGGGCGGCTTGGCGGGTTCCGCGTGCCGGGCTCGAAGTTCCGGCGGATCCCGCGGGCCGAGCTGATCAAGTTCATGAAGGCCAACGACATCCCGATCGGGATATTGGACCACGGGCGCAAGCGGATCCTGGTGGTCGACGACGATGCGCCGATCCTGGAGATGTTCAAGGACCTGCTGGGCCGGGACGACCGGTACGACGTGCGGGTGTGCTCGACGGGGTACGACGCGGGGATGCTGACCGAGGCGTTCCGCCCGCACCTGTTGATCCTGGACTACATGCTGCCGGACATCAACGGCAACATCGTGTGCCAGCGGATCCGGGAGCGGGACGAGAGCAAGGACACGAAGATCCTGATCATCAGCGGCGTGGTGAACCAGCCGGAGATCGACGGCCTGCTGAAGGCCGGCGCGGACGGGTTCATGCGAAAACCGTTCGATGTGCAGGCATTGCTCAAGAAGATCGGCGAGTTGATCGAAGTCTAATAACAGCGGCCGCGAGCCGGGTACGGACGCCCGGCGGGCCGGAGGTCGGTGCGCGCCCGCCCCTGGTCCGGGGCCGGCGGAGCGCGCCCGGGTGAGGAGAAGACAAGGATGCCGCATCCAGCGGGTGTCCCGACATCCCGACGCGCCGAGCTGATCCTGCAGGAGCTGGATTCGCTGCCCACGCTGCCGAGCGTGGCCGCGCGCCTGTTGAAGATCGGGAGCGCCGAGGATGCCGACCTGAAGGAGATCATCAAACTGATCGCGGCGGACCCGGTGCTGACGGCGAAGGTGCTGTCGATGTCGCGCCGGGCGGAGCTGGGGCTGGGCTCGCGCGTGACGACGGTGGAGCGGGCGGTGGTGCTGCTGGGGCTGGAGGCGCTGCAGTCGGTCGTGCTGAGCGTGCAGGTCTTCGACTGGGCGCGGAACAAGCAGGGCGGGGCGGCCAAGCCGCCCGCGCGCGGGGCCGGCGGCGAGCAGTCGGCGCGGTTCGACCGGGTGGGGTTCTGGCGGCATTCCATCGCGGTGGCGTGCTGCGCGGAGCTGATCTGCGCGACGCACAAGGAGCTGGGGGTGCGGCCGTGCGAGGGGTTCGTCGCCGGGCTGCTGCACGACCTGGGGAAGCTGGCGCTGGAGATCATCCTGCCGCAGGCGTACGACCGGGTGATCGAGCTGAGCGAGCACCGCCAAGCGAACATCGCGGATGTGGAGCAGTCGATCATCGGGCTGGACCACCACACGGCGGGGAAGCGGCTGGCGGCGAGGTGGGAGCTGCCCGGCGAGCTGGCGGACGTGATGTGGCTGCACGGGCAGTACTTCCCGTCGCTCCCGGCGATGCGCCACAGGAACCTGATCGGCGTGGTGGGCGTGGCGGACGCGGTCTGCCGCGAGCTGCACCTGGGGTGGTCGGGGAACCACAGCGGGGGGCAGACCCTGGACGAGGTGTGCGCCCCGCTGCAGCTGAAGCGGGAGAAGATCGAGGGGCTGTTCCCGCGGCTGGTGGAGGCGGTGGGGGAGCGGTGCCGCGACCTGGGGCTGAGCGACGAGCCGACGGAGCAGGTGATGCTGGAGTCGCTGCGCTCGGCGAACCGGCGGCTGGCGAAACTGAACGGCGCGGTGGAGCGGCGGGCCCAGGCGGCGCAGGAGCAGACGGTGACGCTGGGGGCGATCGCCTCGTTCGCGTCCACCGTGCGCCCGGAGATGACGGCGCTGGAGGTGATCTCGCAGGTGGTGCGCTCGGCGGCGTCGGTGCTGGGGCCGGGCTTGTACGCGACGGTGTACGAGGGGGGGCCGGGGGACCTGTGGCTGGCGGTGCGGTTCGATCGCGAAGGCCGGCGCACGGCCAGCGAGCTGGCCGAGGCGGTGAGGCCGGACAACCCCGATGTGCACGCCGAGAGCCTGTCGGAGATGGTGGCCCGCTCGCCGGAGGACGCGCACCGGATGGCGCGCCGGATCCTGGACGAAGCGCTGCCGGCGGCCGGGGCCCGCGACACGCAGCTCATGGCGCTGGGGCCGGGGGCTGGGCACCCCGACGCCGACGGCGAGGGGACCGAAATCTCCGGCGACGGGCCGGTGCTGCTGCTGCTGCACGATCGGGAGGGCGAGGTGAAGGGGATGGGGAGGCGGGCGCTGGGGGCGTTGATGGCCGCGTGGGGGGCGGCGGTGGCGGGGGCCGCGTACCACGAGGAGGCGAGCCGGCTAGGCGAGCAGCTGGCCGAATCGAACCGTGTGCTGTCGCAGACGCAGCGCGAGCTGGCGGAGGCGCAGGCGATGGCGCGGCTGGGCGAGCTGACGGCCGGGGCGGCGCACGAGATGAACAACCCGCTGGCGATCATCAGCGGGCGGTGCCAGATGCTGGCGAACGTGACGAACGACCCCGCGCAGAGGGGGGCGGCGCAGGCGGTGATCGAGGCGGCGCGCCGGCTGGACGACCTGGTGAGCCGGCTGCACATCATCGCGCGCCCGCCGACGGCGCGGATGACCAAGACCAACCTGGCGGAGATCATCACCGAGGCGATCAAGCGGGCGCGGGAGCAGGCGTCGCGCAAGAGCGGCAGGCCGCCGGCGGTGCCGATCCGCGTGAGCCTGTCCGAGAAGCTGCTTCCTGCGCGTCTGGACCGAGAACTCATGATCCAGGCGCTGGCCGAGATCGTCATCAACGCGATCGAGTCGCGCCCCCGCGAATACATCGATGTTCGCGTTCAAACCGACGGCCCGGATGACCGACTGTTGATCCAGGTGACCGACACCGGCTGCGGCATGTCCGACCACGCGCTGGAGCACGCGATGGACCCGTTCTTCAGCGAGAAGCCGGCGGGGAGGCAGCCCGGCCTGGGGCTCGCGACGGCGTGGCGGCTGATCTCCCTGCACGGAGGGGTGATCAAGCTGAGCAGCGAGAAGGACGTGGGCACGACGGCGACGGTCACGCTGCCCGACTGGCGGTGGCGAGAGAGCACGGCCCCGATCGCCAGGGCGGCATGACGAACGGTTGGCCCGCCGGTGGTTACCGGCCGTGGAAGAGAGAGCAGAGGATCTGATGCCGCATCGCAGACCCGAATCCGGGCCACCGTCAATCCCGCCCGCCTCCCCCCAGCTCTCCCGCCCCACGCCTTCTTCGCGCGGGGCCGGTGCCGGGGACGGGCCGGTCCCGGCACGGGGCCTAAAGAAGAAGCACAACCCGCTCATCGCCGGAAGCGTCGGCGATCCGGACGGCTGGGGCGAGCCCCTCGTCCGGCGGCCCGAGGGCCCCAAGCGGATCGTGGTCGTCTCCGCGGACAAGAGCTGGCAGCGGGCCGTCGCCGAGGCGATGATCGCGTGCGGCGTGCGGGTGCAGGCCGCGGAGTCCTGGCGCGCGGGGTCGAGGGCTATCCGATCGAGAAGGACCCAGAACCACGCGGAAGACGGCGACGTCGCCCGGCCGTGCCTGGCGGTTATCGACGTCGAGCTGCCGGACGGGTCGGGGTTCGACCTGGCGGAGAGGGCGCGCCGGTGCGGCATCGGGACGGTGCTGTGCAGCCGGGCGGCGACGCTGGACGAGGCGGTGAGGGCGATGCGGTGCGGGGCGGCGGACCTGCTGGGTGCGGGGATCGGCGCGCGCGAGTTAGCGGAGCGGATCGGGGCGGCGGCGGCGCGGGCGCTGGAGGCTTGGCGCCAGGAAAACCGGATTGCGCGACTGAAGCGGATTTGCAGGCGGCTGAACTCGGCCCGACGGCAGGTTGTGCGACAGGTGGATTCCCTTTGTACCGATGTGGGTCAGGCGTACCAGGAGCTTTCAGAGCAGATGAACCGGGTCACGATCGCCTCTGAGTTCAACGGCCTGATCCGGCAGGAGCTGGACGTCGAGTCGCTCCTGCGGACCACGCTGGAGTTCGTTCTGAGCAAGAGCGGGCCGACGAACGCGGCCGTGTTCCTGCCGACGACCAGCGGGGACTATTCGCTGGGCGCCTACGTCAACTTTGATTGCCCGAAAGACACGGTGGACATCCTGCTGGACCACATGGCGAACGTGATCGCGCCGCGGTTCGAGGGGGTCGCCGACATGATGCACCTGACCGACCGCAAGTCGCTGGACAAGTACATCTCCGACGACGCGGAGTGGATGGGCGACGCCGACGTCATTGGGTTCTGCTGCCAGCACGCGCAGGAGAGCCTGGCGATCTTCCTTCTGTTCCGGGACCGCAAGACGCCGTACAGCACGACGCTGGTGCAGCAGCTGGCGACGGTGCGAGACCTGTTCGCGGCGCAGCTGGCGAAAGTGATCAAGATCCACCACCGGCACCTGCCCAAGAACAAGTGGGGCTCGCTGGGGGACGGGGAGGAGCCGCGGGACGAGTCGGGGGGGATGGCGGCGTAGGCGGAGGGCGGGTGCGGATGGCACGCTGGGGCGCTGGGGAACGCGGCCGCTGATGATCGCTGAGTCATGCAAGAGGTGGCCGGAGGCCGGGGGGCCGTAGCGCTTGCGTCGGGGGCTGTTTTCTTCACGTTTCCTTCATAGTTCACCGGCTCGGCGGCCCCACGGGGCACGTTCGACCGCTGTTTGCCGCGAAATACTGTCGGGTACGATTCCCAATACAATGGCAGGAACAAGCGGCCAAATCCGGCCGCCGACCGCCCAACGCGAAGGGGGCGAGCGATGTACGAGATCTTCCTTACCGGCAACGCCACGTGGTTCACGATCCCGGCCCTTGTGGGCACGGGGGTGTTCCTGCTCCGGGTGCTGCTGATGATGCTGGGCGGGGCGGGGGTGGACATCCATCATGACTTCGACGTGCACGCCGACACGGGGGATGTGCACTCGGACACCGGGGACGCGCTCAAGCTGCTGAGCGTGCAGTCGATCACCGCGTTCCTCATGGGATTCGGATGGGGCGGGCTGGGGTCGCTGAAGGGGAGCGGCTGGAACGAGCTGACCAGCGTGCTCGTGGGCCTGGTGTGCGGCGCGGGGATGGTGTGGCTGGTGGGGATCCTGCTCAGGGCCGCGTGGGGCCTGCAGAGCAGCGGCAACGTGCCGATCGACTCGACGGTGGGGGCGGACGGGACGGTGTACGTGTCGATCCCAGAGCAGGGCCACGGCCAGGGCCAGGTGCGGGTGGTGGTGGAGAACCGGCAGCGAATCTACAACGCCGTGAGCGGCGGGCCGGCGCTGGCGACGCAGGCGCGGGTGAAGGTGATCGGCGTGAACGACGACCGGACGCTGACGGTCGCGCCCATGTGAGCGGGCGGCTCGGAATGCGCTCGCGGAGGCGCGGAGGGGCTTGATCGGAGGGGAGACGGAAGGCGAGCGGCGGTGTGCCCCGGGCCTCTTCAGTGTACGGCCTTGAAGATCGGGCGAACTGGGGTAGAGACAGCGAAGGGAAGGAAGCAATGGATACGGCGATGATGACAGTGCTGGGTGCGGGAGAATCGTTCCCGGCCCTGTGGACGTTGCTGGGCGGCGCGGCCGTGCTGGCGGTGATCTTCACGGTGATGTTCGTCATCACCCGGTACAAGCGGTGCCCGAGCAACCGCATCCTGGTGGTGTACGGGAGCGTGGGGAAGGACCGTGCGAGCAAGTGCATCCACGGCGGCGGCGTCTTCGTGCTGCCCCTGCTGCAGGACTACGCCTACCTCTCGCTGGACCCGCTGGCGATCGAGATCCCGCTGGAGGGCTCGCTGTCGCTGAACAACATCCGCGTGAACGCCCCCGCGACGTTCACCGTCGGCATCTCGACCGACCCGGTGCTCATGAACAACGCCGCGGAGCGCCTGTTGAACCTCAACGTGCAGCAGATCCGCGAGCAGGCGCAGGACATCATCCTGGGGCAGCTCCGACTGGTGATCGCGACCTTGACGATCGAGGAGATCAACAAGGACCGCGAGAAGTTCATGAAGCTGATCAACGAGAACGTGGGCCAGGAGATCAACAAGATCGGCCTGGACCTGATCAACGTGAACATCCGCGACATCACCGACGAGAGCGGGTACATCGAGGCGATCGGCAAGCGGGCGGCGGCGGAGGCGATCAACCGGGCCAAGGTCGAGGTCGCGCAGCAGGAGCGGGACGGCGCCACCGGCGAGGCGATCGCGGTCCGCGAGAAGCTGGTGAACGTGGCCCGCGAGTCGGCGGCGGCCGTCGAGGGGAAGAAGAACGCCGAGCAGTCGCAGCGTGTCGCCGTGGCGGCGATGGAGGCGCAGGCGGTGACGGGCGAGGTGCAATCCAAGCGCGACATGGAAGTGGCCAGCGCGCAGCGCGAGGCCGAGACCGTCGCGGCCAAGAAGACCGCCGAGCAGGAGCAGCGCATCCGCGTGGCCGAGGCCGAGTCCCGGGCCGTGACCGGGGAGAACACCTCGCGGGCCACCATGGCCGAGAGCAACGCCAAGCTCGCCGAGATCCAGGCCGAGGCGAAGCGCCGGGCTGACGTGGCGTCGGCCAAGGCCCTGGAGGCCATCCTGCTCGCGCAGCGCGACCAGGAGCTGGCCCGGCTGGCCAAGGAGCAGATCGCGCCGCAGGAGATCGAGAAGAAGCGGATCGAGATCGCGGCGGAGGCCGAGGCCGAGAAGTGCCGGCGCGAGGCCAAGGGCGTGGCGGACGCGACGCTCCTGAAGTACCAGGCCGAGGCCGCGGGCGTGCAGAAGGTGATGGAGGCCAAGGCCGAGGGGTACCGCAAGCTGATCGAGGCGTGCGGATCGGACTCGCAGGTGGGGCCGACGCTGCTGCTCATCGAGCAGCTCCCCAAGCTGGTGGCCGAGCAGGTGAAGGCGATTCAGAACCTGAAGATCGACAAGATCACGGTGTGGGACACGGGGAGCAACGGCAGCGGGAAGAACACGACGTCGGAGTTCCTCTCCGGCATGGTGAACGTGCTGCCGCGGCTGCACGAGCTGGCGCAGCAGGCGGGGATCGACCTGCCGGCGGCGTTCGGCAAGCTCACCAAGCCGGGGGAGCAGCCGTCGTCATCGCGGCTGTCGAACCACGACGGGAAGCCTGGCGGAAAGGTCTGATCGCCACGGACCCATGCGGCGCGGGCGCCCCCCCCGTCCCGGGCTGGGCCGCGCGTCATTGACCCAATGCAGCTCGCGGGATTTCGGTCGGCGCTCTTCGGACCTGGGACAGCGCGCGGGCGCTCCGTGACGCCCGTCAGCATCCGGCGAAGAACGCGGTCAGGAAATCGAAGAAATCCTGGGAGTTCACGGCGCCGTTGTGGTTGAAATCGGCGGACGGGGAGCCGGCGAAGAAGGCGGTCAGGAAGTCGAAGAAATCCTGCGAGTTGAGCAGGCCGTCGTGGTTGATATCGGGGGTGCACGCGGGGTTGCCGAGCGTGCCGTCGGGGTTGACGTCCTGGACGAGCACATCGCCCAAACCGCCGGGACCGTCGGTCCAGGCGAGGACGGCCTGGCCGGTGGCGGAGCGTGCCACATCGAGACGGGCCTTGCCGGTGTTGCGGGAGCTGGCCAGGAGCGTGCCGCCGGGCCAGGCGAGCGTGCCCGCTGAGGCGATACGCGCCGCAACGACAACGCCGGTGGTGGCCGAGCGCGCGTCGAAGCTGACAATGTAGCACCCTCCGCCGTATTCGATGGTGCGGCAGAAGGAGTTCTGATTGAGGCTGGGCGCGAGGACCTGCGTGCCGCCGGCGCCCCAGGCAAGCACGCCGGCGCTGGTGATCTTCTGGGCCAGCAGCGCGTACTGGCTCTGGGTGGCCGAGTCGGTCTGGCTCCAGCCCAGGAGTATGTCGCCCGTCGAGGCGTCGTACGAGAGGCCGGCGGAGACCTTGATGAGGTTGGGCGTTGCGCCGGTGACGGGGAGGCCGTTGAGCTGGAACGCCTGAGAGCCGTCGGCGAGGACGTGCTGCACATACGACGTCCGCGGGCCGGCATTCTCGTACCAGCCGTAGATGGCCCCGCCCGCGCCGTCGGGGAAGAACGGGGGGAAGTAGCCGTTCTGCACCGACCCGCCCTGCGCGCCGTAGGGCGCACCGGTTGGGCCGTAGACGACAACCGCGGCGGCGCCGGCCGTCACGGGCCAGAGCGGCGCGTAGCCGGCGTCGTACTTCTGGGTGTAGAGGTACTTGTTGCTCTGGCCGCTGGTATTGAACGGACGCACCCAGAGGGCGATGAAGGAGCCGTTGTCGGAGGGCTGCAGGTCGCAGAGCGAGATCGTGCGCCCGGACTCGCTGATCGTCTGGGTCGCGCCGACCGGGACGCCGGCGGGGTCGAGCTTCTGGAGCTTGAAGCCGGGGCTCTCGCTCCAGCCGACCATGATGTCGGCATCGCTGAGCACGGCCAGGCGCGGGTTGGCCTTGAAGACGGTGCCGGAGGAGACGGTCACGCCGGCGGCGGTCCACTGCATCGACCCATCGGGGGCGACCTTGGCAACGGTGATCTGGCTCATGCCGGAGCGGTCGTCGTTGAATGCCACCAGGGCGTTGCCGCCGGCGTCGACGCGGAGGTCGTAGTCGACGGTCGATGAGAAGGAGCGGTCGGCGACGAGGATGCCGTTGTGGGGCCAGAGTTCGTTCCCGGAGGCGCTCAAGTGCTGCAGGTAGACGTCGTAGCCGCCGGCGGCGTTGTCGAACCAGGAGACGAAGAAGCTGCCGTCGGGCGCGAGGCGGATCTTGGGCTGGACCTGCTCGCTGGCACGATCGGCGATGTCGAAGTTGACGGCCGGGTCGGAGGAGAACTGCGCGAGCGCGACCGGCGCTGCGATCAAGACGAATGTCGCCGCGAGCGACACGAGCGAGCAGGTTCGGCGGGTCATTTGTGTATCCTCGGGGCGATTACGGGAGCGTCCGGGCGCGGAACGCGGGAGACATGGCCGGCACAAGGTTCACGACGGAAGACACCGATCGATCGATCGATCATCAACACCCGGCGAAGAACGACGTCAGGAAGTCGAAGAAGTCCTGGCTGTTGACGGTTCCGTCGCAGTTGAAGTCGGCGTCGGGAGAGTTCGCGAAGAAGACGGTCAGGAAGTCGAAGAAGTCCTGGCTGTTGACCGCCGCGTCGACGTTGAAGTCGGCCAGGCAGGGGGTGATGTGCGTGCCGGCAGCGATCGAGCTGGCGGTCGCCATGACGCTGGTGGACGAGGAATCGACGGAGATGTCCACCAGCAGGTGGGCGGTGCCGCCCAGGCCGGTGGGGAGATCGAAGGGGACGTCCTGCGGGCCGGGGATGGGTGTGGTCTGATCCTGCATGATGGAGACGCTGAGGGAGAGCGTGGAAGCTGGGGTCGCGCCGGTCAGGTTCACCGTGCCAGTGACGGTGACGGGGAGGTCCTGGGGCGCGAGGTCGCTGGGCCCGCCGCCGAGGGTGATGGTGGCCGCGACGGTGACGGTGGTGGGGATCGAGAATGCGAAGACGCCCGGCGGCCCGATGGTCAATGTGCCGGGGGAGTTGCGGAATGTCTGGGTCGCGGTCATGGAGTTGAGGGTTGCGTCGCCGAGGGGGATCGGGAGATTGGGGACATTGGGGAAGAAGCCCGTGGGGCTGCATGTGCGGAAGCCCTGGTAGGTGATGGTGGAGTTCGTGGGGATCGTCGGCATCGCGGCGCCGAGGAGGTTGATCGACAGGCCGGAGAGGCAGACGTGCGGCGACGGGCCGCCCGGCTCGAGGGTCAGCGTGAACGTGCCGGTGGGGTTGGTCGTGGGGCTCCCCGAGGCGCTCCCGTGACCGGTGTACGGCACGGGCTGATTCCCCGAGGTGCAAAGCCCGAAGGCGCCCAGCAGCGTGCGGGTGCCCCCAGGGTTGCCCGCGGCGTTGTAGTTGCCGATGAGCGTGCCCGAGAAGTTCGCGGAGGCGTTGAAGCTCGACGTCAGCGTGCTGGAGGCGGGGTCGATCATGAAGCGGATGGTTTCGGAGGCGGACGCGGCGTTCGGGGCCAGCCCCAGGATGGCGGCCAGGAGCAGGCGGGACAGGCGTTCACCGGAGAAGCTGGTTTTCATCATGGAATCCTTGCGGAGCGGGGATGCCAAAACCTACACCGCGCATCGGACGCGTGCAACATCGCGGGACGACCATGGCATGAGATGCCTGTTTCGCGGCGGACCGGGCATCTCGCGAGCGGGGATTTGCGGGGTCAACCCCCCGCGGCATGGTGCGCGCCCGGTTGCCCGGCCGCCGAGGGCGTCTTGCGGCGCGATCTGAGGTTCAGCAGCTCCACGCCGAGGGAGAATGCCATGGCGAAGTAGATGTATCCGCGCTCGATGTGGCGCCCCAGCCCATCGGCGACGAGCATCACGCCGATGAGCATAAGGAACGCCAGGGCCAGCATCTTCATGGTGGGGCGTCGCTCGATGAAGGCGCTGACGGCGCCGGCGAACACGAGCATCACGCCCACCGCGGCCACGACGGCCGCGATCATCACCGGGACCCTCTGCGCCATCCCGACCGCCGTGATCACCGAGTCGATGGAGAAGACCAGGTCGATGACGAGGATCTGGAGGATCACGGACCGGAAGGAGACCGGCTTGGCGGGCGTCGCGGCCGGCGCATCGTGGGCGGTCAGCCGGCGCGAGGGATCGGGGTGCTGCCCGGCCGGGCTCTCGCCGCCCTCGATCTTGTGGTGGATCTCCAGCGTGGCCTTCACCATCAGGAAGAGCCCCCCGGCCAGGAGGATGAGGTCCTTCACCGAGGGCGAGAACCTGAGGGAGAACTCGCTCCAGGCGGCGTCTTCGAGCAGCGCCACATGGAAGAGGGGCTGCGTGAGCGTCACGATCCAGCCGATCGCCAGCAGGAGCGCGATGCGCGCCAGCATGGCGATGGTGAGCCCCACGCGGCGGGCCTGGGGGCGACGATGGGGCGGCAGCTTCCCCGTCAGGATCGAGATGAAGACGATGTTGTCGATGCCCAGGACGATCTCGAGGCTCGTGAGCGTGAGCAACGCGATCGCGTTTTCCAGCGTGAGCAACTCGGCCATAGTGGCCGCATGGTAGGGTGGGGCGCGAAGAACAGAGCCCCGGGGCCGGGCGGTGCGTCGGCGCCCGGCGCCCGGGGCGGAGAGAGAAAAAAGCGCCGACGACCCCCTGGCAGGGAGGGACGCGGCGCCAACGAAGCCGCGGCGACCCGGTACGAAGCTGGGCCGCCGCAGCGCTGTTGTGGAGCTTGAAGGAGATGTCGTCGGGAGGCGTCGTGCTTGCAACAAATCCGGCGCGGGCATAGAAAAGACCGGCGGGGGTACGGAACCTGACGGATGTGGTACGATTTCGGGGGCCGTCCTGCAATAAACAGGGGGGGCACCGCAATTCGGGAGCAGTGATTGTCACCGAATCCGACGAACCCGCCACCCTCGGCTACCGGCGCCCGGACAGACCCGGGGCGCCGTGTGCCGGTCGAGGTGGGCGCGCCCGGGGCGGCCGCTCGGCCGGGCACGGCGGGCGTCCGGCTCAGCCGGGAGGAGTTCGCGGCGGAGTTCACCGGCGTTTCGCGCGCGCTGTGGTGCATCGCCGCGTCGGTCGTCGGTGATCGGACCAGGGCCGAGGACGTCGTCCAGGAGGCGGCGGTCGCGGCGATGCAGAAGCTCGATGAGTTCGAACCGGGGACCAGCTTCCTTGCGTGGATGGGACGATTCGTGCGGTACACGGCGTTGAACGAGGCACGGCGACAGAAGACGCGGGCGGCGGGGACGCTCGACGGAGTCGATGTGGCCGTGGGCGCCGGGCCCGAGACGCCATCGGAGCGAAGCGCCCGGGTGGTGACCAGCCGGGGGCAGATCGCCCGCGACCAGGGGAGCTTCGACGACCGCGTGCTGAGCGCCTTGGACCTGCTCGACGAGACGGCACGGGCGTGCCTGCTGCTGCGGGCGGTGCACGACATGTCGTACAAGGACATCGCGCTGGCACTCGATGTCCCGGAGGGCACCGCGATGAGCCATGTGCACCGCGCTCGCCAGTCGATGCGTCAGAGATTGACCCCGGATCGACCCAGCCCGGCAGGGGAGAGGAACGCGTGAGCCAGAACCCGATCAACCCTGGGCCCTCCTCCGTCGGCGGCACCGGGCGCGAGCCCGACGCACTGCTGGAGGCGTATCTCGACGGCGAGCTCAGGGGTGAGGCCCTGGCCGGGTTCGAGCGGCGGCTTGCATCCGACGCGGGACTTCGCGCCGAGGTCGAGCTCCAGCGGACCATCGACGGCTCGCTCGGGAAGCTCTTCGGTCAGCAGCCGGCGCTGGCCATGCGGGAGGGCATGCCGAGCGTGGCCGGGAAGATCGGTGAGACCCCGGGTGTGACCGGGCGCGCCGGCGGTCGGGGCCAGTGGATCTTCCGGGCTGTCCTTGGGCTGGCGGCGACGTTCCTACTCGCCACCGCGGGCCTCTGGTACGCGGGGATCGTCGACCCGTCGGTGTGGTTGGGCGGGACGCCCACGCCGAAGGTCCGGCTGGTCAGCCTTGACAAGGCCTACCGGCAGCAGGAGGCCTCCCAGTTCCAGCCGGATTTCAAGTGCGAGGACGACAAGCAGTTCGCCGACTGGGTGAACGGGCGGTATGGCCAGGAGCTTCTGGTCAGGCCGATCGAGGGGCTTGAGGTCACCGGCTGGACGTACTACGCCACCGGGTCGGTGCTGAGCCCGCAGAGCGCGCTCCTGCTGGCGAAGGTCGACGGCAAGGACGTGGTCGTGGTCATGGACCGCAAGCGCCACGACCGGAGCCTGACCGTTCCGCCGGACAGCGGCCTGCACATGTTCAAGCGCATTATCGGCGGCATCGTTCTCTACGAGGTCACGCCGCTGAGCACGGAGAAGGTGCTCCCGCGGTTCTACGACCCCAAGAAGCAAGGGAAGTAGACCCGGGCCGTTCTCTCGCGCGTGCACGGGGGAGTGAAAAGTGAGAGTGAAAAGTGAGAAGGGGGAAGAGAACGGCCTAGCTTGAGGGCGGCCGGTCGGCGCGCCATCCTTGGGCGATGGGCATGCGCCTGCCGCTCCCGAAGGCAACCGAGGTTACCTTCAGCCCGATCGCGGCCTGCTTGCGCTTGAACTCGCTGGTGTCGATCATGCGGACCGACCGGGCGACGGTCTGCGCGTCGAACCCTGTCTCGCGGACGATCTGCGCCACGCCCTGGCGGTGCTCCACGTACCGCTCGATGATCTCGTCCAGCACCGGGTAGGGCGGGAGCGAATCCTGGTCGGTCTGGTTCGGGCGCAGCTCCGCGGAGGGGGGCTTGGTGATCGAGGCTTCGGGGATCGGCGGGCCGGCGAGGCCCGCGATCGCCAGCGAACCGGGGTAAGCGTTCATCCACCGGGCCAGCCTGTACACCCATTGCTTGCTCACGTCCGAGAGCACCGCTAGCCCCCCGTTCATATCGCCGTAGAGCGTGCAGTACCCCACGGCCAACTCGCTCTTGTTCCCCGTCGTCAGGAGCAGGCTGCCGAACTTGTTCGACAGGGCCATGAGGATCGTACCGCGGACACGGGACTGGAGGTTCTCCTCCGTCACGTCAGCACCCCTGCCCGCGAATGCGTGCTCCAGCGACGCCACGAGCGACGTGAACGGGCCCTCGATCGGCACCGTCTCGACGTGCACTCCCAGCCGCCCGGCCAGCTCGGCGGCGTCGGTCCTCGATCCTTCCGAGGAGTAGCGGCCGGGCATGCTCACGCCCAGCACGTTGGGCGCGCCCAACGCCGCCACGGCCAGCACGCATGTCACGGCTGAATCGATCCCCCCCGAAAGCCCGAGCACCGCCGCTTTGAAGCCCGTCTTGCGAAGATAGTCCTTTACGCCCAGCACCAGCGCGCGGTACAGGTGCTCCTCGTCCGGCCTGGCCAGCAGCGGGTCGGTCACCGGGGCGGCGGCCAGCGCGGGGACGGTCGATGAGGAGAGGTCGAACGTGAGCAGCGCCTCCTCGAACCCCGGAGCGGCGGCCACGATCCGCCCGCGGGGGTCGAGCACCGCCGCGTGCCCGTCGAAGACCAGCTCGTCGTTGCCGCCGACCTGGTTCACGGCGGCGACATAGACGCCGTGGCGCGTCGCCTGCTTCGCAAGGATCTCGCGGTGACGCCGCCCCTTGCCCAGGACGAACGGGCTGGCGGATGGGTTCACGATCAGCTCCGGCCGTCGCCACCCCCCCACCGCCCCCACCGCCGGGCCCCCCGCGGTTCCCGACGGCGGCGACATCATCGCCACCACCGGATCCACGCGATCGAAGTATCGGTCCGCGAAGCCGACATCCTCGCCCTTCCAGAGGTCCTCGCAGATCGACAGCCCGACTCGAACCCCCGCCACGTCGATCACCACCGCACGCTCGCCCGGGATGAAGTACCGGTCCTCGTCGAAGACGTCGTAGGTGGGGAGCAGCCGCTTGTCGTAATAGTCCAGCAGCGCCCCGTCGCGGTACACCAGCAGCGAGTTGGCGATTCCGGGACGCCCGCCCCTATGGGACTCTCTTCCCTTGCCCGCCTGCTCGGGCGTGACCGGGAGCGGCGCCCCGACGACGAGCATGATGCCGCGGCCGGCGGACTCGCCCAGCTGCTTGGCGACCCGGCTCACTGCGCCGAGGAATCCGTCCTGCAGGAGCAGATCCTTGGGCGGGTAGCCCGACAGCGACAGCTCCGGGAAGACGACAAGGTCCGCGCCGCGCTTTCGCGCTTCATCGGTCCAGCGCGAGAGGAGGGCCGCGTTTCCCTCGAGGTCGCCGATGACGGGGTTGATCTGCGCCAAGGCCAGCCGCATGGGCGATGGTAGGAACCGGCGTTGCGCCGGCTCGCGTGCGAATAATCCTCGCTGAGGGGCGCGGGGGATCGAGCGGAGCCCACTCATGCGCGCGACCGAGCGGTATCGGATCCCCGGCCTTGCCGCGGCGGTCGTGGTAGGGGCCGCGTTGCTCTGCGCGGCCGCGACGCCCCGAGGCGCGTCGGCCCTCCTTTCCGGCGCGATCCCCGTGCAGCCCGGCGCAGCAGCCCACACATTCAAGCCCTCGCTGCCGGTCGGGCGCAGGCTCACGTACCGCGTCTTGCTGACTACGGAGGCGCTGCCGGCGCCGGAGGCGGACCAAATGGACAAGAGCGCGGCCGGCAAGGCGAGCCGGTACGTGCAGGACGCCGATCTGCGTCTGACGGTCGCCGGGGTCGACGAGCAGGGCGCGGTGTCGCTCTTGGCGGTCCTGACGCGCCTGAAGATGGAGGACGGCCTCGTCGGGGCGGCCCGCTCCGTCGAACTCACCCAAGCCGACAAGGACCGGGCCGTGCCCGATGACGCCGCGCCCCTCGACGCGATCGCCGCGGCCCTAGTCCGCACGGTCGTCCGCATCGACCTCCGACCCGACGGCACGGTCTCCTCCGTCACGGGGCTGGATGAGGCCGACCAGCTCGGCGCGGCGATCGGCCCGGAGGGCGCTCGCCTGCTGGGGGCTTTCTCCAGTGCCTCGATCGAGCGGACGGTCTCGTCGCTGCTGCGCCTGGACACGCCGGGCGCCGCCGGCGCCTACCCGGCCCGGCAGCCCGGCGACACATGGACGCTGGCCGATACGCTGCCGCTCAGCGGCGGCGACACCATGATCATCACGATGAGGCTCACGCTCGGTTCGCTCGAGGGCGACCAGGCGAAGCTGACGAGTGTCCCGTGGGCATCGATCGGCGAGCCCGACCAGCGGGGCCACGCCGACTCCGGACGCGTGCGGGTCTCCATCGACGATCAATCAGCATCCATGTCAGCGGCGTGGGACTTTGGCCGGGGAGTGCTCACCGAGCGCACCAGCGAACTCACCATGACCACCACCGCCCACGTCGGTCCCCGCGCCGGCCCCCCACAGCGCATCCGCGGGCGCACCGAGGTCAAGCTCGTCTCGATCGAGTGATCACGCCGGCCCGACGGGCGCGGACGGGCGGGCGAGCAGTCTGTCAACCCGCAGCCACGCCGCGCCGACCAGGGCGCCGCAGACGGTCGCGACCATCTCCGCGGCCGTCACCGTGAGCACGACGACGGCGAAGGCCTCGTCGCGCATCGCCACCACGCCGATCTCCCTGAACCCCATCTGCCCCGTCGGCGCGAAGACGCCGATGAAGAAATAGGTGGACGCGACGAGCACGGCCTGGTCGATCCGCAGCTCCTGCCCGGTGATCCGCGCCGCGACGGCGAACCTCGCCGCGAGCACGGCGATGTCGAACCCCCGCAGGAGCGTCGCGACGCCCACCGTCACCGGGTGCGCGAGCATCCGGACACCCTCGTGGATTCGGTCGATCACTCCGAACCGCACCATCAGCCGCCCCACCACGCCCCGCCCGCGCCCGTCCGGCAGTGTCACCAGCCGCGCAAACCTCCCCCACGCCGCCTCCGTCCGCACCAGCCACGCCATCCCCACCACGCCCCCCGCCATCAGCACCACGCCCCCGATCACCGCCCCCCACCACAGCACATCAAGCCCCGCCTCGCGCCGCCACACGCTCGCCCCCGCCACCGGCGCCACCACGCACAGCAGCACCACCGCAAACGACGCCAACCAGGCCCCGATCGTCAGCACGGGCATGCCGTCGCGCCGGTTGTGCACGAGGAACCGGAAGAGCAGGCTGAGCTTGAACGGCAGGTAGCTCAGCGCCCCGGCCACCGCGTTCACGGCCACCACATCGGCCAGGGGCAAGCGGCGCACAGGGTGCACCGCCAGCCAGAAGAGCGCCCCGTTGTTGAACATCGTGAGCAGCGACAGCCCCGCCAGGAGCGCCACGTCCTGCCAACGGGCGTCCCCCAGGTGCGAGAGCTGCGCTCGGTTCTTTGCGCTCAGCGCGATCGAGATGACCCATCCCATGAGGCCCAGGCCCAGCGCGAAACCGATGATCTGCGCCGCCGCGCGGACCGCGCGCCGGCCCGCGTGCGGCGCAGGATCGCGCCCCGCGGCGGAAGGACGGGCCGGCGGATCGTTCATCGGCCACCGCCCCCCCCCTGGGCGGGGGCCTTGAGCCTGTACAGGTACACGCCGCTCTCGGGTCCGGTCGGCCATGCGCGCACGAGCTGGGCCTCCGCAGTCAGCCACCGGCGGACCAGATCGGGCGTCACCGCCGGGTCGTACCAATGGTCCTTCAGGCACAGCCGCCGCAGCTCATCGAGGTTCGCCAACACGAAATCGCCCCCGCCGCGGCCCCTCTTGCCGCTTCCGCCCTGCATCGCCTCCCGAACGACCGCGGTCCAGGCTGCGGCGTCGTCGGGATGAGCCCGCATCGCCTCGCCCAGAGGCGAGCGGTCCCAGGTCGTGTGGTACAGGACCGCGCCCGCGAAGGGGGCGCCGCCGGGGAGGAAGTACAGCGGCGTCGCATCTCCGAGCAGGTACAGCCGGTCCCCGGGTTCGAACGTGAAGTTCACGTAGATCGGCGGCGACGCGAAGTTCTCGAGGACTTCTCTCTGCTGCGTCGGCCCCGCGGTCGCGAAATCGGGGGCGAACGCCTGGCCCGTCATTCCCGCCGGCCCCGCCACGAGCAGCGCGTTTGGACTCCCGTCTCGCTGGCCAAGGAAGATCGTCACCGACCACACCGCAAGGCACGCCGGCAGAAGCGTGGCCACGATTGGCACGCCCGCCCGCGCCGCCGCCGACCTCCCTCCCACCCAGGCACCCAGCACGCCGACCGCCAACCCCACTCCAATCACCATCGGCACGACGAGCGGCAGCAGGAAACGCGGCTGCAGGTGCGTGAGGAAGAGCCAGCCGGCGACCTGCGTCGCCACGCCACCCAGCAGCACCAGCCCCAGCGCACGGGTCGGCTTCCACGCGGCGACGATCACGAGGGCCACCAGCCCGGCGGGCAGGAAGATCGCCCACTGCTCGTGCCGGACGCCGCGATCCGGCGAGAACAACGCGGCCAGCCGGGCCGGGACTCCGCCGTCGAACCTGTGGGCCGCCGAGTACCTCGCAACCTGCTCGGCCGTCCAGTGCGCCTTCCCGAGCACGCCCGCGCCGAAGGGGAAAACGGGGTTGCCGGCGGCCAGCCAGTTGCGCACAAGCCACGGCGCGATCGCAGCCCCACCCGCCGCCCAACCCGCCAGCACAGCTCGCATCAGGTCCCTGCGCGGAACCGACCACAGGAGGACCAGGCCCACGACCGGCGCCCCCATGAACAGCGTCGTCGGCTTAGCGCTGCAGGCCATCCCCGCGGCGAATCCCGCGGCGATCCCGCGCACCATGGGCGACAACCCGCCCTCGACACACGCCAGCACGCCGCACGCGAGCATTGCGCACACCGCCAGCTCGTTGTACGCGAGCGAACCCACGACCACGACCCAGGGAATGGAGACGGCCGTGGCCGCCGCGATCATCGCCCCCGCGCGTGCCGCGCTTCCGGGGACGGCGCGACGGAGGAACACCCACACCGTGCGTCCCAACAGCATCGCGCACACGATGCCCATCCCCAGGTGCAGCATCTGGCAGGCGATGACGCCCGTGCCGTCGCCGGCGACGAAGTTTCCGCCGTCCGCTCGCCCGGCGCCGCTCATCGCCGCGATGTGCAGGTACGCCCCTTCCATCGCCCCCGGGAGAAACGAGTAGACGTTGTGCTCGAGCGCCCATAACCGCCCCGCGCCCAGCAACCCGCTCCCGCTGGGCCCCGCGGCCCATTCCTTGGGCAACTCGAGGTGGTAGCTCATCGCGTCGTACCCGCCGGCCTCGCTCCTGGCGCCCAGCCAGAGTGACCCCGGCGGGTTGCACGCCGCCACGAGCGTCACCGCGATGCCCGGCACGGCCAGCATCACCCACGGCGGAATCACCGGCCAGCGCTCGGGGCGCAGGCTGCCGCGGAGCACCTGATCGATCAGCAAGGCCAAGCCGGACGCGACCACACCCCACGCCACCCACCTCCCACCCGGCCCGGAAAGAAACCCCAGCATCCCCAGCAGGTGGCTGAGCCACAGCATGGCTGCCACGCCCAACCCGAGTTGCAGCCACGCCGAGGGACCGGTTCCTTCGCCGGCACCCGGTCCGGACGCGGGCGTGCTGTTGCCGCAGCCCCCCAGCGCCCATATCGCCACTCGCCCCACGCCGGCCCCCGCGCCCAGGTACGCCGCGGCGGCGCTCCCGGCCTTCATAACGAGCCACACCACCGTCACCAGGCCCCCGAGCGCGGCCTCGTTGCTCCCCTGCCCGATCAGGCTGAGCGCCGCGACCAGCGCGCCCAGTAGCGCGGCCGCGCCCAGCGGGCCGACCCACCGAGAAACGCTCTTTGCTGCCGCGCCGGCATCGCTCATCGGCAGCAGTGTACGGCCTGCCCTCGCATGGCCCGCCGCCTCCCTCTCGCCTTTTCGCTCCGCACCCACTGGCGATCACCCTGACCGTCCCCGTGCCGCAGAAAGGCCCGCATACACTGCTGCGATGGACCTGCAGCCGCTGCCCGCATCGCCGCGTGGGGAACCCGGCGCGGACCACTTCGAGATCATCGAGCCCCTCTGCGCGGTCTTTCGGCGCAAGCTCAAGAGCGAGGGCCTCAAGTACACCCCCGAGCGGGCCCAGATTCTCGACGCGATCATCCAGATGGACGACGTCTTCGAGGCCGACCAGCTTCTGGACCGGATGAAGAAGGCCCAGTTCCGCGTCTCCAAGGCCACGATCTACCGGACAATCAAGCTCCTGGCCGATGCGGGCATCATCCAGCAGGTCCTTTTCGACTCCGAGCAGTCGCACTACCAGCTCGCCTACGGCAAGCGGTCCAGCGGCCTGCTGGTCCGGGTGGACACGCGCCAGATCATCCCCCTGGACGTCCCCGAGCTGGCAGAGCTGCGCGACCGCCTGTGCCGCGAGCGGAACCTCAAGCCCGAGGGGCACCGGCTGGTCATCTACGCCCGCGGACAATGATCGGGCGTTGCAGAAAGGAGGACCGCGATGGCGGTATTCCTGCCCGGATCTAAGGGCTACCGCGCCGGGTTCTATGTCGGAGTGCTCCAAAGATCTCGACGCCTGCCCCTGTACGCTCTGCTGGTGTACCTGCTGTGGCGCTTCGACGCTTGGCGCGAGTGGCCGGTGATCTGGGGTGTGGGTCTGTGGCTCGCTCTCCTGATCGCCTCGCGCGCTGCGTTGCGATGGCTCGTCCGCAAGTACGTGGGACCAGCCCCAGCTTGTCCGCTTCCTCCAACGTCCCGATAACCGAGCCAGGTTGCGGGTGGTATCCGCGAGGTTAACGATCGGGGGCGCCGATCCCGACGCGCTCGATCCCCGCCGCCGCGCACGCCTCGTGCGCCTTCACCACGTCCTTGTACGGGACGTCCGCCGACGGCGACAGCACGACGACGATCTGCTTGGTCTCCGTCCCCGCCGCGAAGTCGGCGAGGCGCTTGGCGAATCCCGCCAAGTCCGTCGCCCCTGCGCCCAGGCCGCTTGCGCGCGTCTGGCCGGTCGACTGGTCGACATCCAGCGCGATCGTAAGCCACACCGGCGGGAGGGCCAGGGGATCGGCGGCCTTTGCGGCGGCGCCGCCCTTTTTCAGGAACTCGCTCTTGAGGAACCACTCCTGACCCAGGAACGTCGTCCCGGCCATGAAGAAGATCAGGATCACCAGCACGACGTCGACCATCGGGGTCATGTTCGGGCCGAAGCGGTTCTCCCAGATGTGCAGCGCGTTCCGCCGGCGCAGACCGCCCGCGAAGCGTGCGTCGTTCATCGCCCGCCCCCTTCCGCCGGCGGTCCGACCCGCTGCGTCGCCAGGCGCACGTTCATCGCCCCGCCCCTGGTGCACGCCCGCATCACCGGCGAGACGACGCCGAAGTTCAGGTCCTGCGCCGCCCTGATCTGCACAACCGTCTGCGGGTCCGCCAGCAGCCGCTCGCGGACAAGCGACTCCAGCGCCTGCTCATCGCCGACGGGCTCGCTCTCCACGATCACCTGCCCCGTGGCGAATGGCCCCGCGCCCGGCGCGGGCGTCCCCGCCGGTTCGCCGCCGTGGGCCAGCACGTTCACCACCAACACCGTCGGCTCCGCCTGAGCGCCGATCGCCGAGCGCGGCAGCTGCACCTCCGCGCGCTTCTGCAACGCCAGGCGCCCGACCATCAGGTAGAAGATGATCAGGCACATCACGACGTCGATCAGCGGCGTGACGTTGATCTCCCCGAAGACCCCGCCGTGCCTAGCTCGCCTGCCGCCGACGGGTCGCATCAGAACCCTCCCGGAAAACCCACCACCGGGACGCCGCGATCACAGAAAGAACCAAATGACGCGGGAACGGCCGAGGAGCCGAACACCATGACCACGCCGATGCTCAAGCATTCAGCGGCCATCTGACCACTTGCGAACGGCCAGTTCCTCGACCGGCTCTCTCTTTTGGGCTCTCGGTGTCTCGGTGGTGAGTTTTGTTCGCGCCGCCGCGGATTCGGGCAGCATCTCCACAATCGTCGCCGCCTCCACCATCGCCCGCGTGCAGTGCCGGTCGACCACCGTGCGGTACCACCCGAAGACTAGGAGCGACGGCACGGCCAGCAGCAGCCCCAAGAGCGTGTGGAACAGCGCTTTGGAGATGCCCAGCGCCAGCTCGCCCGGGTTGGCCTGCCCCCCTCCCTCGCCGAGCGCCGTGAACGCGATGATCATCCCCCACACCGTCCCGGCCAGCCCGAGCAGCGGCCCGAGGTTCCCGATCACGTTGAGCGGCTCGATCTTGCGGAACCACCGCGCGCACTCCTCGCTCGCGGCCATCTCCGCCGCCTCGCGCACCGCGACACGGTCCTCTCCCGGCGAGACGATCGCCGCCCTTACCACGCGGCTGAGGAACGTGTCGTCCTCGGTGCTCGTGAACTCGTGCAGCTCATCCCAGCGCCCGAAACCGGCCAGGCGCTTGATCGTCGCCAGCGTGCCCGCTGGCAGGATGCGGCTGGCCCGCACCTCCCACACGCACTGGATGATCACCGCCACCGAGACGATTGAGCCGGACACCAGCAGCACCGTGAAGAGGTCGAACGACTGCAGGAACAGCCGACGCAGGCTCGAGTCGAGCGTCGTCGCGCCGGGAACGGGCGCGGGCGGGCTTGACGGGGCCCCGGCGGGCTGGGCCCAGGCCGCGGCGGTCATGAGCGTCACCCCGAGCGCGAACCACACTCGCTGATTCATCCATCGCCACATGAGGCCCAATCGTAGAAGGGGCGTGAGCCGATCACCGTGTCACCTCTCGCCCAGGTCCGGATCGTCCAGATCCTCCTCCATCAGCTCACGGCGTACCGAGTACGTCCCGCCGAACCATCGCCCCAGGTCCGCCATCCGGCACTTCTCATCGAAGAACGGGAACGTCGGCGAGTCCGGAGACACCGGCTTCCCCGAGATCGGGCACCGCGCCCAGCCCGCGGGGAGCGGCGCAGCCGCTGCCTCCGCGGATCTCGACGTTGTCTTGTCCCCGGCATGCGAAAGGCGGGCGACTTCCTCCCAGCCCTCCCGTCTCGACCACGACCTGTCCCCCTCGATCATGATCCGGCGCACATCCTCTCCCCCCACCGCTTCCAGCCGTACATCGAGCCGCGCGGGACCGAGGGCCGGTTCGATCCGCTCCGCCCACTCCACCACGACCACGCTGCCGCCGTCGGTCAGCCTGTCCCACCCGAGCGTGTCGAGGTCGTCGGCGCCGGTCATGCGGTAGGCGTCCACGTGCACGAGCGACGGGCGCCCCCCGCTCTCGCCCCCTCTCTCCCCCGGCGGCCTCTCGTACTCGTTCACCATCACGAACGTCGGGCTGCTGACCAGCCGCTCGTCCAATCCCATCCCACCCGCGATCCCGCGCACCAGGCGCGTCTTCCCCGCCCCGAGTTCCCCGTGCAGCGCCACCACGTCCCCGGCGCGCAGCACGGGCCCCAGCGCACGCCCCAGCGCGATCGTCTCATCCTCCGAGCGTGTCACCAGTTCAATCCGCATCACGCCTCACCGCCGTGATCCCACCCCATCTCCGAGGCATCGACCCCCTGTCCTCGTTCATCGATCACGGTGCAGCCGGTCCCCGCCGTTACTCGCCCCACGCGCGTCAGGGGCACGCCCGTCTTGTCACAGATCCACGGCACACCCGCACCGCTCGCCACCGTGAAGCACAGCTCGTAGTCCTCCCCCTCCGACACTGCTACACGCCACCTCTCCACCCCCTCCTGGCGCGGCACAGCGGTCGCCTCGATCTCGATACCCACCTTCGACGCCTCCGCCACCCGCCCCGCGTCCCGCCCCAGCCCGTCGGAGACGTCGATCATCGCGTGCAGCTTCTCACCCAACAGGTCGCACAGCCAGGCGCCCTCCGTCAGCCGCGGGTCGAACCTCAAGTGCCGCCCGGACCCCAGCGATCCGCCCAGCTTCCCCGTCACCCACACCTCATCGCCCTCGCAAGCCCCGGACCTCAGCACCGGGCCCCGAACCGGGTGCGGCGTCCCCGCCACCGTCAGCGTGAGCACCAGCTCGTCCCCGATCGTGGTTGCGATGTCGCCCCCGACCAGCGGACACTGGAACTGCTCGGCCCACCTCGACATCGCGTCGAACAGCGCATCCGCCTCCGGGTAGTCTCGCGGCATCGCCGCTGTCGCCAGCCCCCATGCCGGAGCCCCGCCCATCGCCGCGATATCGCTTACCGAGCGAGCCACAATCTTCCTGGCGATCAACTCCACCGGCGTCTGGGCGACAAAGTGCCGCCCGCGGACGAGCTGGTCAACCGTCACGAGCAGCAAACTACCAGATGGCGCCCGAACAACCGCGCAGTCGTCCCCCGGCCCGACTACCACGTTTGGCCACCGGGCCGGCAGGTCCTCCGACCTTCGGTAGATATGGGCGAGCAGCTCCGATTCACGCATGCGGGCAACCCTAGCACCCACCCGACCGGGCCGCATCCGCGTGGGCTCGATTCGCCGCTCAGCGGTGTCGCGGATACCGAACCACGGCCGCTTTCCGGGCGTATCCCTCCCTATGCCGCCCCGGATGGTGCCGCGGCTACCATAGCTCCCCCTTCAGGCGGTGACCGAGGTCTGCGCCGCCTGTGCGTATTGACGGGGGTGCGGAAGGGGGCCGGCGGAGTTCTCCCGCCGCGCCGACGAGCCTCGTCCCTGGACCCGGACCACGGAGCACGCAATGACCACTCTGGACGCTCACGCCCATGACCAAGGCCATGCCCACGAGCACCGCCACGGGCGGAAGCCGGGGGATTCGGGCAAGGGCGGCATGGAGTGCTGCACGCACCACAACATCAAGCTCGAGCGGTACATGCTCCTCTACCTCGTCGGCGGGGTGCTGGTGCTGGCCACCGTCGCGGCCAAGCAGCTGTTCAAGGGCGCCATCCCCAAGGAGGTGGCCGAGTTCCCCGCCGTCATCGGCGCGCTCACCCTCGCCTTCCCGCTCTTTGTCTCATCGTTCACCGAGCTCAAGCGCGGGCGGGCCTCCACGTCGTCGCTGGCCTCCCTGGCGATCCTCGCCGCGCTGCTGATCGGCGACAACGTCGTCGCCGGGCTGCTGGCGTTCATCCTGCTGGTGGCCGACCAGTTCGTCCGCCAGCGCGCCTGGACGGCCGAGCGGGCGATCGAAGAGCTCGTCGGGCTCACGCCCGACTCCGCCCGGATCGTGCGCGACGGCGCCGAGGCCGAGGTCGGGCTAGTCGAGGTGAAGGTCGGCGACATCGTCCGCGTCCGGCCCGGCGAGAACCTCCCCGTTGACGGTGTGGTCGTGAAGGGGCGGTCGTCCATCAACCAGGCCTCCCTCACCGGCGAGGCCGCGCCGCACGAGGTCGAGCCGGGCGAGCCGGTGTACGCCGGCACGACCAATCTTTCCGGCGCGATCGACCTCCGCGTCACGCACGTGGGCCAGGACACCACGATCGGCAAGGTCTCCCAGCTGATCCGCGAGGCCGAGCAGAGCAAGACCCCGCGCCAGCTCCTCATCGAGCAGGTGTCGCGCTTCTTCGTCCCTGTCGCCCTCGCCGTTGCGTTCGCGGTCTGGTTCCTCACCAAGAACGTCGAGACGGCGATCACGGTGCTCGTCGTGACCTGCCCCTCGGCCCTGCTCCTCTCCAGCCCCTCGGCGATGGTCGCCTCCTTCGCCTCGGCGGCGCGCCTGGGCATCCTCATCAAGAAGACCAACTACCTCGAGGCCGCGGCCAGCGTCGACACCGTCATCATGGACAAGACCGGGACCATCACCACCGGCAAGTTCGCCGTCTCCAAGCTGGTCCCCGCGCCGGGCGTCGAGGGCGCCGAGCTCCTCCAGGCCGCCGCCAACGGCGAGCAACATTCCAACCACCCCTTGGCCAAGTCCATCGTCGCAACCGCCGCCGCGGCGCGCATCACCCCCGACGGCAGCAGCGAGTTCGAGGAGATCCACGGGCGGGGCATCAAGGCCCGCACCTCGCTGGGCACGCTCCACGTGGGGCGGGCCACCTGGCTTGTCGAGCTCTTCCCCAACCTCAAGGACGAGATCCGCCAGGTCGAGGCACGCATCGAGGGGATGACCGGCGTACACGTCGTGCGCGACGGAAGGTACCTCGGCGTCGTCGGCCTGGACGACCGCATCCGCCCCAATACGAAGGGCGTCATCGCACGCCTGCGCGAGCTGGGAGTCCGCAAGATCGCCATCTTCACCGGCGACCGCCTCAGCGTCGCCGAGCGCGTCGGCCGGGCCGTGGGGGTGGACGAGGTCCAGGCCGAGTGCCACCCCGAGGAGAAGCACGCGCAGATCGAGGCGATGGTGAAGGCGGGGCGGCGAGTGATGATGGTGGGCGACGGCATCAACGACGGCCCGTCGCTCGCCGCCGCCGACGTCGGCGTCGCCATGGGGCTGGGCGGGTCCGACATCGCCGCCAACTCCGCCGGCGTCGCCCTGATGAACGACGACCTGTCGCGCGTCCCGTTCCTCATCGAGCTGGCCCGGCGCACCCGCTCGATCATCGCGCAGAACATCGGCGCGTCGATCGTCATCGCCCTCATCGGCCTGTCGCTCGCGGCGACGGGCAACCTCGTGATCCTCGCCGCCGCCGTGTACCACATCGTCGGCGATGTCTTCGTGATCGCCAACTCCTTCCGCCTTTTCCGATTCGGCGAGCAGTACACCGCCACCGAGGCTCCGGCCGCCGACATGAGCCGGATCCCCATGCTCGCCGAGGCGATCTGAGCATCACAGCAGCGTCCCGCGCAGGATCAGCACCGCCGCGCCGAAGTAGATCAGCACGCCGACGACGTCCACCAGCGTCGCCACGAACGGCGCCGAGCTGGTCGCCGGGTCGAGCCTCAGCTTCCTGAGCAGGAACGGCAGCATGCTGCCGACAAGAGTCCCCCACAGCACAACACCCAGCACCGCCACGCCGATCGACGCCGCCAGCAGGTCGTAGTGGTGCTGCGCCGTGATGCTCTCCTTGATGTACGTCCCCGGCGCCCCGTCGGGGTCCTTCTTCAGGAACCATCCCATCCACCCCCATATGTGCACTCGCAGGATGCCGATCAGCCCCAGGAACAGCCCCAGCAACGCGCCCGCCGCCAGCTCCCGCTTCATCACCCGCCACCAGTCCTTCATCGTGATCTCGCCCAGCGCCATCGCCCGGATGATCAGCGAGGTGGCCTGTGACCCGCTGTTGCCGCCGCTGGAGACGATCAGCGGCACGAAGGTCGCCAGCACCGCGGCCCGCTCGATGTCGTGCTCAAACCCGGCCATCGCCGTCTGCGTGAACATCTCCCCGATGAACAGGGCCGCCAGCCACGTGCCCCGCTTGCGCACCAGCCGCATCAACGTGATGGACATGTACGGCTCGTCCAGGGCCTCCATGCCGCCAAGCTTCTGGATGTCCTCGGTCGCCTCTTCCTGGGCCACGTCGGCGATGTCGTCGTGGGTCACGATGCCCAGCAGCACGCCGCGTGAGTCCACCACCGGCAAGGCCACTCGGTCGTAGCGCGTCAGGGCCCGCACGGCCTCCTCCTGGTCCTGGTCGGCGCGGAGAGAGACGAAGTTGCGGTTCATGAGCGACCCGACGGTCGCCCCCGGCTCCGCGAGCAGGAGCTGGCGCAGGCGGATGTCGTCGATGAGCACGCCCTGGTCGTCCACCACGTAGACGACGTTGATCGTCTCGGCGTCGCGTCCGTTCTTGCGGATGTGCTCCAGCGCCTGCGCCACCGTCCATTCCGGGAGGATCCGCACGTAGTCCGGCGTCATGAGCCGGCCGACGCTCCTGGGCGGATACCCCAGGATCGCCTGCGTGACCTTCCGGTCCTCGGGGTTCAGCGAGGCGATCAGCCGCTGGGCGACCTCCGGCGGCAGCTCGTCCAGCAGGCGGGCCCGGTCGTCGGGGTCCATCCCCTCCACGATCCGCACCGAACCCTGCGCGCCCAGTTCCTGGATGAGCGCCTGCTGATGCTCGGCGTCGAGGTAGCTGAACACCTCTCCGGCGTCGTCGCGGGTGAGGAACCGGAACGCCACCGCCGCCTCGGAGGGCTCCAGCACCGACACCACGTCGGCCACGTCCGCCGGCGGGATCCCGTGCAGCGCCTCACGCAGCTCGCTGTACCTCCCCTCGCGGATCAGCTCGCAGACCTCGGGCTGGATGAGCTCGGCGGTGGGGTTCACGGCGACACTCTACACCCGCGGCGCCATCGGCGTCTCGTGCGTGCGCTCCAGGAAAGGTGAGGCGACCACGGGCCGGCCCACCTTCCCGGCGGGGAGCCGGGCGCGCGTCGCACGCTTCAGGATCCGGTATATTTGCGGTTCCACGAGCCGCCACGGCCCCCGCGACCACGGCGCACAGCGTTCGTCCATCCTTCCATGCTCGCGGGGCGACGGCTCGCTCCCGACCTCGAGGATCCCCATGCGGCTCTCGGTCGTCATCCCCGTCTACAACGAACAGGCAACCATCCGTCAGGTGGTCGAGGCGGTCGAGCAGGTGGGTCTCGACAAGGAGATCATCGTCGTGGACGATGGCTCGACCGACGGCACCCGGGAGATCCTGCGCCCCTTGGCGCAGTCCGGACGGATCATCCTCATCGAGCAGGATCGCAACCGGGGAAAGGGGGCGGCGATCGGGAGCGGCTTCGCCCGCGTCGGCGGCGACGTCGTCATCATCCAGGATGCCGATCTCGAGTACGACCCGCGCGAATACCCCCGGCTCCTCCAGCCCATCCTCGACGGGCACGCCGATGTCGTCTTCGGCTCCCGGTTCGCCGGCGGCGAGCCCCACCGCGTCGTGTATTTCTGGCACTCGCTGGGCAACAGATTCCTGACGTTCCTGTCGAACATGTTCACGAACCTCAATCTCTCGGACATGGAGGTCTGCTACAAGGTCTTCCGGCGCGAGGTCATCCGGAAGATCACGATCGAGGAACGCCGCTTCGGCTTCGAGCCCGAGATCACCGCCAAGGTCGCCAAGCTGCGCTGCCGCATCTACGAGGTCGGCGTCTCGTACCGGGGCCGGACCTACGCCGAGGGAAAGAAGATCGGCTGGCAGGACGGCGTCCGCGCCGTCTGGTGCATCGTGAAATACAACCTCCTGCGCCGACGCCCCCGCTGACGGCCCGCCGGCGCCCCCCCTCCCCCCTTCCGGATCTCGGACGCAGCCCAGTCACAACACGATGCCGTCCAGCCCGCTCAGCCCCAGGGGCTCCCTTGTGTAGAAGGCCTCGCCCGCCGCCGTGCCGATCCTGGACCCGAAGTACATCCACGCCGCGGCGACCCAGTCCACCACGGGCCGGTTCTTCTCCGGCACGATGAACTGCGACCTGTACGCCAGGATCGCCCGGCGCTTGTGCTCCTGGAAGCCGGCGATGTCCATGATGAACGACGGGGCCGGCACGGTCCGCAGGTGCGTGGCGTAGTAGTAGAACAGCCACCTGGGGTACACGGGCGGGCGCCCCTCGTCCCCGGGCATGGACAGGCCGGTCAGCTTGGCGTCGAAGCGGGCGTCCTCGACAATGCGCGTCACGGCGACGTGGTCCGGGTGCGCATCCTCGAAATGGGGCGCAAAGACGATGTCCGCCTGCACGGCGCGGATCACGCCGGCCACCAGGTGGCGGGCGCCAACCGAGGGCTCGATCCTCCGGTTCGGCAGCCCCGTCCCGCCGAGCATGTGCCGCGTGACCGAGCCACCGGACCCCGCCGGCGGCGAGAGTTCTCGCAGCGCCGCCGCGGCCTCCGCTTCGCGGGTGGCCGGGTCGCCGTGCGGCGTCGGCTCGCCGTTGGTGACGTCCAGCAGGCAGACCGAATGCCCCTGGGCGGCGAGCCGGGCGATCGTGCCGCCCATGCCCAGTTCCTGGTCATCCGGATGCGGGCCGACTACAAGAATGCTCGCCATGCGTTGGTCTCGAAGAGGTTGACCACGGAGCTCTCCGTGGTGGAAGGAATCCCTGCTATCCGCGCAGATTCGCCAGGCGCTCGGCCGCCTTCTCCAGCGTCTCCCGCCTCTTGCAGAATGCGAACCGCGCCAGGCGCCGGCCGTTGTCGGGGTTGTCGTAGAACACGCTCGGGGGGATGGCCGCCACGCCGACCTCCGCGGTCAGCCGCCGGCAGAACGACACATCGTCGCCCATACCGAATGCCGCGTGGTCCGCCATGATGAAATAGGTCCCCTCGCACGGATACACCTTGAAGCCGATGCCGCGCAGCACCCCGGAGAGGAAGTCGCGCGACGAGCGGTACTGCTCCACCAGCTGCTGGACGTACTCCTCCCCGTGCATGATGGCGGCCGCGGCGGCGTGCTGCATCGGGGTGCACGTCGCGAACGTCAGGAACTGGTGCGCGGCCCGCACAGCCTTCGAGAGCGCCGGCGTCGCCACCGCCCAGCCGACCTTCCACCCCGTCAGACTGAATGTCTTCCCCAGACTCGAGAGCGTCACCGTCCGCTCCGCCATGCCGGGGAGCGTGCCCAGCGAGATGTGCGGCCGGGCCAGTTCGAACGTCAGCCGCTCGTACACCTCGTCGGTGATGGCGATCGCGCCGCGCCGGACGCACAGCTCCGCAATCATCGCCAGCTCCGGGCGGGTAAAGACCTTGCCTGTCGGGTTGTGCGGCGAGTTGAGCAGCAGCGCCCGCGTGCGGGGTGTGAACGCCCGCCGGAGCTGCTCGGGATCGAACGCGAAGCCGGCGTCCGGGTCGCCCGCCGGGACCAGAGTGACGAACCGAGCCACGCCCCCGGCCATCTCCACGCACGCGCGGTACGAGTCGTAGTACGGCTCGAACAGGACGACCTCGTCGCCGGGGTTGATCAACCCCAGCAGGGCCGCGGCGATCGCCTCGGTGCACCCGCTGGTCACCGTCACCTGCGTATCGGGATCGATCGATTCCCCCGTGCGCCGGCTCCAGGCATCCGCGATCGCCCGGTTCAACGCGGGGATGCCGAACATGCGTGCGTACTGGCTCTCACCGGCCGCGATGGCCCGCACCGCGGCGTCCTTCACGAACTCCGGCCCGTCGAAGTCCGGGAACCCCTGCGCCAGGTTCACCGCGCCGTGCTTCTGCGCCAGGAGCGTCATCTCGGTGAAGATCGTCGTGCCGAACGCGGCAAGACGGCTGGCGACAAACGATTGCGACGCGGCCTGCGACATGCGGCGGTTCCCGGAAACTCTCACGACGGCGAAACGGAGGGCACGAGGAACGATGCGAAGCGGGTCACGGGCGGTACAGATCGACACGGACGACGGTTGTGGGGTTGGGGGACCCGACCCCTGTTCCCCACTTGCGGCCATCCGTGACCGTGACCTCCCCTCCGCGACTGTGTGGCGGACCCGTTCACGCGTAGACCTCGAGGAACACCCGCCTGGTGGCCGTGATCTCCTTGTGCAGCATCGCCTTCGTCCAGCCGCGGATGTCGCCCAGGGCGACCTTATCCACCTGGAGGTACTGCTCGAGCGCGTCGCCGGTGAGCCGGCGAGCGAGCTCCTGGAAGATGCCCAGTTCCATCCCCGCCACGCCGCAGACATAGATGAGCGTGCGATCGGTAAGAAGCAGCGGTGCCAGCCGCTCGTGGTCGGTGCGCAGCCGGTCCTGAACGTACAGCGGATCGTGCCCGTCGGCCTGCTTCTCGCGGCTGATCGCCGTCAGGTACGTGAACCCCGGGTGCTCGGCCTGCATGCGCAGGAAGAAGTCGTGGTACAGGAGGTCCGAGGCGTAGGGCGCGCCCATCACCAGGGCGATCCGGCAGGGAACGCCGGCCTCCAGCAGGTCGATGAGCATCCCGCGGAACGGCGCGATCCCCGTGCCGGTGGCGAAGAAGACATAGTCGTGCTCGTGCGGGCGGGCCGGGAGGACGAAACGCTTGCCGTTGGGCCCGCTCATCTTCAGCTCGCCACCCACCGGCAGGTCGCAGAGGAAGTTCGAGGCCACGCCCAGGAAGAGCCGGTGGGTCTCCCAGTGCTCGTCGATCGTGCGCTTCACGGTCGTGGAGATCAGGTGCGGCACGCGGACGCCCTCGGCGTTCACCTCGCCACGGGTCGGCGACGCCAGCGAGTACAGCCGCACCTTGTGCGGCCGACTCCTCTCGTCGGTCCCCGGCGGGAGAACCCCCACCGACTGCCCCGGGACGCAGTTGCCGACCAGGTCGGTCCCGGAAATGTCGAACTCGACGTGCCGCACGATCCCCGCGGCCTTGCGCCCGGTGCAGACCTCGGTCCGGTGGATGCGCACCGTCACCGGCTCGTTGGGCCGGTAGATGTGCATCTTCACCCCGGGCAGCTCGACCTCGTGAGCGTGCCCCTTGGCAGTGCTGTCGGTCATAGGTGCGAAGCATAGGAACCGGGCCGCCGGACCGGGCTCGCGGCCGGCGCAGAAAACGACCCCCGCGCCGGGGCGCAGGGGTCGTGTACTTCCTGCGTCGGCGAGGCTCAGCAGCCGGCCGGTGGTGTGAAGAAGCAGGTCAGGAAGTCGAAGAAGTCCTGGCTATTGGTCGTGCCGCTGTTGTTGAAGTCGGCGTTCCCGGCGAAGAACGAGGTGAGGAAGTCGAAGAAGTCCTGGCTGTTCACGCCGCCCGCGTGGTTCCAGTCGCACGGGCAGGGCTGCACGCACAGGCCGGCGGTGCAGGTGGTGGTGTCGCCCTGGTAGGTGCCGCCCGCGGCGGTGCAGACCGAGGCCGTCACGACGTTGCACGTCCCGTCGGGCATGCAGCAGGCGCCGGCGGGCTGCGGGCACAGGCCGGCCGAGCACGTCGTGCCCTCGCCCTGGAAGACGCCGCCCGAGGCGACGCAGTCGGCGTCGACCGCGCTGGTGCAGGTGCCGTTGAGGAGGCAGCACGCACCCTCGACGGCGGGGCAGACGCCCGGCGTGGCGCACGAGGTGCCGATCCCCTGGAAGCTGCCGCCCGCCACGATGCATTCGCTGGCGCTGGTCATCTGGACGCACCCCCCGGCCGCCAGGCAGCAGGCGCCGGTGGGCTGCGGGCAGGCGGTGCAGTTGGTGTTGTCGCCGAGGTAGCTGCCGCCGTTCGTGGCGCACGCCGCGGCCGACAGGATGGTGCAGTTGAATCCCGCCGTGCAGCAAGCGCCGGTGGGGGCGGGGTTGGAGCCGGCGTAGATGTTGTCGATGAACCAATCGTCGGTCTGCGAGTTGACCTCGGGGCGGAAGCGGATCCGGAACTCGTTGTGCAGCATGTTGCCGCTGAGGGTGTGCGAGTAGAAGGTGAAGTTCGGATCGTCGACACCGTCGGAGGTGATGCGGTTGATCTCCGTCCAGCGGAGGTTGCTGGTCCACACCTCCACGACCAACTGCTCGCCGGCGCTCACGCCGCGTGCCTCGACGTAGTACTGCAGAACCGGTTGCGTCACGCCGGCCATCTGGATGAAGTGCGTGCGGATGTCGTCGTTGTCGAACGGGCCGGAGCCCGCCGCGTCGAGATTCAGCGAGCGGGGCGCGCTCGGGGGGTTCACCCCGGCGGTCGACAGCGCCCCGCCCTTGTTGTACACCCACTTGGCCGGATCGAGCGTGGCGTTGGGGAACGTCTCTACGAACGGCGGAACGATCGGTGCCGGCTCGAGCGTCAGGCACGTCCGGGTGGCGCGGAAGCTGGTGATCTGCGCGACCTCGGTGGGCCCGAACGACGTGAAGACCCCCGTGCACGCCGGCGGCCCGCAGCCGTTGCAGCTGCACATGATGTTACAGTCGCCGCTGCCGTCGCAGTGCTGCGCGCTCCAGTTGTGCCCAATCTCGTGGGCCGTCAGCGACCGCCGCAGGGTGATGTTCGTCGTGTACCGCGACTCGGAGAGGCCGTAGGCCCGCGTGTTGTCGCAGATCGAGGAGAGCTCGGAGATCCCGATCACGTTGCCGTTGATCGCCTTGCCCGTGAACAGGTGCGCGACGTCGCGACGGACGGCCGACAGGTTCGCCGACCAGAAGGTGTCGAACTCGGTCAGGTGCGTGGTGGGATCCGTCGACGTGTATGGGTCCGGCTCCACCGTCCGCACGATGATCGTCGTCTCCTCGTAGCTGATCCCCGTGTTGATCTCGTAGATCCCCTCCACCGCATTCATGATCGACTCGATGTCGTTCACCGTGTTCGGCACCGAGCTGGCGTTGAGCACGTAGTACTCGTGGTCGGCGTCGAAGGCGATGTCGGTGATGTGGTCGCCGGTGTTCCGTGGCACGACGCCGCCGCCGCCCCCCGCCAGGATCGCTCCTTGCCTGGACATGGCCTCGTCCACGCCGCAGTGGTGAAGGTCCGGGTCGCGCACGTCGGCCTGGTTGTAGACAACGTACGACGCCGGATCGGCGCCGGGGACCACGACCGACAGCGGCTGGATGCCCCACGTGTCGCCGTTGCTGAGCCTGATCACCGCCTCGAAGCCCTTCGGTCGGATCGACGCCCGCACGTCGCTTCCCATGTCGCCCACCACGTCGCCGCGGTAGGTCGCCAGGTTCGGCGGCTCGACGCGCTTGAGCACGCCGTCCTCGCCCTGCACGAGAACCTGGAAGTCATCCGCGCGCATGCTGTACGGCAGCAGCGCCATCTGCACAGCCGCGGTCCCCAGCTGGACGTCTATATTGAACGGCGTCCAGGTGTTCAGCGGAACCCGCAGCGTCTGCACGGTGAAGCGGTAGGCATGAAGCTGATTGGCGACCAGCTCCTGCAAACCCGGCTGCGAGGGATCGATCGAACCGGGAATGGGGTCGGCGGCGGCGAGTGTCACCGCCTGCGCTCCAAGCACCAGGCCCAACGACGCCACCATCGAACACAGTCTAATCCTCATGATGAAGTGGGCTCCTTCCCGGGCACGGTTTGTTGACCCGGCTGATTGATCGTGGATTCGAGGCAGAGGAAACACCGTCGCTCCACCTCCGGGCTGCGGAGTCTGCCGTTCGTATCGAGTTCGGTCACGGTTGGGGGAACGCGGACCTGCGAGGCAACTATACAACCTGCGGGCAGAGCGGCAACCAGAACGGCGTCGGCGTTACCCGGACCTATCCAGCGCCTTTCCCTCGCGTTGTGGATGTCTTAGTTAGTTAGGTACCGCTCTCGGCATGCGGAGGGTTCCACAGTCTTGCCGGAGCGCATCCCCGCCGGAGGATCCCGTCCCAATCAAAAAAGCCGCGACCGCGGGGACACACAAGGGGTCGTCATGACCCTCATCCCACACGGTCGCGGCGCACTGCATTCCGTCGGCGCGCGCCGGCGGATGAAGCCTTGGTTCACAAGGCTGGCTGCATCTCGGCCCGCCATCACGCGGGGCATCGTTAAGCCTCAAAAGCCGTGCCACCTGATCCCCCGCTGCAGCGCACGGGGAACGGGCTCGTCGGCCCAGGGAACGGGTTTGTCCGTCGGCCCGCCCCGCACCGGCGATCCGGGCTGTCAAATTGGCAACCACCCCCCCGCGGCGACGGCCGCCATGAGTCTTTCGGACCGGCAACGACGCCCTTGCCACTCCCGTCCTGCCCCGCCGCAGCGTTGCCGCTGGCATGCCGTTTGACCGCGATACCATTGGTTTGTGGCGGCGCGCACACACTTCGCGAGGCCAACGGGGAAGGGTGAGGACGAGATGGGAGTGAAGTACCAGGACTATTACCAGGTGCTGGGCGTTCCGCGGACCGCCTCGCAGGACGAGATCCAGCGGGCCTACCGCAAGCTCGCGCGCAAGTATCACCCCGACGTGAACAAGGACAAGGCCGCCGAGCCGCGCTTCCGCGAACTTACTGAGGCCTACGAGGTCCTGAAGGATCCGGAGAAGCGCAAGCGATTTGACGCACTCGGGGCCGACTGGAAGGCCGGCCAGGACTTCCGGCCGCCTCCGGGGTGGGAGCACGCCGGGGGCCGCCGGGCACGCCAGGGGCCGCGGGCCGCCGGCGCTTCAAGGGGACAATCCCAGCAGTTCGACTTCGACGACCTCGGCGGATTCAGCGACTTCTTCGAGTCGATCTTCGGCGGCGCCGGCAGCGCCGGGTTCGGCTCCTCGCCCTTCGGCGCCGGAGCACCCGGCGAGGCCCGCACGGGCCGGCGCCCGCCCCGCCAGCGGCAGGGACAGACCCACGAGGTCGAGATCGAGATCCCCCTGGCCGATGCCTATCTGGGCGCGACGCGCCGCGTCTCGCTCGACGTCGTCGAGACCGGTGAAGACGGCGAGGCCAAGCACACCACCCGGTCCTACGACGTCCGCGTCCCCGCCGGAACCACCGACGGATCCGTCATCCGCCTCGCCGGGCAGGGCGGGCCCGGCATGAACGGCTCGCAGCCCGGCGACCTCCTCCTCAAGGTCCGCATCGCGCCTGATCCCCGCTTCCAGGTCTCCGGGCATGACCTCACGACCATCGTCCCCATCGCGCCCTGGGAGGCCGCGCTGGGCGCCAAGGTCGAGGTGGCCCTCCTCGGCGGCGGCGCCGTCGTCACGATCCCTCCCGGCTCGCAGAGCGGCCAGAGGCTGCGTCTGCGCGGCAAGGGGCTCCCCAAGCGCAGCGGCGACGGGCCCGGCGATGTGCTCGTGGAACTCCGCATCGCTGTTCCGAAGAACATCAGCGACGAGGAGCGCCGGCTCTACCAGCAGCTCGCCGATGTGTCGAACTTCGACCCGCGCCGGGCGTAAATACCTCAGCCCCAGGAAGGGGCGCCGCCGGCACGTCGCCGGCGGGAGCGAAGAAGGTTGAATCATGGGATGGTTTGATCCCCTCTACCTCGTGTTCCTCGCGCCGGCGATGCTGCTGGCCATGTGGGCCCAGTTCCGCGTGAAGTCGGCCTACCACCAGGCCAGCCAGATGACCGCCGCCAGCGGCCTCAGCGGCGCCGAGGCCGCGCACATGATCCTTGAGGCCCACGGCATCAACGACGTCGCCATCGAGCCCGCGAGCGGGTTCCTCAGCGACCACTACGACCCACACCACAAGGTGCTCCGCCTCAGCCCCGATGTCTACCAGGGGCGGACGGTGGCCGCTCTGGGCATCGCCGCTCATGAGGCCGGGCATGCCGTGCAGGACAAGGTCCATTACGGCCCGCTGGCGATCCGCAACGGGATCGTCCCGCTCGCCTCGATCGGCCCCAACCTGTCGTGGGTGCTGATCATCATCGGCGCGGTGCTGGGCGGCGCTCACACCTACGTCGGCTCGTGGATGATCTGGGCGGGCATCGGCCTGTTCTCGATGTTCGTGCTCTCTCAGCTCGTCAACCTGCCGGTGGAGTTCGATGCCAGCCGGCGCGCCAAGGACCTGATGCAGTCCTCCGGGCTGGTCGCCGCCGGCGCCGAGGCCAAGGCGATGAACCGCGTCCTCAACGCCGCGGCCCTCACCTACGTCGCCGCGACGCTCACCGCGATCCTCACGCTTCTCTACTACCTCGTCCGCTCGGGTGTGCTGAACGATCGGCGCTAGACCGCCTCACGGCAGCACCACCGCCCCCACCAGCTCCCGCACTCCCGAGCACGGCTGCGACCGCACCCACTTCTCCAGCCCGCGCACCACCCTGAGGGGCGAGCGCGGGTCCGCGAACAGCGCGGTCCCCATCTGCACCGCGCTCGCGCCGGCCAGGATGAACTCCGCCGCGTCTGCCCAGCTCATCACGCCCCCCGCGCCGATGATCGGGACCCCCTTCCCCTCGCCGCGGGCGTCCCTGGCCACCTTCCGGTACACCTCGTGCACCAGCCGCACCGCCACCGGGTGCAACCCCGGGCCCGAGAGCCCGCCCGTCACGTTCGCCAGGCGCGGCCGGCGCGTCCGCACGTCGATCGCCATCGCCGGCATCGTGTTGCTGATCGTCAGCCCATCCACCCCGGCCTCCACCGCCGCCCGCGCCACGCCCACGATGTCGCACGTCGCCGGTGACAGCTTCACGAAGAGCTTCGCGCGAGTCACCACCACCCGCACCGCCGCCGCGACCTCGCGCATCAGCCCCGGCGTCGACCCGAACTCCGTCCCGGTGTGCACGTTCGGGCACGATACGTTGAGCTCGATCGCCCTGATCCCCCGGTCCGCCCACTCATCGAGCACCGCCGCCACGCGCACATAGTCGTCCACGCTGAACCCCGCCACGGAGGCGACGACCACGGTCGGCACCGCCGCGCCCCGCGGGAGCGTGTGCCGCTCGAAGTGGTCGATCCCGGGGTTCGCCAGCCCGATGGCGTTGAGCATCCCCGCGCGGTGCTCGATGATCCGGCACGTCGCGTTCCCCTCGCGCGGTTCCCGCGTGATCGACTTGGTCACCACCGCCCCCACGCGCGACAGATCCAACGGTCCCGCCGGTGCGCCGAGCTCATCCATCAGCCCCGCCGTCCCGGCCGCGAGCATGACCGGATTGCGAAGCAGGACCCCCGCCAGGTCCGTCGTCAGGATGCCGCCGCTGGAGGAGGGCGCTTCGGGCACAGGAAACAATACCCCTCAAGCGCCGCCGCATCACGCCCCCTTGGCCCTGATGCCCTGATGCCTCGATGCCTTCTTCTTTCCCCCCCAGCTCGCTTTGCGCCGATTGTCGACGCAGACTTGGACCACCTTCGGCCGCCGCCCTAGCCTCCCTTTCTTCTCCCGGAGACTCCCATGGACGACCTTCTCGCCCGAATCGCCCAGTTCGAGAACATGGCCCAGGCCGATCCCGACAACGAGATGGCCCACTACTCCCTCGGCGGTGCCTACGCCCAGGCCGGGCGCCATGCCGACGCCGCCGTCGCGTATCTCCGCTGCACGGCCGTCGCCCCCGGCATGTCCAAGGCCTACCAGCTCGCCGGCGAAAACTTCATCAAGTCCGGCCAGAAGGACAAGGCCGCCGAGGCGCTCCTCCGCGGCTACACCATCGCCGCCGAGCGCGGCGACCTCATGCCCAAGAACGCCATCGCCGAGCTTCTCCGCGGAATCGGCCGGGCCCCGCCGGAGACCGCCGCCAAGCCCTCGCCCTCCGGCGCCGTCTCCCTCGGCCTGGGCGCCGCCACTGCGGGACGCGCCGGCTCGAAGCTCGAGCGTCCCCCGTTCCGCGGTCCCGTCGGCCAGTGGATCTTCGAGAATGTCCCCAAGGAAACCTGGACCGCCTGGATCGGGCAGGGCACCAAGGTTATCAACGAGCTCCGGCTCAACCTCGCCAGCGAGCAGGACTCCGCCACCTACGACACCCACATGCGCGAGTTCCTCGGGATCGACGATGCCCTCTACGAGAAGCTGACCGGTCACAAGCCATAGGCGGACGCGGCCGGATCAAACTCTGACCACGTTCGGCGGCGTGACCCCCGCCAGGATCGCCCGCGCGTTCTCGCTCACCATCTCCGTCATCAGCTCGCGGAACCTCAACTCCCCGCTCCCGATGTGCGGCGTCAGCACCGCATTCGGCGCCGCCATCAGCTCCGGCAGCACCCGCGGCTCGAACTCGAACACGTCCAGCCCGGCCCCCCACAGCCGTCCCTCCTTCAGCGCCCGCGCCAGCGCCGCCTCCTCCACCACCGGCCCGCGGGCCGTGTTCACCAGGATCGCCGTCTTCTTCATCAGCGCCAGCCGCGCTCCGTTGATCAGGTGCCGGGTCTCGAGCGTCAGCGGCGTGTGCATGCTTACCACGTCCGCTTCACGCAGCCCCTCCTCCAGCTCTACGCGCCGCCCTGCGATCGGCGCCAGCTCGAAGTCCAGGTGCCGCGACCTTGCCACATACGCCACCCTCATCCCGAACGCCACCCCCCGCATCGCCACCGCCCGCCCGATCCGCCCCGCCCCGACAACCAGGAGCGTCTGCCCCGTCAGGTGCATCCCCAGGAACATCCCCATCCCCAGCGGGCCCGTCTCGTGGTACTCGCTGGAGCGCGCGAACTTGTCCCCCTCCACCACCCGGCGCGCCACCGCCAGGATCAGCGCGAAGGCCAGGTTCGCCGTTCCCTCCGTGACCGCGTCCGGCGTGTTCGTCACCACCACCCCCCGCCTTCCGCACGCCGCGACGTCCACGTTCTCGTACCCCACCGCGTAGTTGCACACGCCTTTCAGCCCGGGCCCCGCGGCGTCCAGCAGCTCATCATCCACCTTGTCGTGGTACATGCTCGCCACGACCGCCGCCCGCCGAACGAACGACAGCAGGTCCGCGCGGCTCATCCGCGCGTCGCCCGCCATCCGCACCTCCGCCCCCGGCACGTCCACCACCCCCGCCACGCGCCGTGTCACTGCCACAATCGGCTTCGCCATCGCTCATCCTTCTCCCACCCCCCCCACCCCCTACCCCGCCTTCACCTCCTGCCCTGCTCCGTGCCGCTCGTCCCGAAACACCGCCACGCCTCCGACTCAGCCACCCGCTGCCCCCACCCGATCGCTTCACTCTCGCTCATCGCCTCCCGCCGGCGCAGCGTCGCGGCCACGATGCTATCGCCGGGGTCCGCCCGGACAATCGGCACGTCACTCCCGAACCACAGCAGCCCGCGCCCGCCGTCCTCCGTCGCGGGCCGGCACCCGGAGTCGATCAGCTCCCTCAACGGCAGCACGCGATCCAGCCTGTGCGGGAGGTACCTCCTCAGCACCTCGATGTCCGCCAGCAGATGGCACGGTTGCACGCTGCACACCACGCCCAGCTCCGCGAAGCGCGGCACATCCGCCTTGTCGATTAGCTCGCAGTGCTCGACGCGCAACCGCGGCACAGGCGTCCCGCCCGTGCTCCCCCTTCCTGTGCCCCTCGCCTCGGACCGCTCCCACGCGTCCAGCACCATCCTCACCGCCCCATCTCCGATCGCGTGCACCGCCAGCCCCAGCCCCAGCCGGTGTGTCAGCTCGATCGCCCCGCGCAGCTCCCCCTCGCTCACCATCGCCCTTCCGTGTGGCATCCCATCGATCGGCGACTCGTAATCCGCGAGCATCAGCGCGGTGCGGCTGTTGAGGGTTCCGTCCGCGAACAGCTTCCCGCCCGCCAGCCGCACGCGATCGCTCTCCCACGCCGCGCGCCCCGCCTCGACCTCCTCCAGCCGCGCAACCGGGGGGTACAGCCAGACCGTGATTTTGAGCTCGCCCGCGCGGTCCATCCGCGCCAGCAGCGGCCCCAGCCAGTCCTGGCTGTGCAGGTCATGCACCTCGGCGTACCCCAGGCGCGCCAGGTCCTCCAGCGCCACCGCGACGTGCGCCCCGCGCTGCGCTTCCGTCGGCTCCGGCGCCGCATCCCACACCCTGTAGGCCGCCTGCTCCAGGAGCAGCCCAGTGGCCTCGCCGCGCGCGTCCACGCACACCACGCCGTTGGGCGGCAAGGCTTCCCCCGCCCGCAACCCCGCCGCGCTCATCGCCGCCGTGCTGGCGCACGCCGCGTGGTGGTCGAACGACATCAGCACGCACGCCACGCCCGCGCTCGCCGCGTCCAACTCGCCGATCGTCGGCCACCGGCGCTCCGCCCACCCCTCCACCCGCGCCCCCATCATCCGCACCCACACGGCCGACCTGCCGTCGCCGCGCTCCCGACGCGCCCGGCCGCATTCCCGTCGCACCAGCTCCAGGCATTCCCCCACGCTCCCGCACGGCGCCAGGTTCACCATCCCCAGCGCCTCCCCGTGCGCCGCGATGTGCGCGTGCGCCTCGCGCAGCCCGGTTCTCTTCGCGCTGCCGCTCACCCACCGCCTCCGGCGCCGGCCGACGCCGCGCCCAGTATCCCCTGGATCATCCTCGTCGCCCCCGCCTCGTCGCACGCCGCGGCCTCGAACTCCAGCCGCACGATCCCGAACCTCGCGCGCACGTCCACCCCGTGCGGGTCCACCCCGACCGCCAGGGGATCGGCCACCTTCATCCGCGCCAGCCGCTCGCACGCCGCGCCCAGTGCCCTCGGATCGGCGTTCAGCAGCCGGACCAGCCCTCCCTCCGCTAAGCGCAGCACGCTCGGCACGGCCAGTTCCGCGCCGTTGGCCACCCATTCGTCGCGTTTCCCCCCCTCGATCACCAGCCTCGCCCATCGGCGCAGGTCGGTCTTCCCGTGGTACGCCCCCCACCGGTCGCACACCTCCTCCTTCGCCGCCCCGATCTCCTCCGGGCGGCACAGGAGCTGCACCGTGTCGTCGCTCTCGCGGGGCAGGAACACCACCATCTCGTCGGCCCGAAGCTCGATCGGCTCCACCGGCGTCACCAGGTGACCGCTGCGCCCGTCGATCACCACCCGCACCGCCCGCGCCTGGCCGCAGGCGATCATCACCCCCTCGCGGTGACGCCGCACCTCCCGCAGCCAGTCGATCTCGCCGCTCCCGATCGCGTCCATCGACGGATTCTCTGCCGCGCGCCGGTCTCGCTCAAGACCCCCCTCGCGCTTTCTCCTCCCGCGTCGGCGCCTCGCGCCGATCTAGAGCGCCCGCAAAACGACCTCGGGGCCGGCCTTGTCGGCCGGCCCCGAGGTTTTGGTGGTACTCCAGGGGGACCCGGCTACACCGCCAGGTCGACCCCGTTCGCGAACTCTCTCAACGCCTACCTGCGGCTTCTCTTCTTCGCCTTCTTCTTACCGGCCTTCTTCTTACCCTTCTTCTTTGCTTTCTTCGCCATTGCTGATTCTCCTGATTCGGGATCAGAGTCTCGCAAGAAACGGGAAACGAGTCGCGGCGTGGAGCACCACCATGCGCTTGCCGCCGCGGATGAATCTGATCTCTATCGGACCAACGAGTCCGATCGCTTGAGCAATCCTTGCGCACCATACACTGAGTGAGTATGACAACGCAAGCGCAGTCAAATGTCAAGGGCACCTCCGTGATTGTGCACGGCGCATCCGGACGCATGGGCGCGCGCCTCTGCGCGCTGGCGCTCGACGATCCCTCCATCGAGCTCGTCGCCGCGCTCGCGCGCGCCGGATCGCGCGCGCTCGGCGCGCCCGCGGTGCCCGGAAAACCCGCGGATTGCCCGCTGAAAATCGCCGTTTCCGCGCCCGGGCCGCGCGCCGATGTTGTCGTCGACTTCTCCTCCGACTCCGGCGTGCCGGGCGCTCTCGCCGTCGCGCTACACGCGCGCGCCGCGATCCTCGTCGCCACCACCGCGCTGTCGGATTCCACCCTCACCGCCCTCAGGGACGCCGCGAAAAAAATTCCGGTCATCGTCGCGCCCAACACCTCCCTGGGCGTCGCCGTGCTGGCCGACGCCGCCGCGCGCATCGCCCGCGCGCTCGGACCCGGCTACCGACCCTCCATCGTCGAGGCCCACCACTCCAAAAAGGCCGACGCCCCCTCGGGCACCGCGCTCCGCCTGGCCCACGCTCTCGACAGCGCCGGCTCGCCCATCGGCCCCGATCAGATCCTCTCGATCCGCTCCGGAGACGTCGTCGGCGAGCACACCGTTCGTTTCGCGGGCCCCGGCGAATACCTCGAGCTCACCCATCGCGCGACCACCCGCGACCTTTTCGCCCTCGGCGCGCTCCGCGCAGCCAAGTGGCTGCACGGCCGCGCACCCGGATGGTGGACGATCGAAGATGTCGTCGGTTTGTCGCGCAGTTGAAGCATAATCGCGGAAGTTGCGCCCACGATCGTGCGTGCAACGCTCCGCGCTCCTCCCCCGCCTACTTCTTCTTCGCCGTCGGTCGCTTGATCCGCCCGGTCGCCGTCACCTCGACGTGGTTGAGCTTCGGCTTGTCGTCCGATGAGTCGGCCGAGTCGGCGCTTTTGTCCTCCGCCTTCTCGTCCCCCTCCTTCGGCTTGGCCTTCGGCGCCTCGGGCTGCAACAGGCTCCCCTCCGTCTGGAAGATCGACGCCAGCGCGCAGTCGTTGATCCTGTTGTAGATCTTCACCGCCTGGTTGTCGCTCACCATCACCGGCACACGGGCCCGAACAATGCCCTGGAATGGGTTGTACCAGAGCCCCGCCAGCTCGTTGGTCACCGCCATCCGCACCGGCGGGTGCTGCAGCTCCGCCTGCTCGATCGTCGCGACCTCCACCCAAGGGTGCTCGGGCGACAGCAGGTTGTTCCGCGGAGCCTCGCCGTCGAACCACGTCGGATCCACCGTTACCGGCCATCCTCGCGCGTTCAGCTCGCCCAGCCTCGATGCCGCGCGATACTTGATCTCCAGCTCGAACCGCCTCACCTCCGTCGCGGCGCGGTCGATCTCCGCGTCCTGCTTCTCCTGGGCACGCTGATACATCAGCACCGCCACGAGAACCGCAAGCGCAGTGATTACCACCGCCGCATCGAGGAGCCATCGCATACCCCTGTATCGACGCCCCACGCCCCTGTAACCAGCCGTGCCCCTCGGCACAGCGCAAGCGCGGCCGTCTGTACCACCTGTAACGCCGCGCCTCCACCTCCGACACCTCCACGGCCCTCCTGCTACACTCGAACAAACACCCACTCTCTGCGCGCGAAGACGCCTCCACGTCCGAATACTCCACCTGAACCGTGGCCGCCCTCCAAACCATCCCTCTTTCCTGCGGCATGCCCCTCATCCTCGAGGACATCCCCGGCGTCCGCTCCATCGGCGTCACCTGGTACATCCCCGCCGGCTCCGCCACCGACCCCGAGCCCCTCCAGGGCCTCTCCGCCATGTGGAGCGAGCTCCTCTTCCGCGGCTCGGGCGACCTCGACTCCCGCGGCCAGGCCGATGCGCTCGACCGCTTGGGCATCACCCGCGGCGCCGACATCGGCACCCAGTTCCTCAACCTCGGCTTCACCCTCACCGCCGATCGGCTCCTCGACTCGCTCCCGGTCATCGCCGAGATGGTCCTCCGTCCTCGCATGGACGCCGACTCCATCGAGCCCGTGCGTGACCTGGCCATCCAGGCCATCCAGTCTCTCCAAGACGATCCGCACGAGCGTGCCGCGATCGCCGCGCGCGAGCGCCATAACCCGCCCCCCATCAACCGCTCGGGCCTGGGCACCGAGGCGGGGCTCCGCGCCATCACCCGCGACGACCTGCTCGACGGATGGCGCCGGCGAGCCCTCCCCGGCCGCTCCATCCTCGCCATCGCGGGCGCGATCGCGGAAGCCGGCGGGCCCGACGCGATCACTAGGAAGATCAACCAAATTCTCTCCGGGTGGCGTGGCACCGCCTCCGAGATCCCCGTCGGCAGCACCTCCACCAAGGGCACTTACCACCACATCGACGACAAGTCCTCCCAGGTCCAGATCATCCTCGTCCACGACGCTCCCCCCGAGCCCCACCCCGACTCCATCCGCGAGCGCGTTGTCTCCAGCGTCCTCTCCGGCGGCATGTCGGCCCGCCTCTTCACCGAGGTCCGCGAGAAGCGCGGCCTGTGCTACTCCGTCAGCGAGTCCTACGCCGCCGACCGCGACTATGGGCGCTGCGTCGCCTATGTCGGCACCGCCCCCGAGCGCGCCCAGCAATCCCTCGACGTCCTCACCGCCGAGCTCCGCCGGATCAACGGCCCCGAAGGCATCACCCGGGAAGAGTTCGACGTCGCGATCATCGGCATCAAGTCACGCATCGTCTTCTCGGGCGAATCCACCTCCGCCCGCGCCCAGGCCCTCGCCTCCGACTACCACAAGCGCGGCCGGCCGCGCACGCTCGACGAGATCTCGGCCTCCTTCGACGCACTCACTCCCGCCGACATCAACGCCTACCTCGGCCGCCGGACGCTCGGCCCGACCACGATCGTGACGCTCGGCCCGACGCCGCTGAACCCGCCCGCGAGGTAGGGGGGGCGATCGCGCTCCCGCTCCAGCCTTCCACATCCCACATCCGCCATCCGACATCCCACATCGAATGCCCCGCCTCCCCCGCAACTCCGCCAACTACGCCCTCCTCACCGTTCTCCTCGCGCTCCTCTGTCTCTTCCTCCTCTATCCCATCCTCCTCACCGTCCGCGGCGCCTTCGCAGGCGACGCCTCCACCGGCGCCGGCTTCACCCTCGAGCACATACGCCTGGTCTTCCAGGACCCCTCCCTCCGCCAGGGCCTGTTCAACTCCGCCCGTATCGCCGCCACAACCACCGCCGCGGCCATCCTCATCGCCCTCCCGCTGGCTTTCTGCGCCGCGCGCTTCCGCTTCCCCTTCAAGGCCGCCTTCAGCGCCCTCATCCTCGTCCCCCTCATCCTCCCGCCGTTCGTCGGCGCCATCGGCGTGCAGATGATCGTCGGCCGCGAGGGAGCCCTCAACGCGCTCCTCGGCACGTACCTGGACGTCCTGGGCCACGCCCGCCTCGCGGGCGTCGTCGCCGTTCAGGCCCTCTCCCTGTACCCCATCATCTTCCTCAACGCCACCGCCGCGCTGGCCAACCTCGACCCCGCCCTGGAGGAGGCTGCCCAGAACCTCGGATGCGGCCCATGGCGCCGTTTCTTCAAGGTCACGCTCCCGCTCATCCGCCCCGGCATTTTCGCCGGCGCGACGATCGTCTTCATCTGGTCGTTCACCGAGCTCGGCACGCCGCTGGTCTTCGACATCCGCGAGGTCACGCCCGTCCAGATCTTCATCGGCCTCAAGGAGGTCGAGACCTCGCAGCAGCCCTACGCCCTCACTCTCATCATGCTCGCCGGCGCCGTCGGCACCTACCTCCTCGGCAAGCTCGTCTTCGGCGGTCGCGCCTACGCCATGTACTCCAAGGCCTCCCGCGCCTCCTCCGAGCACCAGCTCGCCCCCATTCCCGGCGCCCTCGTCGCCGGCGCGTTCCTCCTGATCACCGCCCTCGCCCTCCTGCCGCATGTCGGCGTCGTCCTCACCGCCCTCTCCGGCACCGGCGCCTGGTACCGCTCCGTCCTCCCTCGAACCCTCACCCTCTCCCATTTCACCACCGCCCTCTCTCACCCCGACTCCTTCGGCTCCATCCTCACCTCCCTCAAGCTCAGCTCCGCGGCGATGCTCCTCGACCTCTTCCTGGGCCTGCTCATCGGCTACCTCATCGTCCGCACCCGCATCCGCGGCCGCTTCCTCCTCGACTCCCTCTCGATGCTGCCGCTGGCCGTCCCCGGACTGGTCATGGCCTTCGGCTACATCGCGATGACCCTCCGCTGGCCCTTCGGACGCGGCGACCCTCTGGAGGGGCTCGTCTCGGTCGTCGGCGCCGAGCCCAACCCCATCCCGCTGCTGATCATCGCCTACGCCGTACGGCGCCTCCCCTACATCGTCCGCGCCACCGTCTCCGGCCTCGAGCAGACCTCCGGCGAGCTCGAAGAGGCCGCCATGAACCTGGGCGCCTCGCGCATCACCGCCGTGCGCCGCGTCATCGTCCCCCTCATCGCCGCCAACCTTATCGCCGGCGCGCTCCTGGCCTTCTCGTTCGCCATGCTCGAGGTCTCCGACTCGCTCCTCCTCGCGCAGCAGCAGCGCCACTTCCCCATCACCAAGGCCATCTTTTCGTTCCTCTCCCGCCTCGGCGATGGCCCGTACATCGCAAGCGCGATGGGCGTCTGGGGCATGGCCCTCCTCACGGTCACGCTCGTCGGCGCCTCCGTGCTGATCGGCAAGAAGATGGGCTCCATCTTCCGCGTGTAGAGCATCACAGCAGCCCGCCATGAAAAAAGACCCGGAATAACCGGGTCTTCTCTACGCTGCTGTTCTGCTGCTCTACCGCTCTGCCGCCTACTTCACACCCAACAGCTCAATCTCAAACACCAGGTCGGCGTTCGGCGGGATCCCGGGCCGCCCCGCCGCGCCGTACGCCAGCGCCGACGGCACCGTCAGCTTGCGCTTACCCCCCACCTTCATCCCCGGCACGCCCATCTGCCATCCCTGGATCAGGTCCGCCAGTGAGTACTCGATCGTCCCCGATTGGAACTCCGTCCCGTTGCTCTTCAGCGTCCCCTTGTACTTCATGTTCACCGTCGCACCCGGCTTGCACTCCGCGCCCGTCCCGATGACCAGGTCCTCGACCACCAGCCCGCCCGCCAGCGTCACGGGCCCGGGCTTCGCCGGCGCGGCGGGCTCGGCCGGCGCCGCGGGTTTCTCGGGCGTTTTGGGCGCCGTCGATGTGCGGGCCGCGCCCGGCGCCGGGCTCGGCGCCTTCTTGGTCTCGCACGCCGTCGCCGCCAGCAACGCGCACGCGCCCGCCGTCAGGATTTTCGCAGTCTTGTAGCTCATACCGATACTCCCTGGAATGCGTCTTTTTTTCTGCTGTTCTGCTGCTCTACCGATCGCCCACCCCCACAAGGTCCACAACATACACCAGCGTCGACCCCGCCGGCACCACCACCGCCCCGTCCATGTCCTTCACCTCGCGCGAACCGTACCCCAGCTCCGGCGGGATCGTCAGCCGCCTCGTTCCGCCCGCCCGCATCCCCGGCAGGCCCTCCGTCCAGCCGCGGATCAGGTTCCCGCCCAGGTCGATCTCCCGCACCGCGGCCCCGCTGGTGTCGAACGGACGCGACGCCCCCTGCACCATTCCCGTGTACTTCACCCGCACGTGCGCCCCCGGCAGGCACACATCCCCCTCCCCGACCTTCAGATCCTCGATCATCAGGCCGTTCCCCAGCGTCACCCGGTCGACCTTCTGCACCATTGCGGCGGCGCGGGGGCTTTCGACCGGAGTCGGCTTCGCGTGCGACTTGCATCCGCCCGCCGCCAGCGCCAGGTGCGCCGCCAGGGCAGCGGTCGTGATGGACATCGCACGCATCATTGTCGGCGGCAACTGTAGCAGCCCCGCCGCTGTTCCCTACGATCTGCGCGGTGAGCACCGCGCCCGCACACACCCGCCCCATCGTCGCCGTCTCCATGGGCGACCCCGCCGGCATCGGCGCCGAGATCATCGTCAAGGCCCTCGCCGACAAAGTCCTCCGCGCCGCCGCCCGGTTTCACATCCTCGGCCTCGCCGCCTGCCTCGAGGCCGCGGCAGTCCGCGCCGGCATCTCGCCCTTCTGGTGGCGCATCCAGCACGGGTCGCGCCTCGCCGAGACCGTCACCGTCCACGACGCCGTGGTCTTCGACTACCCCGAGTTCTCGGCCTTCCTCGACACCGCCGCCGCGGCCAACCCCGGCCCCTCCAAAGCCGGCGGCGAGGCCTCTTTCCGCTTCGTGGAGGACGCCATCTCCGCCGCGCAGCTCCCGCGGGAGAACCCCCTGCACGCCGTCGCCATCGTCACCGCGCCGATCTCGAAAACCTCGTGGGACCTCGCCGGCAGGTCGCGCTACCCGGGGCACACCGAGCTGCTGGCCGAGCGGTTCCGAACCAAGCGCACGGCGATGATGTTCTTCGGGCCCACCCTTCGCGTTGCGCTGGTCACCGTGCACATCCCCCTCATGGAGATCCGCGACGTTCTCACCATTGGCAGGGTCTTCGACACGATCGACCTGGGGCACGAGGCCTGCCGCGCCGCGGGGATCGGCGCGCCGCGCATCGCGGTGTGCGGGCTCAACCCGCACGCCGGCGAGGACGGGCTGATGGGCGACGAGGAGGCGCGAATCATCAAACCGGCGATCCAGCTCGCGAGCGACAACGGGATCGACGCGCGCGGACCGTATGCGGCGGACGCTGTTTTTCTCGATGCGGCGAAGGGGAAGTTCGACCTGGTAGTGGCGATGTACCACGACCAGGGCTTGATCCCCGTGAAACTGCTGGACCGCGAGCGGGCGGTGAACGTGACGGTGGGGCTGCCGGGCGGGGCGATCAGGACGAGTCCGGCGCACGGGACGGCGTTCGATATCGCCGGGAAAAACCTTGCCAGCCCGGGTTCCATGCACGCGGCCATCGAGCTGGCGATCAAAATGTTCCACGTGGAACACCCCACCCCATAAATGGGGAGGGTCCATTCTGCGCGCCAAAATCGGGGAATACCCCATGATTTCCGCGCGTTTTTTGGCACGTTCGGTGGACTGACCGGGGGGAAAACGCAGGTTCTGAACACCCGTCGGCGCTCCCGATTCGATCGCGGCGGGATGGCGAATCTTGGCCCCGGTTCGGGTGGGTCGTATCGTGCGCACGGGAATCGTGACATGACCCCGGGCGGGCCGTCGCGTCTCTCTCTGGCCGCACTACCGGGGACGGCAACGCAGTCCTCGCTGTCCGGCCAACTGCCGCACCAGCGGAACCTTTTTCCGCGAACAGAACCGCCCGTCCCTAAAGAGACAACCGCGACACCGGCGTTGCCCGGATGAAGCGGCGGCTCATGTCGCGGCGTTCTGCACAACAGATCGACCGTACACAGGGGGACCGTCGCGACCGGGTCGCCGCGGTCCACCCCGCCGTTCTTGCGGTATCAGTCCCGCCGGCGGCGGGTCACGCGGAAGCCGAAGAGACCGCCGAGCGTGGCCAGACCGGCCAGCCCTGCGGGCGGCAGCGGGACCACCACGGGGGTTTGAACGTCCCACTCCTCGAACCCGTCGTTGTTGACGTTCGGGTCGCCGAAGTGCGAGTACAGGTAGACGAACGCACTGGCCCCGGCGCCGCCGAACGCGGAGACCGGCACCAGCATCGACATGTCGCCGGTGCCACTGCCTTCCTGGAGTGAGTAGTTCAGCTCGACACGGTTGTTGTCGCCGGCGCCGCCGTCCATGGTGTACACCAGCGCGCCCAGACCCGAGAGCGTCGAGAAATACGCGGTCTGCGCCGTTGCGTTGATGTAGATCTGCACATCGTCCAGCGTGAGCAGCGGAGCACTGTTCACCTGGTTGATGTCCAGCAGGAACTGGTAATAGTCGGTGCCGCCAACCGAGAGGATCGGCACCTCGCCGAGCGTCAGGTCGCGGGTGAAGTTGGGGTCGGTCTTCTCGTCGCGACCGAGGGGACGGACGCTGGTGTTGTAGCCCGACACCTGATCTTGGTTCGCCGCGCCGACGCGCACGAACGAATCGATGAGGCCCGTGCCCGCGGCGTGCTGATCGTCGTTGCTGAAGATCGCGCCGTGGATGCTGCCGGTCTGACCATTGGTGGTCAGATCCACGACCGTGTCCGCCCACGCCCCCGAGGTCAGCGCGAGGGAACCCATTGCCAGCACGTTGATCCGCTTCATGATTCGTGTCTCCGGAAACTCGACGTCTTCTTGAAGGCCCACACCGTCCCGAGCGCGCTGCATCCGATAACCGGAGCGCGACGAAGGACGCCCAAGCCGAACACAGTCACGTTGTCTGGGGTCACCCTGGACCACCCCTTTCCGGTCGGCCGGACTCAGGAGTTGACTCTATATACACCAGTTCCAGGGTGGCGTCAAGGTGTATCCCCTGATTTGCGGTGGGGTACTCAAATCGGGGAAACAGCGGTTCACCTATCCGGCGCACTCCAAGCTCCCCCGATCCCCCGACTAAACAACCGCCGCCGAACCGGTACCGCACGCCAGCGAACCCAGCGAACCGTCGCGGCAGCCGCCGCGCCCGCGAGGGTGATGGGCGAGGTTCCCATTACCCTTCACGGGGGATGCCCGGCCACTCACGCTCACGGGCATCCATTGAAGAAGATGTTCAGGAAGTCGAAGAAGTCCTGGCTATTGACCAGGCCGTCGCCGTTGTAGTCCTGCGTGCAGACGGTGCCCAGGTCGAAGGCGACAGTGTACTCGCGGGAGTTGCCGCTGCCGGTGCAACTCACATTGGCGCTATCGGTGACGATGAGACGCAGGGCGTAGCAGCAACTGCGGAGGGTGCGGGCGTCCCAGGTGGCCAGCAGGCCGCTCACGACGTTGGTGTTGCCCGAGGCGATGGTGACCCAACCGTGGGCGTCGCCGCCGGTGTACTGAACGACCCAGCCGCCCATGTGGGCGTCGGAGGCGGTGCCGATAATCTGGACGAGGCCGTGGGCGACGCGCGAGCAGTTGACGGGGCTGGTGATGACGGCGGTCGGTGCCGTGTTGTCGACGACGAGGTTGCGGCTGAGCAGGGTGCTCTGGGTGCAGGAGTCGACGGCGCTGACCTCGACGGTGTACGTGCCGTCGGCGACGGCGGCGCCACCCGAGGCGGTCTGCCAGAAGGCGAAGGGGTCGTTGACGACGGGCGTGCTGTAGGTGGGGTGGGCCGGGTCAACGGGGTTGAACGTGCCCCCCGCGGCGGGGCGGTAGCGGACGGTGTAGCTGGAGAGCGTGCAGCCGTCCACCACCGAGCCGTCGAAACAGACCTGGCCGCCGACGATCGCGCCGGAGGTCGGGGAGCGGAGGACGATGGAGGGGGGCGAGTTGTCGACGTTGATGACGGTGACGAAGACGGTGTCGAGGCCGCAGGTGTTGTTGACGGTGAGGCGGACGAAGTAGTAGCCGCTGGGGAGCGCCGAGGTGTTCCAGCTGTAGAGGAAGCTGCTGGGCCCCGGGGCGGGTGACGAGGCGGTGCCGATCAGCGTCCACGGGCCGGCGGGGTCGGTGGCGTATTCGAGCATGTCGCCGAGGTAGGTGCCGTCGGGGTCGTTGGAGGTGCCGAGGAAGGTGGCGGAGTCGCAGACGCAGGAGAACGGGGCCGGCGAGGCGATGAGCCCGATGGGGGGCGTGGTGTCGGTGTCGTAGGTGACGTCGTCGATCAGCTCGTAGGCGCAGGCGCACAGCGGCGCGACGCCGTACTGCACCTCGATGGCGTGGATGTTGTTGGGCCCGGTGCGGGAGCCGACGCGGACGAGGGTGCGGCAGGTATTCAGCAGCGTGCCGTTGACGGGGACGTTCTGCGTGGTCAGCAGGGCGCCCGCGGCGTTGTAGGCGCGGATCTGGCAGGTGTCGGTGGCGCTGCAGCCGGTGAGGGTGCCGACGGAGAAGGTGACCAGGTGCTGGTCGGCGGCGAAGTCCATGCGGAGGTAGTCGCAGGAGAACTCATCGATGCCGTCGCCGACGGGCTTGAGGGCGCGCGTCGGCGACGAGGTGCCGGCGGCGACGTAGATGCGCGGGTTGGTTCCCACGGTGCCGTTGGAGTTGCGCGCGCTGAACGTGACGCCGGGGTACTGCGTGCTGACGGGGGTGTTGGCGGGGAGGTTCTCGAAGTCGACGTACCCGCACTGGGCGCAGGCGATGGCCGCGGGAACGACGATCGCGCCCAACGCCATGAGCGCGGAACGGACACTCAGGTTCAGCATGTCGCCTCCTCTTGCGGGTCGGCCTGTGCGACCCGCCGTATCGGCGCAGCATACCCGAGGGGCGGGGGGGATGGCAAGAGAATCAGTCACGGCACCCGAGCACCCCCACGGCACCCGACAAGGTGGGAGGGAGGCCCGCGATAGACTCTGCCTGCACCATGGCACACGACGCCGCACATCGCACCGGGGAGGGGGTTGACGGTGCGCCGGCGGCCCGCCCGCTGATTGAGCTGCTGCGGATCGCCGCGCCCAGCGTGGTGACGATGACGTCGTACACGGCGATGCAGTTCGTGGACGCGAAGATGGTGTCGATGATCGGTCCGGAGCCGGTGTACGTGGCGGCGCAGGGGAACGGGG
>JBGPJM010000003.1:0-56557 GCA_041485385.1 Phycisphaerae bacterium | reverse complement strand
GATGTGCTGCTGGAGGGCGATTTCTCTTTCTCGCGAAAGAAGAGGAAGAAGATCACCGCGATCACCGCCGCCGCCAGGCACGGCACCAGCCAGATCGATTGCCAGTTGCGGACGGTCGACCCCGCGGGCGTGTTGGCGCCGACGATGGCGGCGATGACCTTGGCCCCGATGCCCAGCCCGAGCCCCTGGGTGACCAGCACCAGGAACCCCTGGGCCTGGCCGCGGATCTCCGGTCGGGCCTTGTTGTCGACGTAGATCTGGCCCGTGACGAAGAAGAAGTCGTAGCAGATGCCGTGGAGGAGAATGCCGCCCAGCACCATCCACTTGACGTGGTGGCCGCCGCCGGAGGCGTCCCACGCTCCCGCGAAGAGCCCGTAGCGCGTGACCCAGGCGATCATGCCCACCAGCAGCATCCACTTCACACCCAGCCGCGCGAACATCAGCGGCATGATGAGCATGAACAGGATCTCCGACATCTGCCCGGTGGACATCGTGGCCGCGATCTTCTGGAACCCGACGGCGTTGGCGAACTCGCCGGCGAAGCTGTAGTACGCCGCGAGCGGGATGCAGATGAGGAACGAGCAGACAACAAAGACGGCAAACGACGTGCTCTTCATCAGCGCGAGCGAATCGAGGCCGAGGACCTGACGGACCGAGGCGGCCTTCCCCTTCGCGGGCGGCGGGGTGTGCGGAAGTGTGAAGCTGTACAGCCCCAGGGCGATCGCGGCGGCGCCGGCGACGTAGAACATGTTCGCCGACTTGTCCGCCCCGATGCCGGAGATCACGATGTTGGCGACGATCCAGCCGATCGTGCCGAAGACGCGTATCAGCGGGAACTGCTTCTGCGCGCTCGTGATGTTGTGGAACGCCAGCGTGTTGGTGAGGCCCAGCGTGGGCATGTAGCAGAGCATGTGCCCCAGGACGACGGCGAGGAAGAGGTCCGGGCTCTGCTTCGCGGCCGTCGGCGCCGCCAGGATGATCAGGCCGCCGAGCAGGTGCATGACGGCCAGGACGCGCTCGGTGGAGAAGAAGCGGTCGGCGACGATGCCGAGGAAGAAGGGGGAGATGATCGCGGCCAGCGGCCCGAGTGAGTAGGCGGTGCCGATCTGGGCGGGGGCGATCTTCTGGTCCGTCATGAAGGGCCCCATGGTGACATACCACGCGCCCCAGACGAAGAACTCCAGGAACATCATCACCGAGAGCTGGGTGGTGACGACGACCGGATTGCGGGAGGGAGCAGGTGCGTCGGTCATGGGCGGCTCCACGAGGCGTGCAGGCGTGCAAACGCGTCGGCGGCGGGCATGAGAACGGTGGCGAGGATAGTGCAAGGACGAGTCAACTGCGCCGCGCTCCCCTCCCGGCCCCAGATCCAAAATCCCAAATCCAAAATCCAAAATCTCCCCTTGACAGATTCCAAACCATAGGCTATCTTAAACCGTACATGGTCGCCCGAACCGCGACATCCCCGCCCCCTCCCGCCCCGGCGATCCCCCTCGCCCTCGAGGACACCCTCCTCACCCTTGTCCTCGCCGGCGACCTCGATTCCTGCGCCATCGCCAAGGCCCACGACCTCCCCCTCACCGTCTTCCTCGACTGGCTCGGCTCCCCCCTTACCCGCTCTCGCATCGCCGCGGCCCTCGAGGCCGAGGAATCCGCCCTCCACCGCCGCCACCTCGCGGCCAAAAAGAAGGCCATCGCCGAGCTCGAAACCGCCATCGCCACCTCCAAGGACCCCGTCGAGCGCCGCCGCGCCGCCACCAGCCTCATGCGCCCCATCCACCGGCGCACCCCCCTCCCCAGCCTCCGCCCCCTCGCCGTCGAGAGTACGCGCCGCCGCATCCTCGGCCCGCCCCCCGAGCCCGACAGCTCGCTGGATTCCTGCGACGCCGTCCGCATCTGCCTCGAGCGCCTCGCCGACAACGACAACCCCGCCCCGGAATCCGGCCTCTCCACCCTCCACAACTTCATGACCTACAAGGGCCCCGTCGAGCGCAACCGCACCAAGCCCGCCTCCGAGCTCCTCGCCGAGGCCGGCGAGCGACTCCGCCTCGTCAACTGCTCCGGCATCGTCATCCGCACCGAGGAATACAACGTCAGCCGCGAGCACTTCCCGCGCTACTCCGCCGTCGAGCGCGCCCACCTCAACGACCGGGACGGCAACCGCCTCGTCGCCGATTTCCACCTCGAGCTCGTGTGCCTCGGCGCCGGCAGCGCCTGGCGCATCAAACGCATCGAGTACATCGACGAAGAGGCCGACAACAAGCCCGAAACCGACGAAGCCGACGACCTCGCCGACGAAACCGACCCCGACGAGGACACCGACCCCGACGACGATAGCGACGATGGCCCCCCCTCCACCTCCGCCCTCAGCCCCGATTCATCCTGAGAGTGGCGCTGTGCGCTAGCCGAGCGGCATCCGTCCAACCATCACCACGGATCCAGCGCGAGGCCAACCCGACCTGGTCACGCCGCGCACCTCATCCGTCCCATTACCCCCCTACGCGCTGTTCAACCAATCCGAGCCCGGGCATCCGCTTGGATTCGACAATGACGGGTCCAACTTCTCCCATTTTTGTTGACGGCCGGAGAACGGTCCTGCGTATGGGGAGAGGGGCAAGTTGGAGCCATCGATGTTCCAGAGACTCACGGATCGGGCGGCGAAGGTGATGGCGCTCGCCAACTCGCAGGCGCAGCGCTCGCGGAGCGACACCCTTGAGGCCGAGCACATCCTCCTGGGGCTCGTCGAGGAGGGCAAAGGGGTGGGCGCGAGTATGCTCAAGAACCTTGGTGTGGATCTGGACCGGGTGCGTAGCGGTGTGCGGGAGCGACTCGGATTTCCAAGCGCCGTGGAGCCCGCATCGGGGAAGCGCCCGGCACAACAGCCCATGGCGAAGCGAGTCCTCGAGCGTGCCATCAGCGAGTCGCAGGCCCTCGGGCACGACCACGCCGGGACCGAGCACCTCCTGCTCGGCCTGCTGAGCGTCAAAGGGAGCATCCCCGAGCAGGTCCTGGGCGCGCTCGGTGTTGACCTTGATCGGGCCCGCGGCGAACTCCTCGCGATGCTCGGGACCAAGGGCGGGTCGGAGAGCGGCGAGGAACTCGCCGCGAAGGCGATGGAGAGTCTCAGCGCCTGCCTTCAAATGATGAGCGGAGCGGCCGGCAGACCGATCTCCCTGGAAGCCCTCGTCGAGGCGATCTTCGCCGCGCGGCGCACGCTCGGCGAGGACACCTCACTCGACGCCGCCGCCAAGAGCGTGCTGGAGTTCCTCAAGCAGCCGGGCGGAGCCGGGCCGCAAGGCTGAGACGACCGGCGAGAGAGGGCCGCGTTGGCGCTAGTCGATCGGGCGTTCGAGCCGTTGGACAGTGGAGAGGGGCACGATGAAGCTGCCGCTCCAGTAGCGCGTCGCTTGGAAATCGTGGAGGGCCAGTTCGGGGTCGGCGGTCACGCGGATGTGCCAGGAGGAGTCGTCACGATCGGGCAGTATCTCCACCTCGGATCCGTCGGGCGCCGCGAACAGGGCGCAGTGCATCGGTGAACCGCTGAGTGAGGCGCGCATGGACGCCGCCGCGATCACAACATCGCCGTGGAGAAGTTCAACGCGGGCCGCGACGGAAATGCTGGGGTCGGCGATGTCCCGCGGTATCGAAAGCGTCACGCCCGTCAGCATCGTCTGGACCCACCAGCCCGTGAGCCCCCTTGCAAGCCGATCGTTCATGGCCTCCGATGTCACAGGTTGCATGATGTCGTCGACAGTATCGACAAACTCGATGGTCTTCGCCACGGATGTCTTCCAGAGCGTCTTCGTGGGGACTGCCAGCTCCAACCGGAAGGCGAGCGGTGCGGCCGCATCCACGGGACGACCCGCGATGAGCTTGTCATCGCGCCACCACTCGAGGGAGCGGTGCGCCCACAGCGAATCAGGCTCCAACGACCTGATCAGGGGCGCCTGCTCACCGAACTGTGGAGTAACAACGAGTGTTCGGCCCCCCTCTCCATGCCAGTACATCGGCACGATGCCGACCGCAATCGGTGTGTGGCGGGGCCATCGGGCGCGCGTCACGATGGTGGAAGGCGCAGCGCAATCACGCAGAGGCTTCAGAAGCCGCGTGCCGGTCGCGCCGCCCCGAGCTTCATCCCTGAGCGCCCATCGCCCAAGCCAGACAAGCGGACCCGGCTCGCTGCGTCCATCGCCGTCCCACGACGAGTCGGTGACCAGCTGGCCGGCGAGCCAGTCGATCTGCCAGCCCGCGATGTTCGAGGACTTGAGGCGGATACCGAGCTCATGGCCGAGCAACCGGTGCGCGGGGATCCCGCGGATGTCGCCGGCCTCGATGTCTGCGCGTTCGCGGTCGGTTGGGGGCTCGAAGTCTGTCGCGAATGCAACGAGGACGGTGGTAGGGACGACGGCGGGCCAGCCCCGGGCCCGAACGGCGGGTGCCTTGAGGATCGACCACGGAACGACCATGAACGCCACGGCCGCGAATGCCCACCGCCACCGCCGTCGCGTAGCGGACAGCTGGCGTTCGCGCGCGGCCGTCCACCCGCACTCGGGGCAGGTGATGGGGAGGGCGGCAGGCGCTCCCGAGAGGTCGTACCAGCACCCGCGGCAGCGCCGACGCCCGCGGGAGGGGTCGCCGCGGAGGGCCCAGAGGAGGAGGCCCAGCCCGCCAAGGGCGAGGACGCCGGCGGCGAAGGGGAGGAGATGGGACCAGGAGATGGTCATGGGTTGGCAGGCGCGTTGGAGGTGTTGCGGCGGGCGCTAGTGGATCGGGACCGCGCTTTGACTGATCGTGAAAAGCGGCACCTTGAAGCTGCCGCTCCAGTAGTGTGTAGCCTGGAAATCGTGGAGGGCGAGTTCGGGGTCGGCGGTCACGCGGAGTTGCCACGCGGGGTTGCTCAGGTCGGGAACATACAGACTGGAGGATGCGTCGGTGACGGGGAAAACAACAACCGGCATAGCCAGACTATTCCGTTCCGCGGCGACTCGCGCCGATGCACTCGCGATGACCACGTCGTCGCGAAGGAGTTCCAGCCGCACCGCAACGGACGTTTCAGGATTGACGAGCGCCGCCGGTAGAGCGATGCTCGCCCCGACCAGGAACGACCCATGCCAGTAAGTCACAAGGGACGACTCCAGATGACTGGCGATCGCCTCGGAGGTGATGGGCTGTATGACATCATCGACGGTGTCGGTGAGCTCGATCCTCCTTGGGATCGACGCACGCCAAAGCGCGGGTGTGCAAGAGAGACTGCCATCCGACGATGTCGTTTCCGCAACGAGCTCGAGTTGAAGCTCGAGCAGTCCGGATTCATCCGTCGGGGAGCCTACGACGAGCTTGTCGTCGCGCCAGGGCTCGAGCGCAGATGTGTGCCCCCCCCGGAACCAGCCCTGATCATCGGGGCTGGCAAGGGGGAATGTGAGCGGCTCGCCAGTCCCCGACAACGGCGTGACGACGAGCGCCCCTGTTTGGCCATGCCAGTAGCAGGGCTGGAGCCCGACCGCGATCGGCGTGTGACGGGGCCAGCGGGGGCGTGTGACGAGGGTGGAGGTCGCCAAGCGATCGCGCAAACGCCTCAGGAGCCGGGTGCCGGTCGTGCCGCCCCGGGTCTCATCGTCAATCGCCCATCGCCCAAGCCAGGTGAGCGGGCCGGGTTCGCGCCGGCCGTCGCCATCCCACGACGAGTTGGTAACGAACTGGCCGGAGAGCCAGTCGATCTGCCAGCCCGCGATCTTCCCGGTGGTGAGTCGGAGGTTGAGTTCGTAGCAGAGCCTTCGGCGCGCCGGGATCCCGCGGATATCGCCGCGCGCGATGCGAGACGGCTCGTTGTTGATCGGGCGCTCGAGGTCGGTCGCGAATGCGATGAGGGCGGTGGTGGGAACAAGCGCGGGCCAGCCGCGGGCTCGGGCGCCGGGGGTGTGGAGGAGTGCCCAGGGAAGGATCATGAAGCAAAGTGCCGCAAACGCCCACCGCCATCGCCGCCGTGCGGCAAGGAACTGTCGTTCGCTCGTGGCCATGCGGCCGCACTCGGGGCAAGTAACGGGGAGAGCGGCCGGCGCGCCGGAAAGGTCGTACCAGCACCCGCCGCAGCGCCTGCGTCCGCGGGACGGGTCGCCGCGGAGGGCCCAGAGGAGAAGGACCAGGCCGGCAAGGGCGAGAACGCCCGCGGCGGACGGGAGGAGTTGGGACCAGGAGAGGGTCACCAGGGTATATACGCGGAAGGGGGATGGGAATGGCAGAGAAAATGGGCGGACGGTGGAGAGCCGCTACTCTTCGTTCATGGGGTCGTGGCCATCGGCATCATCGGGGATTGTTCCCCTGCGGATCGTGAACTGGCCGCGACGGGGCCGGATTGCGCTGTCGACCCTGGCGATCGCGGTGGATGTCGTGGCGGTGCTGCCCGCCTCGTCGCTCTTGATCCTTGTCGAGATGTCCGGCCACGAGCGGTGGGGAGACTGGGAGCAGTGGTGGGGGACGCTCGTCTCCAGCGTCTGCCTGTTCCTGCTGGGCCTCCTGGCGTGCGTCGCTCTCGGCGGGCGGGAGGACATCGACGGGGCCCTGGAGCGCCCGCTCAGGTGGGCCGCGACCGCGGCGGGCGTGCTGGCCCTCCTGGCGGTCATGGTGCTCGTCGGGCCGGGCTGGCGCGGCGGCGCCATGCTCGCCGCCGCCGTGAGCCTGAACCTCGCGGCCCTGAACGTCCGCTACCCGGGCTCGCCGGGCCCCATGACCTGCTCCTACTGCGGGTACGACCTGACCGGCATCGTGGGAGACGTGTGCCCGGAATGCGGCGGCAGGTGGGGAGGGAGAGTGAGCGCCGAGTGCTGAGTGCTAGGGTCGCCACCGCCCCATACGACCCATTTGCCCGAAGGAGAGCCCATCGATGAAGCTGGCCGCGGCACAGGCGTTCATGCAGAAGTACCTGCTCGACGGGTGGCTGGTGCATGATTTCCGGGGCAACAACACCGTGCTGGCGCAGTTGCTCCCGGGGAAGCGGTGGACGACGCGCCGCGCGGTGCTGTGGGTGCCGGCCCGCGGCGAGGCCGTGCTCCTGGCCCACGGGATCGATGCCGGCCAGTTCCGCGCGGTGCCTGAGCAGGTGAAAGGAGTGCGGGTCGAGAACTACCTGTCATGGCGCGAGCTGCACGCGTGGCTGCGGAAGGTGGTGGAAGGCGGGGGAGGGGGGGCACGCGTCGCGATGGAGTACGCGCCCGGGGCGACCCTGCCGGTGGTATCGATCGTCGATGCCGGGACGGTGGAGCTGGTGCGATCGATGGGCGTGGAGGTGGTGTCATCGGCGGACCTGATCCAGGCGACGGTGGCGGTATGGTCGGACGATGCGGTGAAGCGGCACGCGGAGGCCTCGTGCAAGGTCGCCGGGATCAAGGACGCGGCGTTCGGGCTCATCCGCGAGCGGCTCGCGGCTGGAAAGGGAGTCACCGAGTACGAGGTGCAGCAGCACATCATGGAACGGTTCAAGGAAGCGGGCCTGGAGACGCCCGACCCGCCGATCGTGGGCGTCAACGCGCACAGCGCCGACCCGCACTTTGAGGTGTCGGCCACATCACCATCATCCATCAATCGCGGCGACTGGGTGCTGATCGACCTCTGGGCCCGCGTGCCGGGCGATGAGAACATCTACTCCGACATCACCTGGGTCGGCGTCTGCGCAAAGGAGCCGACGCCGCGGCAGCGCGAGATCTTCAACGTAGTGAAGAAAGCGCGCGACGCCTCGGTGAAGCTCGCGCAGGAGAGCTGGCGGGCCAAGCAGACGGTGCAGGGATGGCAGCTGGACGAAGCGGCCCGCGCGGAGATCATCGGCGCCGGGTTCGAGAACTTCATACGCCACCGCACCGGCCACAGCCTCAGCCCCGGCGCGTTCGTGCACGGCATGGGGATGAACCTGGACAACCTCGAGACGCACGACACCCGCGCCATGCTCCCCGGGATCGGCTTCACCGTCGAGCCGGGGATCTACCTCCCCGAATCCGACGGCGGCTTCGGCGTGCGCCTGGAGATCAACCTCTGGGTGGACCCGGCCAAAGGCCCGGTGGTGACGAGCTGTGTGCAGGAGGAGGTGGTGTGCATGACAGGGCGAGTCGAGCAAAACAGTTGAAGGCGGAGGCGTCTTCTGCTCACTTCACCATTACAGCAGCTGCGTGCGGCCGGGCGTCGGGACGGGGTTGAACGGATGATCACCGAACGCGTAGCTCGGGGGGCTCAGGTCCAGCTTGGAGTTGAGGGCCTGGTCCCACGTCACTTCCTTGCCCGTGTAGGCGCTCATGCGCCCCATGATCGCGGTGAGCGTGGACTCGGCGACCTGCTTCCCCTCGTTGATGTAGCCGCTCTTGCCCCCTCCCGCGCGGAACGCGGCGACGAGGTCGGTGTGCTCGACGGCGTAGGGGTTGGGGGACTTGGAGGCGTCGAACTTGAACGGGTTCTTCCCCTCGATGACGCCGGCGCCGAACTTCACCACGCCCTCGGTGCCGACGACCATCTCGTCAACCCGCTGGGCGCACCCGTCGGTCTGGCGGCACATGCTGGTCATGGTCACGCCGTCGGGGTACTCGTACTCGACGGTGAAGTGGTCGAAGATGTTGCCGTATTCCGGGCCGGTGCGCACCTGCCGCCCGCCGATCCCCAGCGCCTTGACGGGGTGCGTGCCGATCGCCCAGTTGCACACGTCCAGGTTGTGCACGTGCTGCTCGACGATGTGGTCGCCCGAGAGCCAGTCAAAGTACAGCCAGTTGCGGATCTGCCACTCCATGTCCGAGTACTCGGGCTTGCGGGCGTGCACCCACAGGCCCCCCTGGTTCCACCACGCGTACGCCGCGGTGATCTTGCCGATGGCGCCCTTCTTGATCTGGTCCATCAGCGCCAGGTACTTGGCCTCGTGGCGGCGCTGCGTGCCGGCGACGATGCACAGGTTCTTGGTGGCGGCCAGCTCGGCCGCGGCGATGACGCGCCGGATGCCCGCAGGGTCAACCCCGACGGGCTTCTCGGTGAAGATGTGCTTGCCGGCGTTGACGGCGGCCTCGAGGTGGATGGGGCGGAAGTGCGGGCAGGTGGCCAGGATGACGATGTCCACGTCGCCCTGGTCCAGGAGCCTCTTATACGCGTCGAAGCCCGTGTAGCAGTTGTTGTCCGCGACCATGACCCGCTTGGAGAGGGCCGCGTCGGCGCCGGTGAGCTCGGCCCGGGAGGAGTTGAGGCGGTCCTTGAAGACGTCGGCCATGGCGACGATCTGGGTGGCCGGGTCGGATTCCAGGGAGTTGATGGCGGCCCCTGTGCCGCGCCCGCCGCAGCCGATCACGCCGACACGGACCGAGTCGGTCCCCGCGGCGTACGCCGTGCGGGAGATGAGGGCGGCGGTGGAGAGGGCGGCGGTGGCTTTCACGAACTCGCGGCGGGTGAGGTTGGTCATGGTGGGTCTCGGAAGAGGGTGACCACGGAATACAGGAACGAGGGGGAACGCGAGTCTACCGGAACGGGATCACAGTGCGAAGAGCTTGTCCATCTGTTCGGAGACCTGCTTGAGGCGGGCTCGGTCGCCGCCGCGGACCTCGGCGGTGGCCCAGTTGCCCGCTGCGGCCGTCGAATAGCCGATTTCATCAAGGGCCTTCATGGTGGCGACCCAGCCGGCGTCGCCATCGCCGAGCTCGACGTCGAAGCCCTTCCAGAGGCCTTCCTTGTCGCGCTTGGAGCGGCTGAAGTCCTTGATGTGCAGCTTGGCGATGCGGGGGCCGAGGATGCGGACCCACTGGTCGGGCCAGCCATAGTTGATGACGTTGCCGATATCAAAGTGCCACGCCGCCCACGGGCTCTTGAGCTCATCGACGTAGCGGGCCGCCTCGAGCGGGGAGAGGAGGAAGTTGTTCCAGACGTTCTCGATGGCGACCTTCACCTTGCACTCGGCGGCGAGAGGCAGGACCTTCTTGATCTCCTCCTGCGTGAGGCGCCAGGCCTGGTCGTACGGCTGGCCCTCGTTCACAACGGCGGGGACGAGGAGGATGCTGACAGCACCGAACTTCTTGCCGTCGCGCAAGGTGGTCTCGATCGCCTCGCGGGCCTTGTCGCGGACGGCCGGCTCGGCGGCGTTCAGGTGGAACTTCCAGTGGACGGAGTCGACCAGGCCGTGGACCTTGATGCCGGTGGCCTCCATCGCAGCGAGGACCTCGTCGGGGTTGTTGCTGGAGGGGCTGTCCATCTCCACGCCCTGGAAGCCGGTGTCCTTGAGCAGCTGGAACTTGTCCTTGATGGAGCTCCCCTCGCCGATCATGCCGAACATGACGGCTTTCTTGAGGGTGCGCTTGGCGCCCGCCGCCGGCGCTGGTTTCGGGGCAGCGGACTCGGGCTGACGGGCGGGGGCGCTGCGCGGCAGAGCGACCGCCGCGGCGGCGACGGCGCCGGTCGTGGCGAGGAAGTCGCGGCGGTTGATCTGCACGAGGTCCCTTTCCGCGGGAGGTGGACGAATGGAGCGGTGGACAGCGAGAGACGACGCCAACCTCTTCTTCTCACTTCTCGCTTTTCACTTCTTACTCGTTCAGGCGAACTTGGTCTGGCCGGGGATGGCGACCGGCGGCGTCGGCATGTTGCCGAAGGCGAGCGTGTCGGGGACGAGGCTCTCGGTGGAGTTGAGGGCCTGCTCCCAGGAGATGGTCTGGCCGGTGTAGGCGGACATGCGGGCGGCGACGGCCATGAGGGTCGAGTTGGCGGCCCGGGCGCAGTCGTTGATGGGGTGACCCTCGCGGATGGACTTGAAGAGCTCGTCGTGCTCGTTCTGGTACATGTCGCGGTCGTTGCGCCCGGTGTACTTCCACAGTTCCTTGCCGGCGCGGTCGCGGAGGTCGTAGGTGGGGGTCCAGCCGTTGATGGTGGCGGCGCCCTTGGTGCCGTAGACGTAGTCGGTGTTGTCGCTGGGGCAGCCGTCGATCTGGCGGCAGGAGTGGAAGCAGCGCATGCCGCCGTCGTACTCGTAGATGGCCGCGAAGTGGTCGAAGGCGTTGCCGTGCTCAAGGCCGCTGCGGGCGGCCCGTCCGCCGAGGCAGTTGACCTTCACCGGCAGCCGGTCGCTCAGCGACCAGGCGAGGCGGTCGATGCTGTGGACGGCCTGCTCGACGATGTGGTCGCCGGAGATCCAAGTGAAGTGGATCCAGTTGCGCATCTGGAACTCCATGTCCGACCACTCGGGCTTGCGGGGGTGCTTGCCGAGGGTGCTGGTGTGGTAGGTCGTGTGCGCGGTGACGATGTCGCCGATCGTGCCCTTGTTCAGCTGCTCGAAGGTCGCCCGCATGCCGTCGTTGTGCCGCCAGCAGAAGCCGACGAGCAGGGCGAGGTTCTTCCGCTTGGCTTCCTCGGCGGTCTGGATGACCGAGCGGATGCCGGGGGCGTCAACAGCGAGGGGTTTCTCCGCGAAGACGTGCTTGCCGGCGGCGATGGCGGCCTTGAGGTGCGTCGGCCGGAAGGCGGGGTAGCCGGTGAGCAGGACGAAGTCGACGCCGCTGTCGATGACCTTCTGGTAGGAATCAAACCCCGTGAACTGGCGCTCGGGCGGCACCTGGACGCGGGACGCGGCCTGGTCGCCCAGCTCGCCGTTGATGCCGGAGAGGCTGGACTTGAGCCGGTCCTCGAAGACGTCGCCCATGGAGACCAGCGTCGTGTTGGGGTCGGCGCGGAGAGCCTGGACAGCGGCGCCGGTGCCGCGGCCGCCGCAGCCGATGAGGCCGAGCTTGAGGGGCTTGGTGTTGAGCTGCGCGGGCTGGGCGCCGGAGTTGGGCTGGGCCGCGCGGGCGCTCGCGGCCTGGTATCCGGCAAGGACAGGCGCGGCGGCGATGGCCGCGGCGGACTTGACGAACGTGCGTCGTGACCAGCCGCCGTCGGAATCCGAGGTCGGGGCGAGGGGATCGCGGTTCATTTCTTGTCTCCGGGCGGCGGGGGTGGGGGGGTTGCAGGCGGTGGTGGGGGGGGTGGGGGTGGCGGCTGCTTGGCCGCGTCGGCGGCGGGGCCGGGCTCGCAGACGATGCGGAAGCCGACGAAGCTGCAGTCGGAGAGCCACCATTTGCTCTTGGGGATCTGCGGGTCGCGGACCTGCCACGAGCGGGAGTAGGGCATGCGGCTGGTAGACTTGACGTTCTCCGCATCTTCAAGGTACGAGCCGCCGCGGGCGATGGGCTTGCCGTCGAGGCCGACGGTCCACTCGGCGACGTTGCCGTGCATGTCGAAGAGGCCCCACTTGTTGGGCTTCTTCTGCGCGACGGGGTGGGTCTTGTTGTCGCCGTTGCCGGAGAACCAGGCGAAGTCGCCGAGATGGGCCGCGTCGCCGTCGAAGCCGTAGTCGCCGGTTGCGCCGGCGCGGCAGGCGTATTCCCATTCGGCCTCGGTAGGAAGGCGGTACGTGCGGCCGGTCTTGGTCGACAGCCACTTGCAGAACTCATTGGCGCCCTGGAAGGCAACGCTGATGGTGGGATAGCCGGCGTGGCCCATGCCCAGGTCGGGCGGGAGGTAGGGCTTGGAAGGGCGGGTGGTGGCGTCGGCGTTCAGATCTTGCTGCGGCTCGTCGAGGTGGTAGACGAAGATGTCGTAGAGGTCCCAGGTGGCCTCGGTCTTGGCGAAGTAGAGGGCGGGGATGTCGAGCTCTTTGGAGCCGCCGGGGGCCGCGGGGTCGGCGACCTTGAGCTTGCCGGCGGGGATGGGGACCATGTCGAAGGCAACGGTGGTGCCGGAGATGGTCTGGGAGAAGGGCTTGAACTCGAGTGTGGCGGGCTGCGCGGCGGCGAGCAGCGATATCCCAAGGAATCCCGCACAGGCAAAGAGCCAGCGGGGTGCGAGGTGCTGGACCACGCGGCGACGGGCCTGTACGCTCGCATTGGGGCAGGGCGCCGATGGCGCCGGAGGCAAGGTCATGGATATCTCTCGGGTTCGCATCACGATCGGCCCCGTGCTTGGGGCGCTCCTTTCCGTGCTGTTCTTGAGCGTTGGGCAGGCCGGGCAGGCTTCCGGTCCGCAGGGGGCGCTGAAGAGGTTCGAGTTTACCAAGCTGCTCATGGGGGTGCAGGCCCGGATTGTTGTGTACGCGCCGTCGGAGAAAGAGGCGACGGACGCCGGGATGTTGGCTTTTGACCGGATCGCCCGCCTGGAAGACGTAATGAGCGATTACCGGCCGCAGAGCGAGCTGATGCGCGTGTGCGATGACGGGAAGATGGGGGGGGTGGCGGTGAGGATCAGCGAGGATCTCCGCGACGTGCTGGCGGCGTCGGAGGGGGCGTGGAGGCAGTCGGGCGGCGCGTTCGATCCGACGGTTGGGCCGCTGGTGACGCTGTGGCGCCAGGCGCGGAAGGATGGGAAGCTGCCGCCGACGGAAGCGATCGCGGAGGCGAAGGCGAGGGTGGGATGGAAGCACGTGCATCTCGATGCGGGCGCGCGGACGGTGTCGTTCGATGTGCCGGGGATGCGGCTGGACCTGGGGGGGATCGGAAAGGGATTTGCGGTCGAGGCGGCGGGGGCTGTGCTCCGCGGGCGAGGGGTCGCGAGCTATCTGGTGGCGCTGGCGGGGGACATCGCGGTAGGGGATGCGCCGCCGGGGGAGCGCGGATGGGAGATCGCGGTGCGAACGGGCGCGGCGGAACTGGGTGGCGAGCCGACGCTCGAGTTGGAGCGCAGCGCGGTCTCCACGTCCGGCGATGCGGAGCAGTTCGTGGAGATCGAGGGGGTGCGGTACGCGCACATCATCGACCCGCGCACCGGCCTGGGGGTGACGCGCCGGGTTGGAGCGACGGTGATCGGCCCGCTCGCCAGCGCGGCCGAGGTGGACGCCCTGGCGACGGCGGTGTGCGTGCTGGGCGCCGACAAGGGGATGGAGCTGCTGCGAGGGCTGCCGGGGGTTGGAGGGATGATCATGGAGCGGGAAAGGGATGGGGCACCGATGACGCGCAGGCGGACGCCTGGGTTCGGCGCCGCGCCCGGCGACGACAACCGGTTTGATCCCGCGAACGAGCCGCCGGCGGGGTTTGTTGCGATGTTCAACGGGCGCGACCTGTCCGGGTGGCAGGGGCTCGCGGCGGACCCGGTGCAGCGGCAGAAGTTGTCGGCGGAGGACCTCGCCAAGGCGCAGAGTGCGGCGGACGAGCGGATGCGGGCGCACTGGCACGCGGTGGACGGGGTGCTGGTGTTCGACGGGAAAGGGGACAGCCTTCAGAGCGCTCGGAACTACGGCGACTTCGAGATGTACGTGGATTGGAAGATCGAGAAGGCGGGGGACAGCGGGATCTACGTGCGGGGGTCGCCGCAGGTGCAGATCTGGGACAACCCGCTCGGCTCGGGGGGTCTGTACAACAACCAGAAGAACCCGGCGAATCCGCTGGTGGTGGCGGACCGCCCGGTGGGGGAGTGGAACCGGTCCCACATCATCATGAAGGGGGATCGGGTGACGGTGTGGCTGAACGACAGGCTGGTGACGGACAACACGGTGCTGGAGAACTACTGGGAGCGGGAGAAGCCGATCTATCCGACGGGGCCAATCGAGCTGCAGAACCACGGGAACACGCTGTACTTCAAGAACATCTTCGTGCGCGACCTGAGCGTGCCGGGCGCGACGGCCTGGCAGGGGCAGGCCGACCATGACACCCGCATGGCGTGGTGGCGCGACGCGAGGTTCGGCATGTTCATCCACTGGGGGCTCTACGCGATCCCGGCGGGGGTATGGGACGGCAAGCCGGTCGGGGGGATCGGCGAGTGGATCATGAACTCGGCGAAGGTGCCGGTGGCGGAATACGAGAAGCTGGCGCAGCGGTTCAACCCCGCGAAGTTCGACGCCCGCGTCTGGGCGAAGACCGCCAAGGACGCGGGGATCAAGTACGTCGTGATCACGAGCAAGCACCACGACGGCTTTGCGCTCTTCGACAGCAAGGTGAGCGACTACGACGTGATGGGCACGCCGTACAAGCGTGACATCCTGAAGGAACTCTCGGAGGCGTGCAGAGCGGAGGGGATCAGGTTCTGCACGTACCACTCGATCATGGACTGGCACCACCCGGACTATCTGCCGCGGCGACCGTGGGACCCGCGCCCGGATGTGAAGCCCGACTTCAACCGGTACGTGGGCTACCTGAAAGCGCAGCTCAAGGAGATCGTGACGGGGTACCAACCGGCGATCCTGTGGTTCGACGGGGAATGGGAGGACACCTGGACGCACGAGCGCGGCAAGGACCTGTACGACTACGTGCGGTCGCTTGAACCCGACATCATCATCAACAACCGCGTGGACAAGGGGCGGTCGGGGATGGCGGGGCTGACGAAGGACCGGGAGTTCAAGGGCGACTACGGCACGCCCGAGCAGGAGGTCCCGGCGACGGGCCTGCCGGGGGTGGACTGGGAGTCGTGCATGACGATGAACGACACTTGGGGATTCAAAGCCGACGACAGCAACTGGAAGTCGTCGGAGACGCTCATCCGCACGCTGGTGGATATCGCCAGCAAGGGAGGGAACTTCCTCCTGAATGTCGGGCCGACGTCCTTGGGGGAGATCCCCGCGCCCAGCGTGGAGCGGCTGCGGGCCATGGGGGCGTGGATCAAGGCAAACGACGCGAGCATCTACGGCACGCACGCCGGCCCGTTTGCGAAGCTGCCGTGGGGGCGGTGCACCGCCGGGGACGGCGTGCTCTATCTGCACGTGTTCAACTGGCCGGCCGGCGGTGTGCTGCACGTGCCCGGGCTGCTCAACGAGGTTCGGAAAGCCTGGCTGCTGGCGGACCCGGGCAAGGCGGCGTTGACGGTCGATCGCGATGAGGCGGGGGCGACGGTGCATGTGCCGGCCGCGGCGACCGATCCGGTCGACACGGTGGTGGCGTTGGAGATTGTGGGGAGCCCGGCGGTGGTGGTGCCGCCGATTCCGGCGCTGCGGGCCTCGGCGGATGGGTCGATCACGCTGACGGCCGCGGCGGCCCAGATCCGGGGGCAGACGGCCCGGTTCGAGACGGCGCCGGATCACCAGAACATCGGCTTCTGGACGGAGAAGTCGGACAGCGTGTGGTGGCCGGTGGAGATCGCGGGTCCGGCGAAGTTCCGAGTTTCGCTGGAGTACGCCTGCGCGCCGGAGAACGGCGGCAGATTCCTTGTGGCAGCCCCGGATGCGGGAGTGGAGGGCGACGTCACGCCGACGGGGTCGTGGACGGCGTTCAAGACGATCGATGTGGGCGAACTTGAGTTCAAGAAGGCCGGTCGCGCGGAGGTTTCGGTGCGTCCTGTGAGCATCCCGTCCGGTGGTCTGATGAATCTTCGGACGATCAAGCTGACGCCGGCCCGGTGATGAGGGGTTGCGATGGGGCTGGAAACCGGTAGGCTAGGAGAAGTGCTGAGTGCTTAAGTGCTAGGTGCTGAGTGAAGATAGGACCGGCTTTGGCCGGTGTGCTGAATGGAGATTCCAGTCATGAGCGAGCAGACCAACCCGATCGCGAGCAGCAATGGGACGTCTCGGCGCGATTTCCTGGCGCGGACGGCCGCGGTGGCGGGTGCCGCGGCGGTGCTGGGGCCGGTGGCGGCCTCGACGGCCCGCGCGGCGTTCACGAGCGCGTTCCCGGTGCCGATCGCCCCGACGCCGCCGGGCCCGGACGATGTGATCCAGATGGGCGTAATCGGCACCGGCGGCATGGGGACGGGGCACTGCGAGCAGTTTACGAAACTGGCCAAGGACGGCAAGGCCAAGGTGCAGATCGTGGCGCTGGCCGACGTGTGCGACCCGCGCGTGGAGAACGCCAAGTCGGTGGTGGAGAAGGCGCAGGGGAACAAGGTCGACACGTACCGCAAGTACACCGACCTGCTGGCGCGGAAGGACATCCACGGCGTGCTGATCGCCAGCCCCGAGCACTGGCACTCGCAGATGGCGATCGACGCGATCATGGCCGGGAAGGACGTGTACGTCGAGAAGCCGATGACGGGGAACCTCGAGGACGCCATGAAGCTGCTGGAGGCGTCGAAGAAGAACCCCAAGGTGATCGTGCAGGTCGGGACGCAGTACATGCAGTACCCGCGCTACGCCGTCGCCCGGAAGTGGATCAAGGACGGCGTCATCGGCAAGCCGACGTTCAGCCAGACCTCGTACTGCCGCAACTCGCTCAAGGGCGAGTGGCTGTACTACGACATCGACCCGAACTGGAAGCCCGGCGTGAACCTGGACTGGGAGGCTTGGTGCGGTCCGTCGGGGAAGGCGGAGTGGAACCCGGAGATCTACGCCCGCTGGCGCCGGTACCGGAAGTACTCGACGGGGATCATCGGCGACCTGCTGGTGCACGAGACGACGCCGATCCTGTACGCGCTGGATCCGGGGTGGCCGACGCGGGTGACGGCGAGCGGCTCGCACCTGATCGACAAGAAGATGGAGAACCACGACCAGGTGAACCTGACGGTGGAGTTCGAGAGCGAGCACCACATGATCATCGCCGGCTCGACCTGTAACGAGCTGGGCTTTGAGAAGATCATCCGCGGACGGAAGGGGAATCTGTTCCTCAACGCGGCCCCGTGCGTGTTCCGGCCCGAGTCGTTGTTCGTGAAGGAAGAGCAGCTCGAGGAGAGGATCGAGAACTGCCCCGACATCGGCGATGCGCAGGACGTGCACCGCCTGGGGTGGCTCAAGTGCATCCGCAGCCGCGAGCAGCCGGCGGCGAACGTCGAGCTGGGCACGAAGATGATGGTGATCGTGGACCTGGCGACCCGGTCGATGTGGGACGGGCACGCGTACACATTCGATCCCAAGACGATGAAGTCGAGCAGAGTTTGAGGGAAGTGAGCAGAGGAAGAAGTGAGCAGTGAGCAGAAGAGAAGAAGCCTCCTCTGGTGACTGCGCACTGTTTTCTGCTCACTCTCCGCTCACTCCCGTGAACATTCGCCTCGCCACACACGCGATGGGGACCCGGTTTGAGGTCGTCCTTTCCGGCGACGTCGGGGCGCGGCTGCGCGCCGTGGGCGAGGCGGCGCTGGCGGAGATCGAGGACTGGGATGCGAGGCTGAGCCTGTTCAGGCGGGAGAGTCTCCTCTCCCGCATCAACGCCAATGCGCACTGTCGGGAGGTCGATCTGGATCAGGAAACCTTCGACCTGCTGGTCGCGTGCCGGGAGGTCTGGCGGGGATCGGGCGGGGCGTTCGATGTGACGGTGGGACCGCTGATGCCGGCGTGGGGGTTCCGGGACCGGCACGAGGGCAAGCCGGACAAGGCGGAGGTCGCCGCCGCGGCGGAGATCGTCGGCTTCGACGGCGTCGAGCTCGATGAGTCGCGGCGCTCGGTCCGGTTCACGCGACCGGGGATGGCGATCGACCTGGGGGCGATCGGCAAGGGGCACGCGCTCGACGCGGCGGCGAGGGTGGTGCGCGACAATGGCGTGAGTTGCGGGTTGCTGCAGGGGGGCACGAGCAGCGTGGTCGGGCTCGGCGCGCCGCCGGATGAGCGGGGTTGGCGGGTCGCCGTGGGAATGGACCCGGGCGCGCCGGTGGCGGTGGTGCGCGACGCGGCGCTCTCCGTGTCGGCGCCGCATGGGAGAATGGTCGAGTCGGACGGTCGGCCGCTCGGGCATGTGCTCGACCCGCGCACGGCAGCGCCGACGGAGGGAGCGCGGCTGGCGGCGGTCATCGCGAGAGGCTCCGATGCGGCCCGCGCCGCCGACGCCTGGTCGACGGCGCTGCTTGTGCTGAGGGATCGTCCCCCCGGGATGCCGGCCGGTTTGGTCACGGCGCTCGACACGGGCGCGTCCGAGGCGCCGGTGTGGACAATCGAGGGCCCCGACGCCGCGGTCGTGTTCGAGCTACCGTCAGCGTCCGGTCGCCGGTCCGGATAATCTGTTGGCCGCTGTTCGACTCTATAGAAGGATTGCCGCATGCCCCCAGCTGATCGCCGCACGTTTATCAAGACCGCCGCGGGCGCCCTGGTCGCCGTGCCCTTGATACCGGAGCTAGGGTGGGCGAGGCCGTACCGCGCGCCGGCCAGGATCTCCGTCGGCGTGATTGGCGTCGGGCGCCAGGGACGGGCGATCCTTGGGGAGCTGCAGAAGATCGAGGGCGTGACGGTGGCGGCGATCTGCGACACCGATGCCTCGCGCCTCTCCGCGGGCCAGCGGCGCACGGCGGGCGGCGAGACGTTCGCCGAGTACAAGCAGCTCCTGGAGAAGAAGAAGGACGCCGCGGCGATCTTCATCGCCACGCCGACGCACCTGCACAGGCAGATCGCCCTCGATTGCATCCAGGCCGGGCGGCACGTCTTCTGCGAGGGGCCGCTGGCGTCGACGGTCGATGACTGCAAGGCGATCGCCGCGGCGGCTCGGGGGGCTTCAACCGTGTTCCAAACCGGCCTGTACGCCCGATCGAACCCCGTCTACCAGCTGGCGAGGTCTTTCTACAAGACGGACGCCGTCCGGACGCTTGTTTCCATGCGAGCCGAGGACAACCGGAAGAACTCCTGGCGGACCCCCACCTCCAGCGACGAGCAGGACAGGGCGCTGAACTGGCACCTGAATCCGGAGATCTCGCTGGGGCTTCCCGGCGAGATGGGGACGCACCAGTTTGACGTGTTCCACTTCTTCCTGGGCAGGTACCCGACCGCGGTGCGGGGGAGCGGGGCGATCCGCGTGCACAACGACGGGCGGAAGATCGCCGACACGATCCAGATTGATCTGGCGTTCGATGGGGCTGTCGGCGTTGGGGGGCCGGGGAGCGGCGGGGCGCACCTGCAATACGCGGCGACGCTGTGCAGCTCGTTCGAGGGGCGGCACGAGGTCTTCCACGGCGAGGCGGCGTCGATCAAGCTCGCCTGGACGCACGGGTGGATGTTCAAGGAGGCCGATGCGCCGACGCAGGGGTGGGAGGTGTGGGCCAACCGGCAGCAGTTCCACAACGACGAGGGGATCACGCTGATCGCCGATGCGACCAAGCTGCACGCGCAGGGGAAGCTGAAGGAGGGCGTGGGGCTGCCGAACTCGCCGATGTCCTACGCGATCGAGGACTTCTTCAAGAGCGTGCTGGAGAAGAAGGCGGTGGTCTGCACGGCGGATGAAGGTGTGAGGGCCAGCGCGGTGGGGATCGCGGCGAGCAGGGCGGTGACGACGGGGGAGACGGTGGCGCTGGATCCGGAGTTGTTCAAGGCCTGAGGGTGAGGCATGGCCGGCGAGTGCGCAGGATTTGCGTTTCGACTCAGGGACCTGGGGGTCGGCGCGCGCGCCGGCCTGTCGTGCCTGCTGTTGGTGCTGCTGGGGGGGTTCGCGGCGTCGGGGGCGCACCTTATCTGGCATCACGAGATGCGGGACGAGCACAAGGGCCTGTCGCTCGACGACGTGAAGGGGGCGTACCACGGGATCCAGACACGGGCGCCGCTGCTGGTGGCGATGGAGCGGAAGCACCCGCCAGAACTGCCCGCCGCCGAGCGGAAGGCGCTGGAAGACTGGCTGAAGGGGGGCCGGATCAACCAGGAGTACGACAACCTGGAGAAGGGGGCGATGGCGCCGTCGGAGATCATCGCCAAGCGGTGCGTCTCGTGCCATGCCGGGAGCGCGACGCAGGGGGGCGACATCGGCAAGAAGTTGCCGCTGGAGACTTTCGACCAGGTGATGAAAGCGGCGATCTCGCGGGAGGTGTACCCGATCGATGTGAAGGGGCTGGCGGCGTCGACGCACGCGCACGCGCTCAGCCTGGGGATGTTGACGATTGTCGTGGCGGGGCTGGCGCTGGCGACCCGTTGGCCGCGCCGGTTGGTGGGGGGCGCAATCCTTACGCTGGGACTGGCGCTGCTGGTGGACATGGGGGCGTGGTGGGCGGCGCGCCCGGAGGGCGGGGCGGTGTACGCGATCGTGGTGGCCGGGGGCGTGTACAACGGCGGGATGGTGGCGGCGCTCCTCGGGATTCTGCTGGATGTGTGGGCGCCGCGCCGAGCCGGGGATGCGGGCGGGGGTTGACACTGCAGGATGGGGACCGACGCGGATTAAGCGACAAGGATGGCTGCTTTCCAGTGAACGTCCGCGACGGACCGGCTCGCGGTGCGCGTCCATGCGAACAGGACGCGATCCTTTCCTGAGGCATCGGCGTCATCTCCTGTCCGCGGGGACCTGCGTTTTTTTTTCGCGGGTGCGAAACTCGGCACTGCAAATCCCATATACCCCTTGACACGCTACGACGACTGTAGTAGATTCTCTCCGACACGCGTAGTAGATCCGGTTCCGCTCACCCCTTCACGACTTTCCCCCGCCCCACTCCATGGCCCGCAAGCACCCAGAACTTGGCTCCGGCGAACTGGACGTCCTGAAGATCCTGTGGGACCGCGGGCCGTCCACGGTGCGCGAGGTCATGGAAATCCTGCATTCGCGCGGCCGGCGCGTCGCCTACACCACCGTCCTCACGTTCCTGGTCCGTCTCGACCAGAAGGGCGTGGTGGTCTGCGACAAGTCCGAGCACGCGCACATCTACCGCGCCAAGGTCTCCCGCCAGCAGATCACGCTCGGGCGGCTGCGGGCGATGGTCCGCGACCTGTACGACGGGGCCGCGGCCCCGATGGTGCTGCAGCTCATGAGCAGCGAGAAGTTCACGCCCGACGAGCTGGCCCAGCTGCAGAAGCTGATCGAGGAACTGGATTCGGACAAGTAGCCCCGGCTGGCTGCCCCACGCCACCGCCCCCCCGCCCCCCCGCGGAGCCGCGCATGGACCTCTCAAAGCTCACCGCCGACTTGCTCTGGCCGAACGCCTTGGGTGTAATCCCGGTGGCGATCGTGGTCGCGCTCTTGTGCCGGTGCTTCTCGTCGCGTTCCAGCGGGGGTGGGGCGACGCGGCACGCCCTGTGGGCGACGGTGCTGATCTGTTTCCTCCTGCCGCCGCTGGTTCCCCGGTTGAGGCTGCCGGCGCCGGGTGTGAAGGCGGCGCCCGTGCTGAGCGAGACGGGAAATGCTGTTCCTGCCGTGCCTGCTGGTGCGCCAGCTGCACTCGCCGATGGTGCCGGCGAGGGCTCGCGCGTAGCGCCGAGCCCGGCGGCAGCGCCGACGGGAGCCATACCACCTCCAGCGCCCTCACCGAGTCGCGCCGAGTCCCGCGCACCGGCGCCGCGCGAAGATGTCACCGTTTGGCCCCGCTCGTCGGGGACGACCGCCGGGCGTGCGCTGTTCGTGACCGATCGGATCCTGAGCGTGCCCGGGCTGCTTCGGAACACGGTCCAGCCGGTGACCGAGGTGGTCCGCTCCGGAGAGCCGCCGGAGATGTCGCACACAGCGCTGTTCCTCCAGCCGCTGGCCGCGATCGAGCCGGCCAGTGCCGCGGCCCCGACGCATGGGCCGAGCATGGACGCGCCGACCGCCGTCTGTCCGATCGACTGTGCGCCGGCGAATGAGGCCGTCTCGGTCGTCGCCGGGTCGTTCCCGGTCTCGCCCGATGTAGAGCCCGGCGCCGAGGCGGCCCCGGCGAGCGTGGCCCGCGCGATCCCCTCGTTCCGGATCGAGTGGGTCCCTCCGTCGTCCGGCCCCTCCGACCCGCGGCTCGCCGGCGCGCTTGCGATGACTTCCGTTGCGCGCTCCGCGGCCCTTTCCGCCGTAACCCCGGACCTCGACGCCTGGCGGGCCTGGCTTCCCAAGCTCGCGGCCGTGCGTGAGGCGGTCGCGACCGTTCCGCCGGTGCCGGCCTCCCTGTGGTTCGGCGGCGCGGGCGCCATCGTGCTTGTCGCGGCCATCCGCATCGCTGTCTTCCGGCGCATCCTCCGCGCTGGCTGGGTGCCGCGCCGCGAGGTGCAGCAGGAGGTCGACGCCGCGGCCCGGACGCTGGGCCTGCGCCGCGTGCCGCGCACGGTGATGGTCGGCGCGCGGGTGCCGCCGATGATCTGGTGCGGGCGGACGTGCACGCTCGTGCTGCCCCAAGGGCTGTGGGAGGAGCTGGACGAGCCCGGCCGGCACGCCGTGATCGTGCACGAGCTTGCGCACCTGCGCCGGCGCGACCACTGGGTGCGCTGGGTAGAGGTGCTGGCCTCGGTGCTGTACTGGTGGCACCCGTTGGTGTGGTGGGTGCGCGGCCGCCTTCGAGAGGAAGCCGACCTGTGCTGCGATGCGTGGGTCACCGCGCTGCTGCCCGCTCACCGTCGTGCGTACGCCCAGGCCCTGCTGTGCACGCGCGTGTATCTGAACGACCCGTCAGGTTCCGGACCAACCCCGCCCGTGGTCGGGCTGGGCGTCACCACCGCCACCGCCAAGCGTTTCGCAAGGAGACTCACCATGGTCATGAAGGGAAGGACCCGTCCCGGCCTGTCGATCTTCGGCGCGGCCCTGTCAATCTCTGTGATCGCCGGCGCGGCGATCGCCACGCCGCTGTGGGCATGCCCCCCCGACGAGCAGGAGGCCAAAGCCAAGGCGAGGGCGAAGGAGGTCCGTGAACTTGCGGAGTCCGAGGAGGTGACGGCGGCCAAGGCGATGACGGACGCGAGGCGCGCTCAGGTCGAGGTTGAGCTATCCCGCGCCGACGGCGTGCGGGCTCAGGCCGAGGCGCGGCGTGCCCAGGTCGAGGGCCGGCGTGCCCAGGCCCAGGCCGAACGGGCGTACGCCGAGGCGATCGCGCAGGGTCAGCATCGGCACCCGTTCCCGGCAGGCGCGATCGCCGCGACCGAGCCGGAAACGCCGATGGCGCCCGTCGCGCCCAGGGCTCCGAAGCCGCCAAAGGCGCCCAAGCCGCCGAAGGCGCCGAGAGCGCCGTACGCCGTCACGGTGCCGGCCGTGCCTGCTCCGCCAGCCACTCCCGCCCCGCCGATGCCGCCGATGCCGCCGGCGACCGGCCCGACGCCGCATGCCCAGGCAGACGACCCGACAACGTTCGAGAACTTCGTGCATGGCCAGCATGCGCCGACGGCGCCCCAGCCGCTGCGTGCCGTGCGCCCGAGGGTCGCGCAGCCGGGACAGGGCGCGCCGTCGATGGATGGCGACCGCATCCAGGAGCTCGAGCAGCGCCTGGAACGAATCGAGCGGCAGTTGGAGCGGCTCGAGCGTTCGATGAACCGCCGTTCCGACGCCACGCCTCAGCCCGGCCAGCTACCCGCGCTGGCTGCGCAGGCCGGCCTTGGCGAAGGCGAGACGATCAGCCGCGTCTACAAGCTCCCTGACGGGAAGCTGGATGCGCTGGCGTCGCTGATGGCCCGCGAGGATGTGCCCGTTCTGGTGGCGCGGATCGACAACGGCCTGGAGGTCCGGGCCACCGAGCCGCAGCACGAGGTCCTCGGCGCCTTTGTCACGCTCATCGCCCCCGACTCCCTCCTCCAGTCCGATCAGCCGAGCATGACGATCTTGCCAGGCCAGATCGGGGAGCAGGCCGAGCCCGCCGAGCTCGAGGCCTTGGCTCACGCGCTGACGCTCGTCGAGGCCGAACCGATCGCGATCGACGTCGGTGCGCTGCCCGCGCTCGCGGAGATCGGCGCAGACGCGGCCCGGCCGGAGCAGGTCCAGCGGATCATCGAGAGGCTGACCGAGCGGCTCCAAACGCTCCAGGAGCGTGCCTCGGAGATGACCGACCGGGCCTCGGAGCTGGAGTCCGAGGCGACCGACCTTCAGTCTCAGGCCGACGAAGTCCAGAACGAGTCCTCGTCGCTGGACGGGAAGGCCCGCGACCGTGAGCTCCAGCGAGCCGCCCGGATGATCGCCAGGGCCGAGGCCCTGCTCGCCCGGGCCGCTGAGACGGCCGCCCAGGCGGACAACGCCGGCGCGAGCGTCGACGCCATCCGTGCCGCTGCCGAGCAGCTCGCCCAGAGCCTCTGCACCAGGCTCTGCGGCCCCAACTGCGAGCACTGCAGCGATGCCTGCCCGAAATGCAACGGTTCGCTCAGCCTTGGTGACGACGAGAGCAGCGACGACGAGCAGCCCACGGCCGATTGCGATCAGGACAAGGACGGCGATCACGACGCCGACTGCGATCACCAGGACAAGGGCGCCGCCGCCTCCGAGGAAGAAGAGACCCCGCCGATCTTCTGATTCGCTGGATCCGCCAGGCCGCACCCAGCGCCCCTCGCTCCCCCCCTCACCTTCGCCATGCCAGACCGGGCGAGGGGCGCTGGACGGCCATCTGAACTCGACTCTGTTTTATTCATCGCGAAGATCGCGAGCGCTCGAGGAGAGAGGAAGCGAAGAAGAGAAACCCCACGACTCGGCGCGGCACGGACACGCGGCGCCCGATCTCCTGGTCGCGTTCATCGGAATCCTGAAATTCTTTGCTCAAGATCGTGGGGGTCCGGCACGCAGAGCCGCGCACGGAGGTTACGGCCATGCACATCCATCGGTACATCCGGGTCTCCGCGGCCGGCTTCATCATCGGGCTGGTTGCTTCGCACCCGGCCCGGGCGCAGACCGACGGCGGCGCCGCGCCCGACGCGGCGCTCCGCGCCTACCAGACCGCCAGCGGGTTCCTTGCTCGCGGCATGAACGATCTGGCCGCCGATGAATACCGCCGATTCCTGAAAGACAATCCGGCGCACGAGAAGGCCGCAGTCGCGCGCTACGGCCTGGGCGTCGCCCTTTTCCGCCTGAAGGACTACGCCGGCGCCGAGGAGGAGATGCGCCGGCTGCCGCAGGACAGGGCCTTCGAGTTCGCCGCCGAGTCGGCGCTGCTGCTGGGCCAGTGCCAGATGGCCGCGGGGCACGCGCCCGAGGCCGCCGAGACGTTCCAGCGGGTAGTCGCCGAGCATGCGGCGTCGAGGCTCGCGCCCGACGCCGGGGCCCTGCGGATCGAGTGCCTCTACAAGGCCGGGCGGCAGGGGGATGCCCTCAAGTCCGCCGACGATTGGGTCCGACGCTGGCCGGAAGCGGCGCTCCGGCCACGTGTCGAGCTCTTTGCGGGGCTGTCGCTCATGGCCGGGAACGACCTTGCCGGCGCGGCGCGGCGCTTCGAATCGGTCGTGACTCTGGAAGGCAAGGCCCGCGAGACAAGTGGGGGGGGCGGGGGAGACAAGGCGGGCGGGGCCGCCTTAACGCCCCAGGCGTCGCTGCTGCTTGCCCAGTGCCTCCACCGCACCGGCGAGGCCGAGCGTGCCGACCGGCAGTACGGGGCGATCATCGACGGTCCAGCGTCTCCATTTGTTCCCGATGCGCTTCTTGGGCGCGCGAGCCTCCTCCTCGACACACCCGGCGATGGGGCCGATGAGCGCGCCCGCAGGACCGGCGAGCTCCTCGACCGGCTCATCAAGGAGTTCCCGAAGTCCCCGCTGCTCGCCGATGCTCAGTTGCTCCGGGCCCGCGTCTGGTTTGACTCCGGCGACTTCAAGCGCGCCGCGGCTCTCCTCCAGCGGGCCTCCAGCGAGGCGGGGGACCGGGCCGACGACGCCGCGTACTGGCTGGCCAAGTGCGAACTCCGCGCCGGGCACGCCGATCGGGCTGCCGAGCAGCTCGCAGGCGCGATCGAGAAGTTCCCGCAGAGCCGCCTCCTCCCCGAGATGCTCTACGACCGCGCTGTCGCCCTTCTTCGAACGGGCGAGGGTGGGCAGGCCGCGGCGATCTCCGCCCTGGGCGAATTCCTCGCTCGCTTCCCGGACCACGCCCTCGCCGCCGACGCGCTGCACCTGAGCGCCTCGGCCCTCCACCGAGCCGGGAAGTACGACGAGAGCCTCGCGCTCTGCGCGACCTTCGCGAAGCGTTTCCCGGACCACGCCCTCGCCCCCGCCGTCGCCTTCCTGGCCGCCGAGAACCAGCTCCTCTCGGGCGACGAGGACGGCGCCCAAGCCGCGTACCGGGAGTTTCTCGCCCGTCACCCCGACGATCCTGCCGCGACCCGGGCCTCGTTCCGCCTCGGCACGCTGCTGGCCCGCGCCGGCGACGCCGACCGAGCCGGCTCGCTGCTGGAGAAGGTCGTGGACGGGCGCAAGACGTCCGAGCTCTTCCGGCCGGCCCTGCTCGTGCTGGCCGACATGGCCTTCGCCGCGCAGGACTGGGCCCGTTGCGAGCAGTACTGCGCCGACTACCTCTCCTTCGGCGACGAGCAGCCCGGCGCCGACGATGCGCTGCTCAAGCTCGGCCTGTCGCTCGAGCGCCGCGGCGACAGCGAGAAGGCGGTCCGCGCCTTCGACCACCTCCTGGAGAAGTTCGACCAGAGCCCGTACCGGCTGCACGCCCTCTTCGAGAGGGGGCAGACGCTGGTCGCCTCCGGCAAATCCGACCGGGCGGCGGAGTCGTTCGAGCGGGTGCTGCGCGTGAGCGAGGGGTCGAGCGATCCCGACGCCGCCCGGTTCGCGCCGCACGCGCACGTTCACCTGGGCGCCATCAGCATGGCGGCCGGAAAGTACGACCAGGCGGGCGAGCACTTTGCCGCCGCCGCCCGGCTCGCAACTGGCACGGAACTCGAGCCCGAAGCGGTCTTTCAGCAGGCGCTGGCCGCGGCCACCGCGGGCGAGCAGGGCAAGGCTGCGGGGCTCTTCGCGCACGTCGCGTCGGACTTCCCGTCGTCCAAGCGGGCCGGCGAGGCATCGGTCCGGGCCGCCATCTCCCGAGCCCGAGTGGGCGGGACGGGCGGCGTCTCCGACGAGGATGCCCTCGCGGCCATCGAATCGGCGGAGAGGGCCGGGAGCGGCACCGGCGAGCTCGACCCCGCGCTCCGCGACACCCTCGCGTACGAGAAGGCGTGGTGCCTCCGTCGTCTCAACCGTGCCGACGAGGCCGCGAAGGTCCTGACAGGGCTCGTCGAGCCGCACGACGGCAACGCGCCGCTCCGCGTCCACGCGGCGCTCGATCTGGCGGAGCTGCGGATCGATGCCAAGGACTACGGCGCGGCTACCGATCTTCTGCAATCCATCCGCTCTACGGCGCAGGCCGACCCGGGGGCCGTCCCTGCGCCCGTCGCGCAGCGCACCGGCTACCAGCTCGGTGTCTGCGCCTTCCGCCAGGACCGGTTCGAGGACGCGTCGAAGTTCATGCAGGAGTTCCTCGCCCATCAACCCGATCCGGCGCTGTCCCCCTCGGCCTCGCTCATCTGCGGCGAGTCGCTCTTCAAGCTCGGGCGGCACAAACAGGCCGCCGATCATCTCCGGCGAGTCGTGGACGAGTTCAAGGACGACCCCGCCTGTCCCGCGGCGATGCTGCGACTGGGAGAGACCCTGGGCGTCCTGCAGAACTGGCCCGAGAGCCAGCGCGTCTTCGCCTCGTTCCTTGACCGCTTCAAGGAGAGCGACCTCTGGTTCCAGGCCCAGTTCGGGTTGGCGTGGGCGATGGAGAACCAGAGGCAGTTCGACCAGGCCATCGACGCCTACCGCCCCGTCGTCGAGCGCCACCAGGGCCCCACAGCCGCCCGCGCGCAGTTCCAGATCGGCGAGTGCCTCTTCGCCCAGAAGAAGCCCGAGGAGGCCGCGAAGGAGCTGCTGAAGGTGGACATCCTTTACGGCTACCCCGAGTGGTCGGGGGCGGCCCTCTTCGAGGCCGGCCGATGTTTCGAGGCGCTCCACGACCCATCGCGTGCGCGGCAGCAGTTCGAGGCCGTCCGCGACCGTTTCCCGCAGACCAAGTGGGCCCCGATGGCCGCCAAGCGTCTCGAGGCCGTCGCGACGCCTTCCGTCCCCGGCAAGTGATTCCGGAGTCCCGACATGCAAGCGCTGAGCTCGATCTTCCTCGTTCTCGCCCAGACCGGTCCCACGCCCACGTCCGCGGTCGCGCCGGCGAACTCGTTGTGGGATCTCGCCATCAAGGGCGGGCCGGTCATGATCCCCATCGGCCTGGCGTCAATCCTGGCGCTGTCGATCGTGATCGAGCGGCTGATCCTGCTTCGCGCCCGGCGCGTGGTGCCCCCCGGTTTTCTCGAGGGTCTCGAGGCCGTTGCCGACGATCCCGAGCGTGCTCGGGACTATTGCAAGGTCAGCCCGGCACCGATCGCGCGCGTCATCGCCGCGGGCGTCAAGCGTCATGACCGGTCCACCGAGGTGATCGAGAAGAGCCTCGAGGAAGCCGGGCAACGCGAGGTGACGCGCTTCCGCCAGCGCGTCCGCGTGCTCTCGGCGCTCCCGCAATCCTCCACCATGCTCGGTCTGCTCGGCACCATCCTGGGCATGATCCGCACGTTCACCGCCGTCTCCGCCTCCGCCGAGGCCCTAGGCAAGGCCGAGATGCTCGCCAAGGGCATCTACGAGGCGTGGACGTGCACGGCCGCGGGCCTGCTCGTCGCCATCCCTACGCTGGTCATGTACCACGTCGTACTCGCCAGGATCGACGCCCGCGCCGCCGACCTCGACCGCGCGGCCGGCGAATGGCTCGAGCAGCGCAGCGCCGCCGGCCGGCCCGCCCGGGCGCCCGAGGCGCGCCCCGCCCCGCCCCAGCCCGTCGTGAGTGTCGTGCACGCGCCCGGGCCGGAGGCCCCCGCAGGCGCGCTGGCGGCCACCTGAGGAGAACGCCGTGCGGATCAAGGTCCCTGATTCGGAGTCGGGAATCCACATCGACTTCGTGCCGATGGTGGACATCCTCTTCAACCTGCTCGTCTTCTTCCTGCTGGCGACCAGCCTCAAGCAGGCCGAGCGGGAGATGCGGATCGCTCTCCCCTACGCAGCCTCCGCCGGTCCGATCAGCGCTGCCCTCCGTGAGATTGTCATCAACGTCGACAAGGACGGCCAGGTCTACGTCGGCGGGAGCCTGGTTTCACAGGAGGATCTCCGCACCATCGTCTCCGATGCCATCGCCGCCAATCCCGAGCAGAAGATCACCGTGCGCGGCGACCGCTCCACCCCCTACGCGCAGATCGTCACCGTCCTGGATATCTGCAAGGCCTGCAAGGTCCAGGAGCCGTACCTCGACACCGTGCTCGACCAGTAGCCACCGGGCCCCCGCTCGAGTCTTCTCTTCGGCGTTCCCATGCACTCCCGGGCATTCCGCATCACCGCCCTCGCGCTCGCCGTGGCCCTCATCGGCGCCACGCTCGCTGTGCTTTGGCACACGCGCGCCCGCACCACGTCGTTCTATACCGACGGCCATTCGATCCGCCAGCCGGTCGCCGCCGCGCCCGTGCGTGACATCCTCTGGCAGCCCGCCGCGCCGCTCGTGCCCGAGTCCCCCGACGCCGGCCCCATCAACTCCGCGGACCAGGAGTACGAGCCGCGGTACACCGAAGACGGCCAGACGCTCTTCTTCGTCCGCGGCAAGGCCGGTCAGAGCGGGCGTGGAGGCGACATCTACGTCAGCCACCGCCGGCGTGAACGATGGTCCGCGCCGCAGCCGCTGGCCACCATCAACTCCCCGGCCGACGATCTCGGCCCCGAGCCCTCCGCCGACGGGCGTCTGCTCTTCTTCTACAGCGACCGCGCGGGCGGCCTCGGCGGCTACGACCTGTGGGTGTCCGTCCGCGCCGTCGATGCCGGCGACGATCCGGCGCAGGGCTGGGGGAGCCCGGTCAACCTCGGCGCCACGGTCAATTCCCCGTTCAACGACTACGGCCCCGCCGTCACGCCCGACGGCTCGACGCTCTACTTCTCGTCCAACCGTCCGCGCCCCGGCGACCCTGCGCCCGACCCCGCGGCCTGGCCCGCCACGCTCCGCGAGGACCTCACCAAACACACCTACGACCTGTATTCCGCCCCGCTCACCGCCTCCCCGTCGCCGGATGCCCCGCCCTTCCCGCCCTCCGCGTCGCCCGTCGCCCGCCTGAACACGACCTACAACGAGGGCACGCCCGCGGTCTCGCCCTTCGGCGACTTCCTGTACTTTTCCTCCGACCGCCCCGGCGGACGCGGCTCGTTCGATCTCTACCGCGCCCGTCTCCGCCCCGGTTCACCCGAGCCCGACGAGCCGGAGAACGTCGGCCCGGCGATCAACACCGCCGCCGCCGAGCTCGACCCCGCCCTCTCGCTCGGCGGCTACGCCCTTACCTTCAGCACGAATCGAGTGCTCCCCGACTCGCCCGCCGCGTCCGCTCCATCGGCTGCCGGCGAGCCTCCCGACTACAACCTCTTCCGCAGCTATTCGCGCGAGGTCTATCGCGACGGCACGACCGTCCGCGCTTCGATGGATTGGGCGGCCGTGGTCCCCTGGCTCGGCCTGCTCGCCCTCGTTCTGTTGCTCCTGTCGCTCCTTCACCTGCTCAAGCGGTTCACGCAGTCCAGCCGCTATCGCCAGCTCAGCCTGCTGGCCAAGTGCCTTCTCGCTTCGCTGCTCGTCCACGCCGTTCTCCTCCTGCTCTTCACGTTCTGGTACGTCGGGGGCGCGCTCGAGGGCGTGCTCCGCGGTGGGGGCGGCGGCGGGCGGGCGACCAGGATCGCCATCACCCTCCCGGCAGGCGGTGGCGGTATCGCCTCGCAGCTCCGCGCCGACCTTACTTCCTCGCCGATCACCACCGCTGCGGTGCCGCCGGTGCCTCGCTTCGCCGAATCGCCCGCGCCGGTTGCCGTCGAGGCGGCCCACTTCGATGCCCCGCTCGTCCGCGCGACCACGCTCACCCGCGCACTCGACGCCCCCGCCGCCTCCGATGCCCCCGCGCCGGACCAGCCGACCCCGCGGCTTCTCACCCGTGCTCCCGAGGGCACGACGCCAGAGTCGATCGACCTCAACACCCCGCGCCCCGAGTCGCCCACCGCCGGGGCCGAGCCGGCCGTCGTGACCGGGCAGGCTCTGGCGCACGCCCCCGCTGACCGCACGCCCCTGGTTGCTCCTCCGTCGGCATCGGCGCCCCAGGCGCACAGCTTCGCGCCCTCCGCCCGCGCCGATCAACCCGCGCCGGCCCGATGCGTGGCCGACGCCGCCCCGACCGGCGCGCCCGACGCCCGTCCGCCGACCAGTCGCCCGCTCGACGCTCCTCGGACACCAGATGTCGCGCAACTTGCCCTCGGCATCGACATCGCCGTTCCGCGGCCCGCCGCCGGCGCAACGACGACATCCGCCGAGCCGTCGCCCTCGGTCGCCGCGGCCTCCCCCGCGTCCGTGCGCCCCGCCTTGACCGCCTCGCCGGGCTCCACCGCCGAGTCCGCCCCGCAGGTGAGCCTCCCGGTCAGCGGGGCAACCTCCGCAGCCGCCGGCTCAAACCCGACCTCGCTCGTGGCGGCCCCCGGTTATCAGATGGCCGACGCCCATCCGGGCGCGGCTCCGCCGTCTCGAGCGCCCGCTCCGCCAGGACTCGGTCTCCCGGCGCTGGCGGCGGCCGATCTCGCCACGCCGTCGGCCCAGGCGAGCCCCGCATCGGCCGCTCCGGACGAGGCACAGCCCGGCATCGCCGCCGCCGCGCCGGCGTCGGGCGCGGGCCGAGCCCAAGTTCCGCTTCCCGCGACCGGCGCTCAGAATACCGCCGCTGTCTCCCTCGCTCCGGCGACCGGCCCCGCGCCGGCGTCACCGAAGGGGAGCCTCGCCGACGTATCCTCGTCCGCGCCCGCCGACGCGCGCCCGGGCCCAATCCCCACCGCGGGCGTGGGATCCCCGCGCATCCCCGCGCTCGGCGCATTGAACACGCCCGACCTGCCCCTCCCCTCCGTCGGATCCCCTGCGCAGGTCGCCGGGGCCGAGGATCAGTCACCGACGCCTTCTTCGCCCGGCGCGGCCACCGCTTCCCGCTCAGCGTTCCCATCCCCACCAGCTCCGGGTAATTCGCCCTTGTCTCGCACGGCCACTCTTGACCCCCGGCGGTCCGCGCCGGGCGCAGCCGGCGCCGGCTCGCTTGCCGATCCCGCCGCCCGACCGGCCGATGCGCCCGCCGCCCGCTCCGCGTCACGCGGCGATCAGGGCCCGCCCGCTTCGGTCGCTTCCCCAGCCCCGCTCGCGCTCGACCTGCCGATCCCCTCGGGCGCCGCGCCCGAGGACAACCCCTACCGCCAGCGAGCGCCGGACATCCGCCCCGCCCTGGTCGAGCGTCTCGGCGGCTCCCCCGAAACCGAGCGTGCCGTCACGCTCGCCCTCGCCTGGCTCGCCCGCCATCAGTCCGACGACGGCCATTGGGACGGCCACGGTTTCGACGACCGCTGCGGCCAGTGCGACGGGCAGGCCCCCCGCAACATCAACTCCAACGCCGCTCTCACCGGCCTGGCGACCCTCTGCTTCCTCGGCGCCGACCACACCCACGCCAAGGACGGCCCGTACAAGGACAATGTCAGGCGCGCCATCGAGTGGCTCCTCCGCAGGCAGTCCGAGACCGGCGATCTCCGCTCCGGCGAAACCATGTACAGCCAGGGGATTGCCACCATTGCCCTCGCCGAGGCGTACGGCATGACGCACGACCCGGCCCTCAAGCTCCCTATCGAGCGGGCCGTCGCGTTCATCGTCGATGCCCGAGACTCCTCCAACGGCCAGAGCGCCGCGCCCGGAAGGAGGGGGGAGGCCGATCGCGACCGGTCCGGCGGCTGGCGGTACACGCCGCACCAAGCGGGCGATACCTCCGTTCTGGGCTGGCAGGTCATGGCGCTGGCCAGCGCCATCCGCGCCGGAATCGACGTCCCGCACCAGCCCCTCGATGCCGCGGCGAGTTGGCTGGAGCAGGTCTCGCTCCGCGCCAAGCCCGGTCTCTACGCCTATCAGCCCGGCCAGGTCCCCAGCCCCTCGATGACGGCCGAGGGGCTCTTCGTCCAGCAGCTGCTCACGATTGCCGGCGTGCACACCCCCGGGCACGACGACCCGGGAACGACCGCCGCGGTCGAGTTCATCTCCAAGAACCCGCCCTCGTGGGCCTCCCGCCCCGGGCGCGGCTTATCCGGCGCGGGCGGCGCCCCCACGTACTACTGGTACTACGCCACCCTTGCGCTCTTCCAGCACCAGGGCGAGGCGTGGGACAAGTGGAACGACGCCCTCAAGAGGGAGTTGCTGGCGCACCAGCGCGCCGAGGCCGACAACCCGGCCGCCGCGGGAAGCTGGGACCCGGTCGACAAATACTCCCGCGTGGGCGGGCGGATCTACCAGACCGCCATCTGCACGCTGAGCCTGGAGGTCTACTACCGGTACCTCCCGATGTACCAATCGGTCGCGGCCAAGCCGCCTGTGCCCGACGCCCGGCCATAGCGAGCCCATTGCCCTCCGCATCCCACTCCCGAACCACTCCGCGCTACCGGTCTCTTTTCGCCGGGCCTAAACTTCCGCCCTTGACATCCCGGAGAGGTGTCCGAGTGGCTGAAGGAGCAGCACTGGAAATGCTGTATAGGGGTAACTCTATCGGGAGTTCGAATCTCCCCCTCTCCGCTTTCTCTTTGACCCCGACTCGAGGCTACCTGCATTCGCAGCCGCCGAACGATGCAAGCAACGGCGGCGGTGTGCGAGCCGTTCTCACTCGATCGACGCGTCTCATGGGGCGCCGTGTCGTTGCGCGGCAGCGAGAGCATCACGGTGGTGCTACGCCCGGGCTCCGACTCGATCTCGACGCGCCCGCCGGCCTCGCGGGTGACCGAGCTGACGAGCGGCAGCGCCGCCTTCAGGAGGGCCGCCATGGGTGGCCACCAGGTGGCAAGGTCGGTGACGGGTGCCGAGGCGCGCCGGTCTTCGGGGTCCATGACGTGCGTGCGCAGGCTGCGCACCAGCGCGCGGAGGTACTCCACCTGTCGCCGCTCTGCTCGATGAAATCGATCTCCGCGCTCATGGGGGAGGAGGTTGCCTTGTGGGCCAGCCCGGCGCCCGCGGTCATCACGTCGTTGGCCTGAGTTCGGTATCGAGGCCTGTCATGGTGACCCCTTTCGCTCTCGGCAACAAGCGGCTCGGGCAAGCACCTGCAACGCCCGTGCCTGAGGGTGCCGCGACACGGGCGTCCCTGCGCAGATGGTCGCTGGCGGGCTCATGCGAAGGCTGACCACCGATGGAACGACGCCGGGCTCGACTCCATCAGGCCGGGCTCTCGGTCGTGCAACGAGCCGCTCCTCCCACTGCGATCGTTGTTTTTGGCTGGAGCAGCAGGTCCTCATCCCCATCGCGCGCTGCCGAGCAGCCCCTACAGGGGGGCTAGTATCCGCCCGCTGGGCGTGCCTGCGAATGAGGATCCCACCTCACGGAGCGGCCATGAGCAAGACGGTTTTGTCGCAGGGCGGGCCCCCATGGAAGCGGTGGGACGCGGGCGGGTCCGGCTTTGCCGGCCTGATCAAGAGCGCAGCCCTGGGGTGGATCGAGCACGGAGCGACGGAGATGGCGGCGGCCATCTCGTACTACGCGGTTTTCTCGCTGGCGCCGCTGCTGGTGATCGCGGTTGCGATCGCGGGCGCGATGTTCGGAGGCGCCAGGGCTCGTCAAGAGGTCGTCAGCCAGTTCGGCTCGATGGTCGGCGAACAGGGGGGCCAACTCGTCGGGACGCTGATCGACAACGCCAGTAAACCCCAGGTGGGCGTGCCGGCGACGGTGCTGGGGATCCTGATGCTCATCGTCGCGGCCGGCGGTGCGTTCGGCCAGCTCAAGAAGGCGCTGGACCGGATCTGGGAGGTGCGGAACGAGCCGGGCGCCGGGGCGCGTCGGTTCCTGCGGCGGTGGGTGCTGTCGTTCGTCATGGTGCTCGTGGTCGCCTTCCTCTTGCTGGGTCGCTGGTGATCAGCGCGCTCCTGGCCGGGCTGGGCAGATGGGCCGGCGGTGTGCTCCCGGCATGGACCGTGCTTCTGTACCTGGTCAACATCACGGTGTCCTTCGGCGTGATCACCGTACTCGTGGCGCTGATGCTGCGGTTCCTGCCCGGCGCGGGCATCGAGTGGCGAGAAGTGTGGATGGGGGCGGCAGTCACGAGCGCATTGTTCACACTGGGCAACCTCCTGATCGGGCAGTACCTCGGGCGCGCCAGCCCCGGCTCGGTCTACGGTGCGGCCGGATCGTTGACGATCCTCCTGATCTGGGTGTACTACTCGTCGCTGATCGTTCTCTTTGGCGCCGAGATTACCAGGGTCCACGCGATGCGCTCGGGCAGGCGCATCAGTCCCAAGTCCCAGGCCCGGGTTGACCCGGCATGACGCCGGAGCGCCGAGGCGTCCAAACGCGTGTCAGCGTCGGATCGGGCCCTGCCGACGGCGCTTGATTCGCCGGTGATCACCGAGGGCATTCGCGGCCGCGAGACGTCGGGGCTGCGCTGATCGGGGAAGTTTCCCCGTGGGCGGAGCTCGACGTTGGCGAGACCATCCTTCTATCGGCCGTCATGCCGAAGGCGAGCGGCCTGACGCACGCCCTGGCGTGCGAGTTTCGGAGCTGTCTATGAACAAGCGAAGAGTCAGCGTCGATGAAACGAAGCGGATTGGCGCCAAGCTTGGCATCAACTGGGACAAGATTGATCTGGATCAGTTCCGACGCCGGCTTGAGGTGGAGTTCGAGCACGGCGCGCACGATCCCGAGACGAATGCCACAAGTGATGATGTCGTGTTGACCGGCAAGATCGCTTGGGCACACCTCAAGGAGTTCTCCGATTACTACACGCGGTTGGAGCGGCTTGAGGCCGAGGCGGACGCCTACTTGCCCTCGCGCCACTGAGCGGTGCTCTTCGGGCCGCCGGGCGCGTGCCCGGCGGGATGGATCTCATACGACTCCGAAGGAGGCCTTTCGGCGGCCTCGCCGGAGCAGACTCTGAAAGGACACACCATGAAATGGATGCTGACGACGACGGGCCTATTCCTCTCTCTCGTGTTGGCCGCCTGCGCGACAGCTCCCCGGTCCGAGGAGGGAAAGGCTGATATCCGCGCCGACGCGTCGGCGGCTCTGGCCAAGGCCCGGAGCAATGACCCGACGCTCTCCCCGATCCTCCATGACGCCAGGGGCTACGCCGTATTCCCCACCGTCGGCAAGGGTGCCGTCGGGATCGGCGGAGCCTACGGCAAGGGCGTCCTGTACGAGGGCGGCTCCTTCGCCGGCTACTGCGACCTTTCGCAGGCCTCGATCGGCGTCCAGCTCGGTGGGCAGGCCTACACCGAGATCATCACCTTCGCAACTCCGGAAGCGTTGACCCACTTCAAGAGCGGAAACTTCGCCTTCGGTGCCCAGGCGACCGCCGTGGCCCTCAAGTCGGGCGCCGGCGCCAACGCCAAGTACGCCAACGGCGTGGCGGTCTTCACCATGGATGAGGCGGGCTTGATGTACGAGGCCTCGATCGGCGGACAGAAGTTCAGTTACCAGTCCAGGTGAGCGGCCGTGCGGCCCGTACAAGAACGCCGCGTGTTCTCAAGGAGTCCCGAAAAAGAAACTCCCCTCTCCGCTTTGATGGTCGTCTGAGCGTCCGCTGCAGGCCGGGCGCGCGCACCTCGCCGCCGCCGAGAGGGCTATGGCTGCAGCCGCATGCTCGTCCATGCGGTCACGTGCCCGGAGGGGCGACGCGGCGGGCGCACCGTCGATGGCACGTCGGGCGAATCCACCTGCCATGCCGCTCGGTCGTGCAGACGTCCCTCTCCCCCGGCCCAGAGTTCCACGCGCTCGATCCAGAGCCGGTACCCGCCCCAGCACGGCGGGCGCGGGATCGTGAGGGGCTCGCCCTCGCCCAGCAGGTGCGCCACGCCCACTCCGAACCGCGCCATGACCTCGCCGACCCGCTCCGTCAGTTCATCCCGGGAGCGCAGCGGCCGGCTCTGCTCGCTCGCCCATGCGCCGATCCGCGAGAGCAGCGGCCGGCCCGCGAAATACACATCACTCTCCGCTTCGCTCGTGCGCTCGACGCGCCCCTCCACCCGCGCCTGCCTCGACGCATGATCCCAGTGGAACACGGCGCACGCCCGCGGGTTCGCCTCCAGCTCGTCTCCTTTTCGGCTTCGGTAGTTCGTGAAGAACACCACGCAGGCGCACTCTACGTCGATTTCCTTGCAGAGCACGATCCGCGCCGATGGCCGCCCACCAGGCGTGCACGTCGCCAGGGTCATCGCGTCGGGGTTGGGCTGCTGGCGCGCCGCCAGCGCGGCGTCGTACCACTCGCCGAGGAGCGGCATCGGGTCCGCCGGGAGAGGGTAGGGCAGGACGGCGTCCAGCGCGGGCGAACCCATCATCCGCCCCCCTGGTTGCCCTTCGTCGGGTTCTTCGGCGCCTTCAGGCTTGGGAACAGGCACCGGCTGCCGGCCTTCGAGGGCTCGAGCATCTCCGCGATCGACGACGCGCCGAACGCCTGCTCCACCGACTCGATCGCATCGTCGAGCTTCTGGTGCAGCCGACACAGGCGCGACCCGTGTGCCGGCAGCCCCAGCGGGCAAGTCTTGATGCGCTTGAACGGATCCACCGCGTTCACGACCTCCAGCAGCGAGACTTCCGCGGGGTCGCGCGCCAACGTGAACCCGCCGTTGGGCCCGCGCTGCGACTCCACGATCCCGGCGCGGACCAGGTCCTGGAGAACCTTGGAGACATACCCCCCGGGGACCATCGTCGTCGCCGCGATCTCCTGGGCCGTGCACGCCTGGTCGCGATGGGTGGCCAGGTGGACCATGGCCCGAAGGGCGTACTCGGCGGTGCTGGAGAACATGGGACTCTTCCCGGTCGCGGCCTTTAAAAAGGAGTTGTTACTCTTGATATACAGTATAGCCGACCTATTGTCAAAGGAGCGGCCAGTCGGCTGCTTGCCGAGCGGGGGTGGGGGCATGGGACGGGTCCGAGGCCCACTCGGGAGTTTCTTCGGAGGATTGCCATGACGGATACATCGAGCTATGGGCGGACAGTGGGGAGCATCGTGACCGAGCGCCCCGGCGCGGCCCGGGTGCTGGAGAGACTTGGCATCGACTACTGCTGCGGGGGGAAGAAGCCGCTGAGCGAGGCGTGCGCGGCCAAGGGGCTGGACGTCGACAACGTCCTCCGTCAGATCGACGAGGAGCGGTCGCGGGCAGGTCCCCCGGAGCGAGATTGGTCGCGGGGGAGCATGACCGAACTCGTCGACCACATTGAGGCGACGCATCACGCCTCCATGAAGCGCGAACTGCCCCGCCTCGGGCAGATCGTCCGTAAGGTGGCCTCGGTGCACGGAGGCCGGCATGTGGAGTTGCGGGAGGTCGCGTCGATCTTTCAGGAGTTTGCCCTGGAGATGGAATCGCACATGATGAAGGAGGAGCAGGTGCTCTTTCCGGCGATCCGGCGGATGGAGACGGGCGGGCCGGCAATGTCCCTGGATGCTCCCATCGCGAGCATGATGCACGAGCACGACCACGCCGGGCGAGCGCTGGAGACGATGCGGGCCCTGACGAACAACTACGTCCCGCCGCCCGAGGCGTGCAACACCTACCGCGTGATGCTCGGCTCGCTCGCAGAGATGGAGACCGACCTGCACCTGCACGTGCACAAGGAGAACAACATCCTTTTCCCACGAGCTGCCGGATTTCGATGAGCCGGCGCGGCGTGATGCCGGCGGTCAATCGCGATCGGTTTCCTCCTCACCGCGCCCAGCCGGTGCGCCGGGGGGCTGTCCGGGCGGGGTCGCGGAGGCCATCGGAGCGCGGACTCCCAGTTCGTGCACGAGGCGCCCGCCCTGGTGGGCGGTGTTCGCGAGCACGAGCATGCCGCCGAGGTAGGGGAACAGGAACAGGGCGCTGGAGATCACCAGAGCGCGCCGCGAGAACCGAGTCCCGAGCACGCCCGCGGCGATCAGCAGCACCATGAACACGCCCGTCAGCCCGAGGAATACGTTGCGGGCTGTTTCGGCCAGGTCTTCGTGCTGATCCAGAACGCCCTTCGCCCCCGCGACGGCATCGGCCTGGCCCTCGGCGGCCTCTCCCGTGGAGAGGGCCAGGAACATCGAGCCGGTGCCGAGGAGCATGAGCACCAGAGCCGCGACGGAGAAGGCGCGTCCCTTCTTGAGCAGCATGCCCAGCACGATCAGCACCGGGGCGGTGAACAGCAGCGCGATAGGGAAGTGGACGATCAGCGGATGCAGGCCGTCGTAGCCGGGCAGTGGCGGGATCGTGAACATGGCGGGACTCCTGGTTCGGGCGCCGGTTTCCCGGCGTCCCTCTGCGCCTTATTCGGGATATTCATGTCCCTATTGCGCCGGTGGGTGCGCAGGACGAGCACTCGGACTGACAGGAATCCTCGTCGGGCTCGGGTGTCGGGACGAACGGCTCGACGATCCGGCGCGAGGGATCGACGCCGGTGTTGATCCGCTCCGCGGCCACCCAGGCGCGGAGCAGGCGTGCGACGCCGGCCAGGGAGCCGAGCGCGGCGCGGAGCTCCGCATCGCTTTCCCGCGCCAACATGTCGTCGATCCGAAGCTCCAGGCAGCGGGCGAACGTGGGCATCCACCACGCGGCGTGGTCGCGGATGAAGTGGGCCAGGGCGTCGCGGCAGATCGCCGTCGACTCCGGCGCGCCGGCCGCCAGCGAAGGGTCGGTCGCCAGCAGCGACAGCTTCTCCAGAAGGAACGCCACGAACCCCAGACCCAGCGAGACGTGGTCGTGCCGCTGCGGGCGCGAGGCGTCGGGCTCAAGCCCGAATGCGGCGAAGAACCCGGCGATGTCGGCCATCTGTTGCGAGCGGGCGAAAGTGTCCTTGGAGGGGTAGTACTCGGTCTCGAACGGCGGGCACTCCTTGGCGACCACCAGTCCGTAGACCTGCTGGAACACGCGCGTCCGCAGCCCGGCCGGCAGCGCGAGCCACTCGGCGAGCGGGCGCGGGTTGGCATGGGCAGGCGGGATCTCGCCCAGGCCGAGATCGGGTTTCTGCACACCCGCCAGTGGCGAGGACAGCACGTCCCAGGCACCCAGTACCGCATCGGCCGGGACGGTCGGCGGGGGCGATGCAAAGGGCGTCAGGCGCGGATCGTTGAGAGCCAGCCCCAGCGCCGCGGCGATGAACTGCCGAGCCGAGAGCCCCAGCACGTCGTCGGTCGTTTCATGAACGGTCACCGGCATGGGTCACCTCGCTCAGATGCTGTTGGCGTGGATCGCCGGACGCTCGAACGTCGGCTCCTCGATCGTGATCCGCACGACCTCCTTGCCGAACTTGTTGAACCCGATCACCGTGTCGTTGAAGATCTGCTGGGCGCGGCTGGACCCGTCAGGCATCGTCACCTCGATCTCTGCCACCTTCGGGCCCTTCTCGATCTCGAATCGGAAGATGATCTGCTGCGTGGTCCGGAAGAGTTGCAGCACCGCCAGCAGCTCGCGGTCCGGGCAGGAATACTGCTCGATCGCGTGCCCGACTCCCGGGCCGAACATCTGCTCCAGGTAGTTCCGGGGCACCCAGCGCGGCGGGATGTAGAACCCGTTGGGCTCCGTGCCGAACTGCGGGTAGATGGGCAGCGCAACCCGGCGTTCCCGTACGAGGTAGTAGATCGGGTTCGTCGGGTCCGCCGCCCACTTCCCGTCCGGATCGACCGAGACCAGGCCCTGCAGCCGGATCTTGCCGACGCACGAGGTCATGCAGCGCGTCTCGGCCGGCTCGCCGTTGGGGCTGATCAACGGGTCCTTGCCCTCCAGCCGCGGGTAGCATGCCACGCACTTCTCGCTGGTGCCGGTGGTGGAGCGGTAGATGGACTTCTTGTACGGGCAGGCCTCGACGCACTTCTGGTACCCGTTGCAGCGGGACTGGTCGATGAGCACCACGCCGTCCTCCGGGCGCTTGTAGATCGCCTGGCGCGGGCACGCCGCCAGGCACGCCGGGTACGTGCAGTGGTTGCACAGCCGGGCCAGGTAGAAGAACCACACCTTGTGCTCGGGGAGCTTCGCGCCGGCGGGGAGCGCCTGGTCGAGGGCCCAGCGCGCGTGGTCCTCGAAGATGTTGGGCGCGGCCCACTCGTCCTCGGTGGGCAGGTACCCCAGGGCCCGCTTGGCGCCGTCGGGAGTGACCAGGCCCTCGGTGGCCTCGAAGATCGTCTTGCCGTCGAACCTCCCGTACGGGGCCTCGTGCGTGCCTGGCTTGCCGGCGTCCCAGGCCTGCTTGCCGGGGTTGGCCTGCGCGAGCATGCCCAGCAGCCGCACGTCCCAGAAGCGCGGGTAGCCGCCGAAGGGCTTGGTCTCGACGTTGTTCCACCACATGTGCTCCTGCCCGCGCCCGAAGGTCCACGTGCTCTTGCAGGACATGGAGCACGTCTGGCAAGCGATGCAGCGGTTGATGTTGAAGACGAAGGCGAACTGCGTGCGCGGGTGCGCCTCGGCGTACGGGAACTCCATCGGCCTGCCGAGTTGCCAGTTGTAGACGGTGGGCATGGCTAGTTTCCTTGGCGCGGGCCGCCGGAGCGCCCGGCACTGACGGTGAGCGTGGCGGGCCGGTACTCGTCGCTGGACTCCCACGTCCGGTGATGGTGCGAGCCGACGCGGGCGGCGGCCGCCCGGAGGATCTCGTCCACGGCGGCGTCGCCGAGCGCCGCCCGGCCGGCGAGCAGCGCCTGGTAGTTGGAATCGTGCGACATCCGGTCCAGGTCCTGCGGGGTGATCCCCGTCATGAGCAGCTCCTCGGCCAGGATCCGGAGCATGAGCCCCGTGTCCCCGAAGACCACGCCGCCCTCCAGCGACATCGGGTGCTCCGGCTCGACGGGGCGCTTGGACGGATGGGCCGGGTCCGGCGGCACGCCGTGGTCGCGCCCCTGCTCGTGATCATGCGAAAGGTCGTCGTGCGGCATGGCGGGCCCTCGTTACGTGCGCTTCACCGTCGTGAGCGAGCCGGTGAGGAACGCGGTGTTGATCGGCGACTCGCTCATCGGGCCGAACTCCTGGACGCCCGGCCCCCATTTGCCCTTCCCGCCCAGGCCGCCGTCCTCGGCCTTCACGACGCGGACGAGGCACTCCTTGGGCACGGTGTTGACGGCGTGGTTGTCCGCCTCGCCGCCGAAGATGAACCCCATCTTCACCTTGGCCTTGTGGAACAGCGTGTCCGTCTGGTGCATGGGCATCAGCCAGTTGCGGGTGAGCGACTGGTGGGACCCGTAGCGAAAGTTCGCCTGGTAGCCCGTGTCGGCCGATCGGGCCCGGCCGTCGGGCCTGGTCTCGTGCGCCAGCACCGACCTCTCGGTGGCGATGAACGCCCCGTGCTTCATCATGATCACGCCCCGCGGGTACGCCGCGTTCAGCGTCGCCCGCAGCATGCACCGCGCGATCCTCGCCCGCGCCGGGTCCTTCTCCCACCCGCGGAACGGCCGGTCGGCGGGGTTGGCGTCCACGTAGACGTAGTCGCCGTTGGAAATTCCCAGCGCCGCGGCGTCCTCCGGGTTCAGGTGCACCTGGTGCTCGCCGGCGTCGGGCTTGCGCGGGTCGCGCCGGTGCGGGTCGCCGAAGTTCGAGTCCCAGATGAGCGTCCAGTCCACCGTGGACCACGACGAATGCACGCGGTGCCGGCTCTTGGGCGTCAGGCACAGGAACTGGTACCCCTGCTCCCACAGGGGGTTCTTCGTCCCCTTCACCCGCGACCAGGGGAGCTTGACGTTGCGGATGGTCCGCTCGTCCCAGTGCATGGCCTCGGGAGAGAGGCCGAAGTCCTCGGGGCGGACGAGCGGGTTGGAAGAGACGATGACGTTGGGCAGGTATGGCGTGGACTCCGGGCCCTCGCGGTGGACGATGAAGTTCTCGCCGTGCGTGATCGCCTCGGGGATGTCGCAATAGGAGTTGAGCCGCCCGGTGTCGGTCCAGAAGGGCAGGTCCTCCTTGACGTTTTCGTAGAACGGGACGCGCGGGTAGGTGCGGAAGAGCATCAGCGCCGCGCCGGGCTCGCCGTACTTGCCGGCGAGGATGTCGTCGACCTTGTACCCGCGGGTGGTGGTCGAGCCGTCCAGCAGGCGCTGCATGTACCGCTTCACGCCGTCGGTCTTGTCGTCAAGGATGAACCGCCAGTAGCCGGCGAACCGCTCGTCGCCGGTTTCCCTCGCCAGCGCCTCGGCGGTCTCGGCGAGGATCCGCACGTCGTCCCTGCCGTCGTGCACCGGGTCCAGCCCGCCCTTCCAGATCTGCAGGAACGGATTGGAGCAGGAGGCGGTGATCTCGTACGTCTGGAACTCCGGCCACGTCAGCGCCGGGTAGATGATGTCCGCGTACTCGCAGGTCGAGGTCATCTCCACGTCCTGCGAGATGATGCAGTCGATCTTCGGGTTGACGTTGAAGAGCATGTCGTAGACGTGCTTGGCATTGTTGAAGAGGTTCACGTTGGTGAACCACAGGAACTTCGTCGGCGTGGGCATGTGCGTGGCGCCCGTGAAGTTCATGCGTCCGAACTTGGGGGTGTTCACGATCAGCGGGCGGTCGCCGTGGTTCCAGTACGCCGGCTCCTCGTCCTTGGTCCGCTTGTCGACCTTGATGTCCTTCCCGTCCGTCGCCGGATCAAGATCGGGGTTGAACGGATCCTCGGCGACCCACCCCAGAAACCCCGGCCCCACCCCCGGCGCGCCCTGGAACAGCGCCGCCTTGTAGTTCCCCGCCCAGGTGTAGCACCCCGCGCCCGGCCGCCCGATCGAGCCGGTGAGCATGATCGGCAGGTACTGCGCCCGGTTGCAGAGCGTGGCGTGGAACCAGTGGTTGATCCCCTCGCCGACGTGGATCGCCACCGAGTGACCCGCCTTCGCGGTTTCCCAGATGTCGCCAGCCAGACGTTCGATCAGCGCCCTGTCCGCCCCGGTGATCTCCGCGACCGTGTCGAGGTCGTAGTCGCGCAGGTTCAGCACGTACGCGTCCCACGTCGTCATCGCCCCGGCCTCGGAGCCGTCGGCCAGCTTCACCTTCCCCGTCCACGACAGGCGCGGGGAGACTCCCTCTGACTCCATCCGCCCGCCCATCTGGTCGCGCGTCAGGGCCACGGGCCGGTCGGTCTTGTCGTCGATCACCACGAAGTCGCCCACCCTGGCGTACTGCTCGTCGGTGAGGTGCTGCTCCCTGTACGACGGACCGTCCTTCGCCAGGCCCGGCGTGTACCCGGGGAACACCTCGGCGGCCCGCAGCCGCTTGAGGTTGTCGGTGCGGATGAGCAGGGGAAAGTCCGTGAACTTCCGCACGAACTTCTCGTCGTACCACCCCTTGTCCATCATCAGCTTCGTGACGCCGAGGAACAGCGCCGTGTCGGTGCACCCGGCGCGGACGCGGATCCAGTAGTTAGACTTGGTCGAGGACGGCGAGTACTCCGGCGTGATGATGACGATCTTCGCGGCCCGCTCCATGAGTTCGGTGAACCAGTGCGACTCGGGCATCTTGCTCTCGACCAGGTTCTTGCCGCATTGGATATGCAGCTTGGCGTGGCGCAGCTCGTTGAAGTCGCAGTCCGAAGCCTGCAGGCCGTGGACGAACGGGTGCCCCGGGGCCTGGTCGCCATGCCAGGTGTAGTTGGACCAGATCCGCCCGCCCAGGGCGTCCTTCTCGCTCACGCCGCGGATCTTCCGGTCCAGCAGCGCCAGCATGTTGGACCAGCGGTACATGCCGTATTTGCCCATGACGCCCAGGAGGCCCATCCCGCCGCGGAACTTCATGCAGCGCGTGCCCGCGCCGTGGGTGGCCTCGATCATCTCCGGCTCGTACCCGTCGGCGTGCAGGCGGGCCTCCCCCTCGTGCCCGCTGTAGGTCTTCGCGATCGCCACGGCGGCGCGGGCGTGGTAGCGGTAGGCCTCCTCCCACCCCACCCGCACGAACGTGTCCGTTCCGCGCGTCGTGAACTTGTACGTGTCGCGCAGCTCCGTATTGTCCGAGAGGGGCGGGAACCCGTCGTCCGCCCACCGCTTCCACCCCGCGCGGATAACCGGCCCGCTCAGCCGGTACGAGCCGTACACCCGTCGCTGCATCGAATAGCCCTTCGCGCACCCGCGCGGGTTCCACGCCTTGGTCGCCGTGTTCCCGTACAGGTCGCCCACCCGGCCGCTGTCGTAGTTCTGCTCCGCTCGCACGAACACGCCGTTGCGCACGAAGGCCCGCAGCCGGCAGTTATGCGTGTCGTTGGGAGCGCAGACGAACGTGAATGTCCGGTCGTAGCGGTACTGGTCGCGGTACAGCCGCTCCCAGTCGCGGGCCGGGTAGTGCATCAGCGGGTTGTCCACGCCGGGGCGCGGCGAAAGCCCCGCCAGGCCGTCCTTGAAGCTCAGCAGGGCCGCGCTCCCGGCGCTCAGTACCCCCAGGAAGGTGCGCCGGGTCACGTCGGCCGGGAAGACGTCGTCGTTCGGTTTCGCGGGTTGCATGGGGAAGATTCCCTTGCGAGAAAAGGTCGCGTCAGTGGCCGGCGGCGGGCCCGGGAGCGGGAGAGACGGCGCCAGGCTGCGGATCGATGACCAGCCAGTGCCATCCGGAGATCAGCTTCACCCCGTCGCGATCCCCCTTCGAGCCGTTCCATACGGCGAACGCCACGGGGATCCGGCGCGCCGTGATCAGGTCGACATCCCCGGCGTCATCGCTGGGAAGCGGCCGGAAGATCGTTACGAACCAGCGCCCGCTCGCCCACACCGCCGACGCGTACACGTGCTGGTTCGCGATCGGCTGATCGGTCAGCGTGCCGAAGCCGATCGCGTTGGCCTCCAGCGCCGCATGGAACGTCAGGGCCGGATCGGAGTGCACATTCCCCGCCGCCGCGGCCGTGACGTACAGCTGCTCGCCCAGGCGCAGGTCCTGGTCCTGGGGCGGGAGCGGCAGTTCGGCCCGCGGCTGCGCCGTGAATGCGTCGCGCCGGAGCTTGAACAGATGGTACTCACCCGGCGGAAGCACCCGGGGGTTGTCGGCGTCGTGTCTGCAGCCGTCCGCCGCGTCGAACTGGCGGCTGGCCTTCCAATGCCACACATTCACCGGCGCGCTCTGGCTGCCCGCGGCGACGGGCGGCCCGCCCGGTGGAGCGCCGCCCTCCCCTCCTGTGACCCCGCCCGCGGCCGCCCCGTACCCATCTACGTTGATCCCCATCGGCAATGCCGGCACCTCGCCGCTGGAGGCGAACATCACCGCCACCGCGTCGGGAAACTTCCCGCTGTCCTGCGTCACGTCGCACGTGGCGTCGTCCCACGCGAAGCGGATCGCCAGCATGTCCCCGGCACGCACGACGTTCACCCCCACGGTGATGTTCGTCTCCGTTCGGTGCCAGATGGGGCGGAGCGTGACGTTGGTCTGCTGCACATCGAGCCAGACCGCGTGCGAGGGGTCGAAGAACATCCCGTCATCCGGTCTGGTCTGGGCGTGCAGCTCGGCCCCCGACGATGCGCCGGTGAGCTGCGCTCTGGGCGCCAGGCTGCGGATGTACTCCACCAGCGCCCACACCGCCGTGTCGTCCTTCGTGCCGTCCTTGAGGTCCTTCACCAGCAATGGCGCATACGAGATCATCGGCGTCCCCGGCACGCCCTGCGTGATCACCCGGTACAGACCGTCCCGTCCCCCCGACTTGTACAGCCCGGACGCCAGGTCAGCCGGGCGAACCGGCATGCCGCGCGAGTCCACCAGCCCAGCGATCCCGACGCCGTCCCCGTGCCCGGACTCGCCGTGGCAGCCGATGCACGCCATCTGCCGGTACAGCCGCGCGCCATAGTCCACCAGCGCCTTGCTGTTCTCCGGCGGGACCGGCTTCTCGTTCAACAGCGGGTTGGGCTCCGGCGCGGCCACCAGCGTCCCCGCGGCCAGCTTGGTCAGATCCGCGACGTGGTGCGCCAGTCCCGTCACGTCGGCGTCGCTCAGCACGCCGCTGAACCCAGGCATCCCGCTTCGCGGCAGGCCGTGCTTGATCGTGTTCGTGATCGCCGCCAGGGCCTCCTGCTCCGTGCCGCCGGTCGCGGCGAACCGGAACGGGCTGTCGCGGAACGCTCGCGGCTTGGGGAACAGAAACTGCGCAGCCGGGCCATCGCCGTGCCCCTTCGTTCCGTGACAGGCGGCGCAGTGACGGTCGAAGAGCTGGACAGTCGCGACGCCGCTCGGCAGTGGTTGCACGTCTCCGGCCTTCGAGGCGGCCGGGTTCCCGGTCCTTTCCGAACACCCGCCTATCGCCAGAGCCCAGGCCGCGCCGGCGCCGGCAAGTCGTCGGAGAGTTCCGCTCGCCGCTTTCGTTGGCCAGGTGGAGCGCGTGCCTGGAGTTCGTGGCCGGGCTCCGCAACGACGTGTGGTGTGCGACATCGACGGGATCCTCAGAAGTCGGGATCGGCACATCAAAGATATTCGGATCTTTTTATCTTGAGTTAAAACAGAAGTCAAGCGGCGGCGCCAAATTCGCGCCAAGCCGGTCCCTGCTGCCAATCCCCGATCCCTCAGCGCGCCCCAGGTCCGCCCCGGCCGACCGCAAGATCGGCCGGCGTATTCACATTGGCCGCGACGCCCGCGTCCACCGGCACCGTGATCAGGCGCTCCGCGGCGATGGCGTCGAAGAGGCTCGCGTCCCGTCCGCTGGTCAGGCGAGCCCGCAGTGCGACCGCCGCGGCCGGGCGGTACAGCCCGATGCATGGCTCGATCCTTGTCGTCCGGGCGAGCACGGCCCACTCCTCGTGCTCGTCGCGGGCCCGATCGAGGATCTGACGGACCACCCCCGCGGTGATCCGCGCCAGGTCACCGGCGAGCACGAACACCTCGCCCCCCGTTTCCTCCAATGCCGAGAGGATGCCGCCGATCGGTCCCACGCCCGGGTAGCGATCGGGGATCGCCAGGTCGGCCCGCGAGGAGACGTCCGAGTGGCACTCCCCCACGCACGCCACGCGCGAGCCGAAGACCGCGCGCAGCGCCGCGATGGGCCGGTCCACCAGCACCTCCCCCGGCCGCCCCCCGCGGAGCGGTTCGCGAAGCTTGTCGCGACCGAAACGCTTGCTCTGCCCGCCTACCAGAACGATCGGCTGAACCCCTTCGAACATGGTCAATCCTTGTGCACAATCACCCGCCCCGTCGTCGCCGGCGCTCCGGGCCGCCCGTCGTCCTGGACGTCGCCGCGAAGAGTTTCGATGGCGTGCGGGAGGATGTCCAGCAGCGCTTCGAGATTCTCGGTCGCGCCGCGCGGCGAGCCGGGGAGCGTGATGATGAGCGTCCGCCCGACTGTCCCCGCGACGCCGCGCGACAGGAACGTTCGCGCCGTCTTGGCGTAGCACCGGAGGCGGGCGAGCTCCATCAACCCGGCGTGCTGGCGCTCGATCACCTTCAGCGCCGCCTCCGGCGTCACGTCACGCGGCGCAAGCCCCGTCCCGCCCGTGCTCACCACCAGGTCGATCCGCGGCAAGGCCCGCGACCACTCCAGGAACTTCGCGGCGAGCTGGTCCGCTTCGTCGGGCAGGCACGCCGTCTGGGCGACCTCGGCCCCCAGCCGCTCGCGCAGCATCGCGCACAGCGACGGGCCCGAGGTGTCCACGGCCTGGGCGCGAGAGCACCGGTCGCTCACCGTCAGCACCGCCGCCCGGATCGGGCCGCTCATGGCCGCCCCTCCCGCCCGGGCGCCAGGTAGTGCCCGCTGCGTCCGCCCCGCTTCTCCAGCACCCGAAGCCCCTCGACGACCATCCCCTTGTCCACCGCCTTGCCCATGTCGATCACGGTGAGCGCCGCCACCGCCGCGGCCGTCAGCGCCTCCATCTCCACGCCCGTCCTCGCGTGCGTCCGCGCCTCGCTCCGGATGCGCACGCACCCCTCCTCCAGGCGTGCCTCGACTTCGACGCCGTCTAGCGGGAGCGAGTGGCACAGCGGGATCAGCTCGCCGGTCCGCTTGGCCGCCTGGATCCCCGCCAGGCGGGCCACTTCCAGCAGGTTGCCCTTCTTCAGCGTGTTCTCTCGGATCGCCGCGACCAGCTTGGGCGAGATGCGCACACGCGCCTCCGCGATCGCCACCCGCTCCGTCACCGCCTTGTCCCCCACGTCCACCATCCGCGCCCGGCCGTCCGCGCCGGCGTGCGACAGCCCCGTGCGCCCGGACGCGCCCGTGCCGGTCTCGTCGTCGACAGCCCTGTCCTTGGCTTTCGCCACCGGTCGCTCCTGAGGAGAAGTAGACGAGCCGAACCTTACCACGACCACCGGTAGAACGGCCACGGGCCTTCGCCGGTCTGCCCCGGCGGAACCTCGATGAAGCCGTCGCTCCTCGCCGCGGCCACCACATCGCCCGAGCCCCGCCCCTCCGCCAGTACGACCCGCCCCGGCCCGGAGACGCGCACAAGCCGGTGCCACCACAGGTCGAGCGTCTTCCCGTCGGCGTCGTCCAATACTGCCGCCATCGGTGCCTGCGTCTCCAGGCCCGCCATGCGCGACAGCACCGCCACCGCCATCCGGCGTGCCGTCACCATCACCGACACCGGGTTCCCCGGCAGGGCCAGGATCGGGCGTGCCTCGCTCCCCTTGCCGAGCACCGCCCCCAGCACCGGCTTGCCCGGGCGCTGCGGCAGCTTGTGGAAGAGCACCTCGGCCCCGACCTCCTTCAGCACGGTCGGCACGTAGTCGCGGGTCCCCATCGACACGCCCCCGGTCAGGATCAGCGCATCGATGGATCCCAGGAGATCATCGATGGCGGCGCGCAGCAGCTTCGGCTCATCGCCGACACGCACCCGCCGGCCCCCCTCGATCCACGGGTGGAGCGACAGGAGCGCCCCCAGGGCCGCCCCGTTGCTGTCGCGCAGCTGCCATGCCGAGGGCCTCTGCCCGGGCTCGACCAGCTCGTCACCCGTCACGATGATCCCCACCCGCACCCGGCGGCGCACCTTCACTTTTGTCCCGCCGAACGCCGCCATCGCCCCGGCAACCGCGGGCGTGATCAGCGTTCCGGCGGGCACCACCAGCTCCCCTTCCCCCAGGTTCTCTCCCCGCCGGCGGATGTTCTCCCCGGCGCGGATGTTCGCCGCGACCCCGCGCTCGATCTTGATCTGCCCCTTCCCTTCCTTCACGTCCTCCCGCTTCACCACCGCCTGCGCCCCGCCGGGCACGGGCGCCCCCGTGACGATCCGCAGCGCCGCCCCCTCGGGCATCGCCGGCGGTTCGTGGCCGATCCGCACCTCGCCGCGGACCGACAGCTCCCCAGCGCCCAGGTCGGCCACCCGCACCGCGTACCCGTCCATGGCGCTCACGTCCGAGGCCGGGCTGGGGCGGTCGGCGACCAAGTCGGCCCCCAGCACCCGCCCCGCGGCGAACTGCAGCTCCATCGTCTCGGTCTCGACCGTCCGGAGCTTCCCGGCCAGTGCGAGGACCGCGCCCTCGGGCGTATCGAGTCTCGACGGTCCTCCCCGGCGCGCTGGTGCGACCTCGCTCACGTGTTTCCGCCTTCCTCGCCGACCGCGTCCATGACCCACCCGCGGCTACGCATCATTGGCGGGAAGCCGATGGTCGGAGTGCACAGCACGGCCACGTGCAGCAGCTCCTCCCGCGTCCATCCCGCTTCCAGCGCCTTGCGGACGTGCGAGTGGGCGGCCCCCTCAAGCCCGGCGCCCAGCGAGATCGCCAGCTTCACAAGCGCCACCAACTTGCCGTCCAGCGGCCCGGCCTTGGCGCACGCCTCACCCATCGCCTCGTAGGCCTTGAGGACCTGCGGGTGCTGTTCCTTCATCTTCACATACGGTGACGGCAGACTCACGATCGATTCTCCTCAGCGGGCGCGCCGGCACCCAGCTCATCTGTCCTGTTGCGGTAGATTTCCACCGTCGGCGGCCCATCCAGAAGCGACCGCCATCGCTCAAGATACCGTCTCATCTCCGGGTCGTGTTCCGCCCGCCCTTGGTCTACCTCGAACGTGTCCTCATCAGCGTAGTCCACGCATTCGATGAGCCGTTCCGGGTCCGCCCGGTCCTCCAACAGCCGCACGCGGATCCCCCCGGGCTTCTCATAGAACGTCACGGCCCCCCGCAGGAACTCAAGAAACTCCCCCCGCCGGCCGGACTTCACCCGCACACGAAGATGAAGCTCGACGTGTCCGCTCATGGACCCTCCGTTGTACCCCACCGAAAACCCCCTGCCCCCGGGTATCCTTCCCCAATGACTGTCCACGTTCTGCTCTTCGGCGCCGAGGCGTCAACCCTCGGGCGAAGCTCCGTCGAGATCGACATCGGTGCCGACGCGTCGTGCCGCGCCGTCAAGGAGCGCCTCGCCCAGGCGTTCCCCGCCATCGCCCCCTTTGTCCGCGTCGGCCGCCTCGCCGTCAACTCCGAGTTCGCCTCCCCGGACCGCCAGGTCCGCCCCGGCGATGAGGTGGCCCTCATCGGCATGGTGTCGGGCGGATGAGCGTCACCGTCATCATCTCCGACGGCCCGCTGGGCCCCCTGGCCTCGGATACCCACCAGCACGGCGCGGGCGCCGTCCTGTGCTTCGAGGGCGTTGTCCGCGAGGTCGAGGGCCAGGGGCGCATCGCCGCCCTCGACTACCAGACCTACGAGCCCATGGCCCAGAGGATGCTCTCGGCCATCGCCCAGGATCTTATCGCCCGTCACCGTCTCATCGCGGTGCACGTCGAGCACAGCCGCGGGCGTGTCCCGGTGGCCCAGCGGTCCTTCCGCCTGGTGATCGCCGCGCCTCACCGCAAGGAGGCCCTCCTGGCGACCGACGAGTTCATCGATCGCCTCAAGCGCGATGTGCCCATCTGGAAGCACGCCATCTGGCGCGAGGGGTTCGAGCCGCCCGAGCCGACCGCCGCGGCGTAGCCGGGGGTGCTTCCGTCCGCCCATTAGCTCGCGCCCTCCGCCGCCTGCTCGCGCCGCAGGCTCATCAACCACGCCGCCACCAGCCCGATTGCAAAACCCGCGGCGATGTTGTTCAGCCCCAGGCACAGCCCCGCCGTGAGCAGCATCGCCACCGCGTCGCGCCCCCGGACGTGATCGCGTGCCACCATTCCCAACTCGATCCCGCTCACCACCAGCATCACCCCCAGCACGCTGGCCGGGAACGCCGCGCACAGGGGCATCAGCGATGCCCCCAGCAGCACCGCCAGGCCCGCCTTCATCACCCCAAGGAACAAGATCGACCCGTTCGTCCGCGCCCCGAACCGGTACTGCCCTGCCAGGCCCCCCGCGCCGTGGCACATCGGCATCGCGCCGAACCACACCCCGACCAGGTTTATCAGCCCGACGCTCACCGCCACGCGCCGCCCCGTCACCCGCCTGGCCTCGCTGGGAAACAGGTCCGCCGCCAGCGCGCACACCGCCACGACAGAGTTCAGCGTTGTGAGCGGGATCTGCGGCAGCGCGGCCCGCGGCCCCGCTACCTGAAAATCCTCCACGCTCGGCGCCGACAATCCCGGCAGCCACGGGCCCAGGCGCAGATGCTCCCATAGCCCCGGGTCCTTCCAGAGCGCCAGGCCGATCCCCATCACGAACAGCACCAGCGCCGCCGGCACCCGGCGCGACGCCACCAGCGCCAACACGAGCAGCCCCGCCACCACCCCCGTTGCGTAGCTGTCCGGCCCGACCGCCACACCCGTCCCGCTCACCATCTGCGCCCCCTTCATCAGGAGCGACAACCCCAGTGACAGCTGCAGCCCCTTCACGACGCTCCGCGGCACCAGCCGGTTCAGCCAATCGATCAGCCCCGTCACGCCCAGGGCCAGCACCACGGCGCTCACGATCGCCCCCGCCGCCCCGATCTGCGCCGCCGTCAGCCCCTGTGTGATCGCCACCGCCGCGATCGCCTTCATCGGCTGCACCGCCAGCGGGATCCGGAACATCATCCCGGTCGCTATGGAGAACAGCCCTGCGAACAGCAGCGACGACGCGAAATCCAGACCGTTCCTGGCGCTCATCGCCACCAGCAGCGGCAGGAAGGTCCCCAGGTCGCCCAGCGACCCCGCGAGCTCCGCGCGCCCCAGGCGCGCGTGGCGCAGGTTCTCGCGCACCGCCGCCAGCGGTCCGGCGCTCAACCGCCGATCGCCGACATCGGCCGGCGCGGCTGCACGAACTCCGACGATGAGATGCCGTGCCCGGCCCGCTTGGTCCATGTCGCGTCCACCAGGAACCGCGCGATTTCGTCATCGTCGGCCCCGCCGCGCAGCAGGGGCCGAAGATCCCACTCCTCGTCCCCGAACAGGCACGGCCTCACCTTTCCGTCGGCCGTCACCCGCAGCCGGCTGCACGCCCCGCAGAACGGCCGGCTCACCGGCGCGATCGTCCCGAGGCGCCCGGGCGCGCCGTCGGCGAACTCGTAGCTCAGCGACGTGCTGTGCGGGTCGTCGCGCCCCATCAGGAGCAGCGGATACACGTCCCCGATCCGCTCCACGATCTCCGCCGCCGTCACGACCTTCTGCCGGTCCCACCCGTGCCCGGAGTCCAGCGGCATGTACTCGATGAACCGCATCTCGACGCCGAGGTCGCGTGCCAGCCCGGCGAGCCCGACGATCTCGTCCTCGTTGAAGCCCCGCACGATCACGGCGTTGAGCTTCACCGGCGAGAGCCCGGCCCGCATCGCCGCCCGCGCTCCCTCGATCACGTCCGCGGGTGTCGTGCGCGAGCGCGTCATCGCGGCGAACCGGGCCGGGTCCACGCTGTCGATGCTCACCGTCACGCGGTCGAGCCCCGCCTCCTTCCATTTCCGAAGCCGCGGCTCGTCCATGAGCGAGCCGTTGGTCGTCAGCGCGATCTCCACGCCCCCCCCGATCGACGCGACCCGCCCGATGATCTCGGTCAGGCGCGGGTGCACCGTGGGCTCGCCGCCGGTGATCCGCACCTTCTCCACGCCCATCCCGACGCAGACCCGCGCCACCCGCTCAAGCTCCGCCGGCCCGAGCAGGTCCTGTTGCTCCATGAACCGCACGTCCGGCTCCATGCAGTACACGCACCGGAAGTTGCACCGGTCGGTGATGGACAGCCGCAGGTCCCGGATCACCCGCCCGTGCGAATCCACAAGCCGCCCGGACGCGCGCACGCCTCGCGGCGCCGACGGTGGCGGCGCCAACGCGCCGCTGCCGGCTCGGTCGGTGTCACGCAGCACTGTCAGCGAAATCGGCATCGGCCCTTTCCAGCCCCCTCCCTCCACGTCCCGACCGCTCATTCTTACCCGCCCGCCCCCCCCGTCCGTCACGCCGACGCCGTCGTCTCCGCGCCCGCCTTCTTCTCGCGGACGAACACGCCCCATACCCACTCTACGGCCCGGTCGCCCCACCTGCCCGCCACGGCCGCGTGCCCCACAATGTACCCCATCGCCGCCCCGACGATCACGTCGGTGGCCCAATGTGCGCCCGTTACCACGCGGGCTGTCCCCACGATCGCCACCATCGCCCACGGCAGCCACCTCAGGCGCGGGTACGTCCGCGCCAGGAATACGCTCAGCACCATCGCCGCCATCGTATGGCTCGAGGGCATAGACCACAGTTCCGCCGTCCGCCACGCCGGCCCTTGCCACGAGTGGGTCAGCACCGTCTTTCCGTCGACCGAAATCGGGTACTCGCCGAAGGGGAGCAGGAACACATCCGCCTCGCCGAACTTTGGGCGCGGCCGCCCGATGAGCACTTTCAGCACCGTGTACGCCGCCAGACCCGCCACGGACGCCGCGAGCAGATCCAGCAGGCGCCGACGGCGGGCCGGGTCCAGTAGCCAGATCACCGTCGCGGCGAAGATGAGGGACCCCAGCCCCCCGTACTGCTGCCACGCCTCCAGTTCGCGCCGCACATCGCCCCCCATGCGCGCCCCCGTCACCCAGCGGGTGATCGCCCCGTCGAACGGGTGCACCACGACGAAGAGAGCCAGGGCCAGCGTCGTGGGCGCCGCCCAGTGCCGTCGCGAGGGATCGGTGAGCCACAGCCACCGCGGGCGGGCCGCCGACGCGGTCGCCGCGGCGGCGATGTGCGCCCAGCGGACCACCGGGTGGAGTCCCCGGTTATAGTCGCGGGCCATGCGTACGGACGGGTCGAGCATGCAGGGGATCCGGTGGCTGCTGCGGCGTGAGGGCGTGCTGCCCGGCACCCGCGCCGCCGGGGTGCGCCGGCTGGCGCGATCCTGGAAGTGGGGGGGGCTGGGCCTTTTCCTTCTGTGCCTGTCAGTGTATCTCCCGGGGTTGTTCAGCATTCCGCCTGTGGATCGGGACGAGTCGCGCTTCGCGATGGCGAGCTGGCAGATGTACACGAGCGGGGATTGGGTTGTGCCGCGGATTCAGGAGAAACCGCGGCTGAACAAGCCGCCGCTGATTTATTGGCTGCAGGCGGGGACGTGGGCGGTGCTGGGGAGCGAGCGGTGGGAGAACGGGGGGATCTGGGTGTTCCGGCTGCCGTCGGTGCTCGCGGCGATCGCGACGGTGCTGCTGACGTGGCGGCTGGGGTTGCGGATGTTCGATCCGCGCGCGGCGTGGCTGGGGGCGGGCTTGCTTGCGGTGTGCCCGATGGTGGTGTGGGACGCGCACCAGGCGCGGGCGGACCAGGTGCTGCTGACGACGGTGGTGGGGACGCAGTTTGCGCTGTGGACGATCTGGTCCACTCGTGGGGGTGCGCGGCGCGGCTTGGTGGCTCCCGTCCTTTTCTGGCTCGCGCTTTCGCTGGGCATCATGACGAAGGGGCCGATCACGCCGATGATCGCGGCGCTCACGGCGGTTGCACTGAGCATCGTCTCCCGGCGCTGGGAGTGGCTTTGGCGGTTGCGGCCGCTGGTGGGTGTGCTGACTGTCGCGGTGGCGGTTGTTCCGTGGCTGTGCCTGGTGGGCGAGAGAGTCGGGTGGGGCGAGTACCTGTCGATCGTGTACGACGAGACGCTCGGGCGCAGCGCCGGGGCGAAGGAGGGGCATTGGGGGCCGCCGGGGTATCACACGGTGCTGCTGGGAGTTCTGTTCTGGCCGGGGTCGCTGCTGACGGCGGCGGCGATCGGGAGGGCGTTCCGGCGCGGACTGCGAGTTCCGAGGAGGGCGGGCCAGATGGATGCCTCGCCTCGCGGGAGGGTGAGACGATGGATTGCCGCACGCTCCGGGCGTGGCGCGGAGCTGTTCTGTCTCGCGTGGATCCTCCCATCG
>JBGPJM010000002.1:0-57725 GCA_041485385.1 Phycisphaerae bacterium | reverse complement strand
CGAGTTCAACGAGCGCGCCAACAGCGTGATCGTGATGGGACAGGGGGAGTCGTTCGACACAGTCGAGAAGATCGTCAAGGCGCTGGATACCCCCCCTCCACCCGGAACCGCCCTCGCGCTGCGCGCCGTCAAGGTGAAGAACGCCGACGCCGGCAAGGTGGCCGCGGCGGTGCAGGCCGCGATGAGCACCCCTGGGTGGCGGAACTGGCGGGGCGCGGATCCGGACGGGGTGCGGGCGGAGGCGGACACGCAGTCGGGAACGATCGTCCTGATCGGGCGGAAGGACCGGATCGAGGAGGCCGCGGCTCAGATCGCCAAGCTCGACGAGGTCGCACGGTCACCCGACCAGCAACTGGAATCGATCACGTTGAAATACGCGCGCGCGGACCAGGTGGCCGACAGCCTGCGCAGGTTCTTCGTGGATCGGGCCCGGGCGGCTGGCGGGGCGGTGCCGGGGGTGTCGATCCTGGGCTCGCGCGACGGCAACGTCGTGATCGCGCAGGCCGACAAGGCCGACATGGTCGTGCTCAAAGAGTTGCTCTCGCAGATGGACCAGCCGGAGGAGGGGGAAGGACGCGTGCGGGAGCTGTACCGCCTGAAGAACGCCAAGGCCTCGGAGCTGGCCAACGTGCTGCGCGAGCAGTTCCCGCGCTCGCAGGGGGGGGTGGGGCGCGAGGGGCTGGTGATCGTCACGCCGCAGCCCAGCACCGATTCGGTGATCGTCTCGGCGCCCCAGGAGATGTTCGAGAGGGTCGATGCGCTGGTGAAGCAGCTGGATGCGCCGCCGTCGGCCAAGGACACCAAGATCGTCACGGTCACCCTCAGCAAGGCCCGGGCGGAGGACGTCGCGGCGTCGCTCAAGCTGGCGCTGCCCGAGTCGATCAAAGTCACCATCACGCCGGTGAAGCGGACCAACTCGATCCTCCTCACAGGCGCCGACGAGGCGGTGGCGCTGGTGACCGAGCAGATCACCAGGCTGGACGAGCAGTCTTTCACGAGCGCCACCGAGTTCCGGCGCATCCGGCTCGAGCACGAGGACGCCTACGAGGTCTCCACCACCCTTCGCTCGCTCCTGTCGCGCCGGCAGCAGGCGCCCGGAGAGCCGGCGCCGGCCGTGAGCTGGTCGTCGGACAACACCGTGGTGGTGTCGGCGACGAAGGACCAGATCGAGGAGCTGGTGGGGATCATCAAGCAGCTCGACGTGCCCCGCGCCACCACCCGGACGACCGAGTTCGTCCCCCTCAAGCACGCCGACGCAGAGGCCACGGCCCGCGCCTTGGAGGTCTTCTACGGGCCCTACGCCCTGGAGGCCAGCACCCCCGCGGCCCGCACCGTCACGATTATCGCCAACCCCCTCTCCAAGAGCCTGGTCATCAGCTCCGACCAGAGCGAGTGGCAGAACATCAAGGCCCTCATCGACAAGCTCGACAACGAGCAGTACGACACGTCGCGCCGCCTCGAGATCATCGCTCTCAAGCACGCTGACGCCACCAGCCTCGCCCGCACCCTCAACGAGGCCTTCCAGGCGCCCATCCTCGCCGAGCGCGAGCGCGAGCGGGCCCGCCAGCAGCAGCAACAGCAGCAGAGCGGGGCGCGCCGCCCGGGCGACAATGCCGGCCCCGACGTCCCCACCGTCCTGGTGAACGCCAAGGACACCGTCCAGGTCTCCGCCGAGCAGCTCACCAACTCGCTGGTCATCTCCGCCTCGCGCGAGGACGTCGAGCGCATCCGCAACCTCGTGACCCAGCTCGACGTGCCCGAGTTCGCCCGCCTCCCCGCGGCCCGCATCATCCCGCTTCGCATCGGCCCGGCCAGCAAGCTCGCCGACGCCCTTCGCCAGATGTTCACCGACCAGGGCCCCGGCGCCGCGCGCCGAACCGGCCCGCGATCGGTCGTCATCATCGGCGAGGACCGCAGCAACACCCTCATCGTCCGCGCCGAGGAGGCCGACTTCGCCCAGGTCAAATCCATGGCCGACGCCCTCCAGCAGGAGGGAGACCGCAGCAACGCACAGGTCCGCGTGCTCCGCCTGGCCAACGTCCCCGCGGCCCGCCTGGTCCAGAGCCTCAAGACGACCTTCACCCCCGTCGCCCAACAAGGTGGCGAGGCCCTCTCCATCGAGGTCGACCGCTCCAACAACGCCCTGGTCATCGCCAGCAGCGACAAGATCTTCCAGCAGATCAAGACCGTCGTGACCGAGCTCGACGGCGTCCCCGCCGCGGCCAGGCCCGACCAGCCCGGCGTGGCCCCCACCCCAGGCCTTGGGCGCAGCGTGTTCATCATCGACGTCGAGAACAACTCCCCCGAGGAAGTCCGGAAGATGCTCGAGCAGATGGGCCTGACCCGCCCGCCGCAGGGCGACGCCAGCGGTGTGGTGAGCGAGCCGGTCACGATCGTCGCCCTCACGACGCGCAGGGCGATCGCCGTGGTCGCCGATCCCAAGGACGGCCAGGCGGTCGTCGCGCTGGTCCGCTCCCTCGACGCCGCGCCGACCTACCCCGAGCACCGCGTGCAGATGGTCCGCCTGAAGACCGCCAACGCCACACAGGTCGCCACCGCCCTGGAGAGCCTGCTCAAGTCGGCCCCCGCCGACGGCAAGACCTCCCCCGCCGCGGCCCTGGCCGAGCAGGTGCGCCGGCTCAGTGTCCGACGCAACGGCGCGGGGGAGCCGGACCTGATGCTCGATCTCTCCAAGCCGATCCGCGTGCAGGCCGAGCCGCAGACCAACTCGATCCTGCTCTCCTCTACTGCCGGCAACGTCGAGGCGCTCAAGGGCGTCGTGGAGCTGCTCGACGGCCTGCCGATCGGCGACGCGGTGACCGTGCGGTTCTTCCCGCTGGAGAACGCCGCGGCCCAGCGGATCGCCGGCGTCATCGAGAAGCTCTTCGCCCAGGGGGACATCCTCCGCCAGATCCCCGCGACCACCATCAAGGGCGAGCCGACCACCGAGGTCGGCAAGGCCCTCTCGACCAAGATCGCCGTCTCGGTCGACGACCGCACCAACGCGCTGATCGTCGCCGGGCGCGAGGAGGCCGTCGCCCTGGTCGAGGTGCTGGTCAAACAGCTCGACGAGCGGGCCAGCGCCAACTGGGTCGAGCCGGTGGTGATCCCGCTCAAGAACGCCGACGCGGCCAAGCTCGCCACCACCCTCAAGCAGGCCCTTGTCTCGGGCGCCCCCAGCTCCCCCGAGGCCCAGGCCCTCCAGCAGCAGATCGCGCGCCTGAGGATCCTGCAGCTCGGCAAAGACCCGATGGACCCGGCTTCACGCGTCGAGGCCGACCTGTTCACCTCCCTCTCCAGCCTCGTCCTCATCCCCGAGAACCAGAGCAACTCGCTCATCGTCGTCGCCAGCCCAGCCAACTTGGCGGTGGTGAGATCGATGATCGAAATGCTCGACGTGCCCACCGCCGCGGCGTCGAACTCGGTCCGGGTTTTCCCGATGAAGTTCGCCGCGGCCGACCGGGTGGGGCAGATGCTCAAGGGGATCTTCCAGCAGCAGATCCAGGCCGGCGTGATCCGCGCCGAGGACGACCTCTTTGTGGCCCCGGACACGCGGACCAACTCGCTGGTCATTTCCACCAGCGGCCGGAGCTTCGCGGTCGTGGAGTCGCTCCTGACCAGGCTCGACGGCGAAGAGGCCCGGGCCCTGGTCGGCGTACACGTCATCCCGATCAAGACGGGCAACGTGACCGAGTTGGCCCCGAAGATCCAGTCGCTCATGCGCGAGCGCATCCAGGCGGCCCGGCGCAGCGGCGGGCTCGAGTCGCCCCAGGACACGTTCAGCGTCCAGCCCGAGGTCACCAGCAACTCCCTCATCGTCGCCGCCAGCGACGAGAACCTGAAGATCATCCAACAGCTCATCGAGGTGCTGACCCGCAGCGCCGCCGACATCGCCGGCACCGCCGTGGTCGACGTCGTCAACGTCCGTAACAGCCGCGCCGAGCAGCTCACCGCCGCCATCAAGGAGCTGTACGTCGACAAGGAGAACGCCCTGCGTGGCCAGAACGCCGTCCGCGTCTCGGCCGACCAGCGGCTCAACGCGCTCATCGTCGCCGGCACCGCGGCCGACGTGGACGCGATCCGCGCCATCGTCACCCGCCTCGACGCCGCCGAGGTCACCGCCGTGACCGAGTACCGGCGCATCGAGCTGAAGAAGGCCGACGCGACGGAGGTCGTGCGCCTGCTCAAGAGTGTCCTTGCGGGCCGGCCGGTGAGCGGCACCAGGGTGCCCGAGGCCCGCCAGACCGTGCTCCGGTTCCTCCGCCAGCAGAAGGCCGACGAGATCCAGCATGAGCAGGGGCACGAGGCCACCGAGGCCGAGCTCTCCGGCGCCATGCTCGAGCAGGTGCAGATCGACGCCGAGGCCCGGACCAACTCCGTCATCGTCGTCGCTCCGGCCCGCCTCATGGTCCTCATCGAGGCGATGGTGCAGGACCTGGACACGACCGTCGCGGGCGCCCGCACCATCGAGGTCTTCAAGCTCAAGAACGCCGACGCCCGCCAGATGGCCGACGTGCTGCGGAACCTGTTCAACCTGCGCCAGCAGGGGGACAGCCTCGTGCTCGTGCCGGGGCGCGAGGTCAAGAAGCCCGGCGAGGTGGAGCAGCCGCTGCCCGAGGGCATCCTCGGAGGGAACCTGTTCCCGATCCCCGACCCGCGCCAGGCGCTGGCGATCACGATCGACGCCCGTACCAACCGCCTGCTCGTCTCGGCCACGGCGGAGTACCTCGAGCAGGTCCGCAAGGTCGTCGAGGACCTGGACAAAGTCGAGATCAACGAGCGCGAGCAGCTCACCTACGAGCTGCGCAACGCCAAGGCCAAGGAGGTGGCCGCGACGCTCCAGACCTTCTTCAAGGGCGAGGTCGATACGCTCCGCACGACCCTCGGCGCCGAGCGCGCCGGCTCCCTCTTGAGCCTCCTGGAGCGGGAGATCACCGTGCAGGGCGACGAGAAGAGCAACCGCCTGCTGGTGGGCGTCTCCCCACGGTACAAGGAGTCGTTCGACACGATCATCAAGGAGCTGGATTCGACGCCGCCGCAGGTAATGATCCAGGTGCTGCTCGCCGAGGTGACCCTCGACTCCAGCAAGACCTGGGGCGCGGACCTGAAGGTCGGCCCCTTCGGCGGCGACGGCTACAACGTCGCCACGCTGGGCGCCACCAGCGGCGTGGCCAGCTCGCTGGGAGTGTCCAACTTTTCGGTCTCGTCGATGGATTTCGAGCTCATGATCCGCGCCCTGGAGGTCCAGGGCAAGCTCGAGGTCCTCAGCCGTCCGCAGATCCTGGTCAAGAACAACCAGGAGGCCAAGATGCAGGTGGGCGAGGAGGTGCAGATCGCCGACCGCCAGGAACGACTCGGCAGCGGCGACATCTCTACCACGACAAAGGAGAAGAGCACCGGCATCATCCTGAACGTGACGCCCTCCATCAGCGCCGACGGGTTCGTGAGCATGGACATCCAGCCGGAGATCTCGGCGATCACCACGCGCACCACCCAGATCAACGAGAACCTCTCCACGCCGATCTTCAGCGTCCGCAACGTCAAGACCAGCGTGATGGTCAAGGACGGCGAGACGGTGGTGATCGGCGGGCTGATCCAGGCCAACGACGAGGAACGGAAGACCAAGATCCCCTTCCTCGGCGACATCCCGTTCGCCGGCGGATTCTTCCGCTCCTCGCATTTCACGCACATCAAGACCGAGCTCCTGGTGATGCTCACCCCAAAGGTGATCCGTTCCGGGCACGAATCCGCGATCACGGAGATGCGGAAGCTGGCCCATGAGGAGATCCAGCGGCTCTCGCAGCCAGAGAAACTCGACGAGTTCCTCAAGGGCACCTCGCTCGAGGGCACAGACATCGAGGGCCCGCCGGCGCAGTCCCGGGAGCCCCGCCCCGAGCCGGCGCCCGCGCCGCCCGAGGCCGCCCCGGCAGGCCCGCCCGGTGAACCGCTCCCCGGCCCGTATGATCCGACGAGGAAACCGCTGGTCCGTGCCTGAGCGCGGAGCAGGATCTGGACACCGAGCAACGCGGAGAGGACGAATGGCGGGAGAGGAGGAGTCCAAGTGGGCAACCAACGGCACACCCCCAACATCTCCGCCGTCCGTGCGCGGACCCCGCCATCTCCGGCTGTTCCGTTCGCGTGCGTGCGCGCGCGCTCCGCGTTGGCCGTTCTGACCGTTGCCTCGCTGCTGGCGGCAGGGGGGGGGGGGTGCGTCGCGGATGGCCCGCAGCCGCGCCGGGCGCCACGGGCGCTGCCGCCGCAGCCCGCCGGGCTCAAGGTCGACCGCGTCGTGTTCTCCGTCGAGCAGCCCCCCGACGACACCGACCGCGACGGGTACTTCGACTCCTACCGCGTCCGCGCGTACCTGTTCGACCACGACTACATGGCCGCCATCGAGGCGCCCGGCGAATTCACGTTCCGCCTCACCGATACCCGCGGCAAAGAGCTCGCCCATTGGACCCTGGCGCCGGCACAGGGCGAAATCCTCGACGGCCCCCTCGACCCCGGCCCAGGGCGGCGTTTCCGCCTGAACATGCGTGAGGTGGGGAGCGACCATGTGGAGGCCACCGAGGCTCTCCTGGCCTGCGGCTTCACAACCGCCGACGGCCGCACGATCGAGGCGCTCGGGCAGGTGACGGTGCTGGTGGGTACGACGCGCTGACCTGTGCGGCCCCGGCGGGGGGGGAGCGGCGGGGCGGTGCCACAACTGCTTGTGTGCCGGGTCCGTCCGCATTCGGCCTCTTGCGGCTTTGCGCAATCTTAACCTCCGCGGGCCGCATGCCCGGCGCGGTCTTTTCAATAATGAGGCGCGGGTTGGTTGAACGGTACGACTGCGGCCCGACAGTCGGGCCGGTATTCGGGCAGGCGATGGTCCGCCCCCTTGCGCGACGAATCGGGGGCTCCCGGAGGTTCTCCCAATGACGACAATGCTGACGTTCCGTCGTGCGGCGAAGGCCGCGGTGGTCACGATCGTTCTCGGCGCCGCCGCGGCCCTCGGCAATGGCGATGTTCGCCTGCAGGGCGCCGGCGCGACGTTCCCGAATCCGCTCTACCAGAAGTGGGTGTCCGAGTACCAGAAGGTGCACCCGGAGGTGAAGATCGACTATCAGTCGATCGGGTCCGGCGGCGGCATCAAGGCGATCACGGAGAAGACGGTGCACTTCGCCGGTTCCGATGCGCCCCTCAGCAAGAAGGAGATCCAGGCCCTCGGCGGCGAGTCGGCCGTCGTGCAGGTCCCTTCCTGCGCCGGCGCGGTGGTCCCGGCGTACAACCTCCCCGGCCTGACAACGGAGCTGAACCTCACCGGCGAGGTGCTCGTGCAGATCTTCACCGGTAGCATCTCGAAGTGGAACGATCCGAAGATCGCGGGGCTGAACCCCGGCGCCAAGCTGCCGGACCTGGCGATCACGCCGGCATGGCGCACCGACGGAAGCGGGACGACCTTCGTCTTCACCAACTACCTCGCGACGCAGAGCGACCAGTTCAAGAGCACGGTCGGCACCGGCAAGCAGGTGAAGTGGCCGGTCGGCCAGGGCGGCAAGGGGAACGAGGGCGTCGCCGCCGTCGTGCAGCAGATGCCCGGAGCCATCGGGTACATCGAACTCAACTACGCCCAGCAGAACAAGATCGCCTTCGGCGCCGTCAAAAACCCCGCCGGCAAGTTCGTTAAGGCCTCCCCGCAGACGGTCTCCGCCGCGGGCGAGGCCGCGGCCAAGTCGCTCACCGGCACCGTGCTCGTGGCCAACATCTGGAACCAACCGGGCGACCAGGCCTACCCCATCGCCTCCTTCACCTACCTCATCGTCTACCGCGGCCTGAAGAACCTCAAGACCCCCGCCGAGGCCGAGGCGCTTGTCGGGTTCCTCTCCTGGGCGGTCCAGGATGGCCAGGCAATCACGACGAGCATGGACTACGCCCCTCTGAGCAGCGGCGTGCGGGACGCCGCGTTGCAGGCACTGAAGACGATCACGTTCGAGGGCAAGCCTGTGTCCACCGGCGGTCGTTGAGGCCGGGCCCCTCCCGCATGCCGGGTCATGGCGAGCACTGATTTCCGCGTCTCCCGACCCCTGAGCAACCTTGAAACGGCCCAGCGCCGCGACCCACATGAGCGAGGTGGATGTTCAGCCCGGCAGTCAACAAGCCCCCAGGCGCCCGCGGAGCCGGGGCCTGGGGGATCTCGCGCTCGCGGTGACGGCGCACGGCAGCGCCCTGCTGGTGTTCCTGATGGCGGCATTCCTGGTGGGCGTGCTGGCCTTCGCCGCCGCGCCCAGCTTCAAGCGGTTCGGTCCGGCCTTCCTCGTCGGCACGGAATGGCGTCCCAATGAGCTGGAGCGCCCGAAGCTCGGCCCCGACGGCAAGATGGTGATCAAAGACGGCGAGTCCGTGATGGAAATCATCCCGCCGGCCTTCGGCGCGCTCCCCGTGATCTTCGGCACCGCCGTCAGCTCAGCACTCGCGCTGGCCTTCGCCGTGCCGGTGAGCCTGGCCACGGCGCTGGTGCTGGTGCGCGTGGCGCCACGAATCCGCCTGGGGGCGATGCTCTCGTTCATGGTCGAGTTCCTGGCGGCCATCCCCAGTATCGCCTACGGCATCTGGGGCCTCTTCGTGCTCGCCCCGTTCCTGCAGCGCCACGTCGAGCCCCTGCTCCAGCAGCTCCTCGGTGATCTCGGCGCCTTCCGATGGATGTTCTACCAGAGGCTCACCATTGGGGGTGAGGTTGTCGAACGGCCGCTTGCGCTCACCGGACGCGACATGCTCTGCGGCGGCCTCGTGCTGGCCATCATGATCGTGCCGATCATCACCTCCGTCAGCCGCGATGTCCTCCGCGCCGTCCCCCGCGCCCAGCTCGAGGGCTCCCTCGCCCTCGGCGCCACCTGGTGGCAGAGCTGCGTCGCGATGCTCCACTACGGGCGCAGCGGGCTGTTCGGCGCGAGCATGCTCGGCCTGGCCCGCGCCGCGGGAGAGACCATGGCCGTCACCATGGTCATCGGCAACAACACCACGATCGCCGCATCACCGTTCGCCCCGGCCCAGACCATGTCCAGCCTCCTGGCCAACGAGTTCGCCGAGGCCAGCTCCGAGCTCCACCGCTCCGCCCTGCTCGAGGTCGCCCTCATCCTGCTGGTCATGTCGCTGGCCTTCAACATCCTGGCGCGCTGGCTGGTCGTCGGCGCCTCCGCCCGACCCTCCGATGCGTCCTGATCCGGGAGCCCCCGCTTGTCGAGCGCATCCAGGTACCGCCGAAGGATCACCAGCCGCGTGATGTTCTGGCTCTGCGTCGGCGCCTGCGCTGCCGTGGTCATGGTCCTGGTGCTGGTGGTCTCGTACCTGGTGAAGATCGGCGCCGGCTCGCTGAGCGTGTCGTTCTTCACCCAGGCCCCCTCCGGCGACGTCGCCAACCCCGGCGGCATGCTCCACGCCCTCGTGGGCACGCTGATCCTTCTGGCGCTCGCCAGCCTGCTGGGCATCCCCGCCGGAGTCTTCGCGGGCGTGTTCCTTTGCGAGTACGGCCACAGCCGCCTCGCGATGCCCGCCCGCTTCACCGCCGACGTCCTCGCCGGCGTCCCCAGCATCGTCGTCGGCATCCTTGGGTACGAGCTGCTCGTGGTTCCCTTGGGCGGCTACAACGGCTGGGCCGGGGCCGCGGCCCTCGCGTTCATCATGATCCCCATCGTCGCCCGCTCCACCGAGGAAATGCTCCGGCTTGTCCCCCGCAGCTACCGCGAAGGGTCGCTGGCCCTCGGCGCGACCAAGTCGCAGACTATCCTCAGGATCGTTCTCCCTTCCGTGGGCGGCAGCATCCTCACCGGCATCATGCTGGCCCTGGCCCGGATCGCGGGGGAAACCGCGCCCCTCCTGTTCACGGCCCTGGGCAGCCGCCTCATCACGTACAATCCCGGCCGGCCGTTCCCGTCGCTGACGGCGCAGATCTACACCTACGCGACGGGGCCGTACCCGGGGCAGCGTGCGCTGGCGTGGTCAGGGATCCTGGTGCTCATCGCCATGCTGTTCATCATCAACCTGACCGTCCGCGCCGTCATGGCCCGGGCGGCCAGGATCAGAGTGTGAGGCGCCAGGGCCAGATGCAGACCCAGGAATTCACGATCGTGCTCAAGGGCTCGAAGAAGCCAGATCCGCCGGCGCAACCCCCCGCCCCCGATACCGGCCGGACGCCAAGCCCCCCGACGAGCCCGTTCGCGTGGATCGCCGAGACCGCCGCCGCACGCCCCCCCGAGGCCGAGACGATCTGCGCCATCGACATCCGCCGGTTCAGCTGCTGGTACGGCGATTTCCAGGCGCTCCGCTCCATCAACCTCCAGATCGTCAAGAACCGCGTCACCGCCCTCATCGGCCCCAGCGGCTGCGGCAAGAGCACGCTGCTCCGCTGGATGAACCGGATGAACGACGTCATCCCCGGCGCACGGGCCGAGGGCACCCTCGACCTTCACGGCCTCTCTCTGCTGGGCTCGGACGTCGACGTCGTCGACCTCCGCCGGCGCATCGGGATGGTCTTCCAGAAGCCCAACCCATTCCCCAAATCCATTTATGACAATATCGCCTACGGCCCCCGCCTCCACGCCAGCGTCCCCCGTGCCGAGCTGGACCAAACAGTCGAGACCAGCCTCCGGCGCGCCGCGCTCTGGGACGAAGTGAAGGACCGGCTGCACAAGTCGGCCCTGGGGCTCTCCGGCGGTCAGCAGCAACGCCTGTGCATCGCCCGCGCGGTGGCGGTGAACCCCGAGGTCCTGCTCATGGACGAGCCCGCCTCCGCCCTGGACCCCAAGGCTACTCTGCGAATTGAGGAGCTTATTCGCGAGCTGCGGGAGAACTACACGATCGTGATCGTGACGCACAACATGCAACAGGCCGCGCGGGTTTCGGACATCACCGCGTTCTTCTACGAGGGGCGCATGGTCGAGACGGGCCCGACGTCCGACCTGTTTATGAACCCCAAGAACCGGCAGACCGAGGACTACGTGATGGGGCGGTTCGGCTGACGGCTGGACACCCCCATTATTGGGGAGGGTCCATGCTGCGCGCCCAAATCGGGTAATACCATGCGATTTGCGGTGGTTTTCGGGGACGTTCGGTCGACTAACCAGTAGGTTCCGCGAGGTTTGGCGAGGCGCCGCTCTCAACGGGATACCATTGGCGTTTCGACCGCGCGTTCAGCCCGCCGGGGAAGAGGGCGCCCGGCTTTTGATCGACCAAGAAAACCCTCACAGGGCCGAGGAATGAGTCAAGCTCCTAGAGCAGTTCCGCCATCGGTGAACGGCTGGAATGCCGAGTATCTGGACGCCCAGTACCAGCAGTTCCTTGCCGATCCCGCGTCCGTGCCGGCCGACCTGAGGTCCTTCTTCCAGGGTTTCGACCTGGCGATGGCCAGCGCCGATGGGCGGCCCCCGGCCGCGCAGCCCGGAGCGCCCGCCTCGGCCGACGCCATGCGCCTCCAGGCGGGCGTGACGAACCTGATCGACAGCTACCGCGGTCGCGGGCACCTTCACGCGGCGATCGATCCCTTTGGCCGGGCCCGCCCGGCGCCGGAGGATCTTTCCCTGGGATACCACCGGCTCTCGGAGGCCGACCTGGACAAGCCGGTCGATCCGGACACGCTGCCGCTCCCGAAGGGCTCCACGCTCCGCCAGGTCATCGAGCTCCTTCAACGCACCTACTGCGGGCCTGTTGGCGCGCAGTTCATGCACGTTTCCGACGACCCGGAGCGAGAGTGGCTCACCCGGCGGTACGAGCGCGCCGGCGGGCGATTCGAGCTCTCCCGGGGCGAGCGGGCCCACGTTCTTCTCCAGATCATCCGTGCCGAGCAGTTCGAGCTGTTCCTGGGCAAGCGCTACCCCGGCGACAAACGCTTCAGCCTCGAGGGCGGCGAGTCGCTCATCCCGTGCCTGGACCGGATCATCGCCGCGGCCTCCGACACCGGCGTCGAGGAGATCGTCATCGGCATGCCGCACCGCGGGCGGCTGAACGTGCTGAACAACATCCTGGGGAAGACCTACGAGCAGATTTTCACCGAGTTCGAGGACAACTGGGAGGACGAGTTCGTCGACGCCGGCGGTGATGTGAAGTACCACAAGGGGTACTCCGGCATTCGTGAACTGCCGGGCGGCAAGTCGGTGCACCTGGCGCTGTCGAGCAACCCCAGCCACCTCGAGTCGGTGAACGCGGTCGTTGAGGGCCGATGCCGCGCCAAGCAACGGCTCCGCAACGACACCGTCGAGCGCTCCCGCGTCATCCCGCTGCTCATGCACGGCGACGCGGCCGTGATCGCCCAGGGGATGGTGGCCGAGGTACTGAACCTGTCGCAGCTGGAGGGGTACACGACCGGCGGCACGATCCACGTGGTCGTGAACAACCTCGTCGGGTTTACCACAGGCGCGGAGGACGCCCGCTCCACGGAGTACTGCACCGACATCGCCATGATGGTCGAGTGCCCGGTGTTCCATGTGAACGGCGAGGACCCCGAGGCCGTCGTCGCCGTGTCGCAGCTCGTCGTCGAGTACCGCCAGAAGTTCAAGAAGGATGTGTTCATCGACCTGGTCTGCTTCCGGCGCTACGGACACAACGAGACCGACGAGGCATCGTTCACCCAGCCGGTGCTGGCGGCGCTGATCGCCAGGAAGACAAGCGTGCTCACCGAGTACGCCACGCGCCTGAAGGACGAGGGCGTGCTGACCGAGCAGGACCTCAAGGCGCTGCGAGACCCGCTCATCAAGATCCTCGAGGAGGCCCAGGCCAAGGCGAAGGCCAGGCCGCACGCCCCGAACATCGACCCCGGTTCCAAGCGATGGGACGGCTTCGGCGGGGACTTCACGTTCGATCCCGTCCAGACGGGGGTGCCAGGGGAAGTCCTGGAAGAGGTGTGCGCCGCGCTGGGGCGCGTGCCGCCGGGGTTCCACCTCAACCCCAAGCTCACCAAGCTGCTGGCCGAGCGGGCCGCCCTGGTCGAGACCGGGCAGATCAGCTACGCCGATGCCGAGTCGCTGGCGATCGGCACGCTGCTCCTGGAGGGGCACGGCGTGCGCCTGAGCGGCCAGGACAGCCGGCGCGGCACCTTCAGCCACCGGCACGCGGTCCTGCGCGACGTTCAGACCGAAGAGCCGTACACGCCGCTGAACAACATGCGCACCGTCGCCACGTGCCCCGGCGACGCCGGCAGGCCCGGGCCCGACGGCAGGCTCACGCAGGGGAAGCTGTGCGTGTACGACAGCCCGCTCTCGGAAGTCTCGGTGATGGGCTTCGACTACGGCTATTCCCTGGCCGATCCGAACATGCTGGTGATGTGGGAGGGGCAGTTCGGGGATTTCTGCAACGGTGCGCAGGTGATGATCGATCAGTACCTTGCCGCCGCGGAGGTCAAGTGGGAGCGGTGGTCGGGCCTGGTACTCCTCCTGCCGCACGGGTACGAGGGGGCCGGTCCGGAGCACTCCTCGGCGCGCCTGGAACGGTTCCTGCAGCTGTGCGCCAACAACAACCTTCAGGTGGTGAACCCGTCGACCGCGGCCCAGGCGTTCCACATGTTCCGGCGGCAGCTGCGCCGGTCGTTCCGCAAGCCGCTGATCGTGATGACCCCCAAGAGCATGCTCCGCATCCCGACCAGCACCGTGGACGAGCTCGTGAACGGGCGCTTCCACGAGATGCTCGACGACCCGATGTTCGAGGCCCGGGGCGCCGACCGGAAGACGGTCGAGCGCGTGCTGATCTGCTCCGGCAAGCTCTACCACGAGCTGGCCAGGCAGCGCGCCGAGTCGGGGCGTCTGGACACGGCCATCCTGCGGATCGAGCAGCTCTACCCGTTCCACACCGACCTCATGGCCGAGCTGCTGGCCCGCTACCCGGCCCGTAAGCGGTGCATCTGGGTGCAGGAGGAGCCGCGCAACGCCGGCGCCTACCTGTTCGTCGCCGACGTCATGCGCACCGAGGCGAGCCTGGGAATCGAGCCAGGGTACATCGGCCGCTCGGCCTGCGCCTCCCCGGCGGTCGCCTCCAAGAACAAGCACAAGGAGCAGCAGCACCGGATCATCGACGAGGCGATCGGCGAGGCAATCCAGCCCGGCGTTGCGAAGTCCGGTGCCAACGGCGTGGCCGCCCGCGCCCCGGCCGTACCCCAGAAGAAGACCGCCCGACGGTAACACACCCTTCACCACCGAGAAACAGACCTGCGGCAACCACCTATGCCAATCGACATCGTTATCCCGAGCCTGGGCGAGTCCATCACGACGGGCGTCGTCGCGAGCTGGCTGAAGAACGACGGGGACTTCGTAGACCGCGACGAGAGCGTGCTCGACCTGGAGACCGACAAGATCACCATGCCGATCCCGGCGCCGGCCTCTGGCGTGCTCAAGCACCGCGCCAAGGTGGGTGATGTGGTGCCGGTGGGGGGGATCGTCGGAACCCTGGACGACTCCGCCGCGGGGTCCCGCACCCCGGCGCAGACCGCCAGGGCGGAGAAGAACGGAACGGCCGCGCCCGCGAAGGAAGCCGCCACCGCCGGCGCCAGGGCGGGAGCCGCGCCGGGTGCCGCAGCGATCGGGTCGGGCCCACCCCAGGCCGACGCGGACGCCCGCGCCACTCCGCTGGCCAGGAAGCTCGCGCAGGAGCACGGGGTCGCGCTGTCGAGGGTGACCGGCACGGGGCCGGCCGGCCGGATCCGCGAGCAGGACGTGCAGGCGCTGGTGAAGGGCGGAGGCGCCGCGTCGGCGGCGCCGGCCCCGGCAACGGCCGGCCCGCCCCCGGCGCGCGAAGGCCGGGGCGTCCGGCGCGAGCGCATGACGCCGCTGCGCCAGCGGGTCGCCAGCCGTCTGGTGGAAGCCCAGCACAACGCGGCGATGCTGACGACGTTCAACGAGTGCGACATGACCGCCGTCATGGACCTGCGCAAGCAGCACAAGGAGGCGTTCGAGAAGCGCCACGGCATCGGGCTGGGGTTCATGTCGTTCTTCGTCAAGGCCGCGGTGAGCGCCCTGCAGCAGTTCCCGGCCGTCAACGCGTCGATGGTCTCGGACGCGGCGGGCGGGCCCGAGGTCGAGTACCACGACTTCTGCAACATCTCCGTCGCCATCGGCACGCCGAAGGGGCTGGTGGTGCCCGTCGTCCGCGACTGCCAGAGCCTCACCTTCGCGCAGATCGAGTTGGCCATCAAGGACCTCGCCGCTCGCGCACGCGAAGGCAAGCTGACACTGGGCGATCTGCAGGGGGGCACGTTCACGATCACCAACGGCGGCATCTACGGCTCGCTCATGTCCACGCCGATCCTCAACCCGCCGCAGACGGGCATCCTCGGCATGCACGCGATCAAGAACCGCCCCGTCGAGGACCCCGGGAACCCCGGGCAGGCGACGATCCGACCCATGATGTACCTGGCGCTGTCCTACGACCACCGCCTGATCGACGGGTCCGAGGCGGTGCAGTTCCTGGTGGCGATCAAGGACGCGATCGAGGGGCCGCAGCGCCTGCTGCTGGGCCTGTGATCGTCCGAGGGCTCAATTAGGCGACATTGACGCAGCTCCGCGCGCTCGAGGAGCAACTCGCGCTCGCGTGCTTGTTGCTTGTCCGCAGATCGTCGATGGCAAGGACGTTGGTCATGTGTTCCTTTTCGATCCAAGAGTCCTGGTCCGCCCCGTTGGGCCTCGTGCGTGTGGCCCCCACTGACCGGGAGCGGTCGCGCGGAGTGGCCCCGATTCCCGCGGGTTACGCCGCCGCCCTGACCGCCCGGCTCCCGCCCCTGACGCCGTTCCACTTGGCAACCTTCGCAAGGAGCAAGGCCTTGTCGATGGGCTTGCTTGCGTAGTCGTCGCACCCAGCCGCGAGGCACTTTTCCTTGTCCCCGGTCATCGCGTGGGCAGTCAGCGCGATGATGGGGAGCGTGCAGCCCTTGGCACGGAGCGCGGCGACCGCGGTGTACCCGTCCATCGCGGGCATCTGCATGTCCATCAGGATGAGATCGAAGGGCGTCGGGGCCGTGAGTTCTCCCGTCTCTTCCCCACCGGCGCAGAGTGCACGCACCGCCAGCAGCCCGTTGTCGGCCACGGCAACCTGGGCCCCGGCCTTCCTGAGGTGGAACGCGATCAGACGCTGGTTGTCGGGTCCATCCTCGGCGAGCAGGACCCGGAGCCCCGCCAGCGAAGGCGCCGCGGGGTGGGGGAGCCGGGGCTCCTGGGGCGCCGCCGGCGTCGGAGCCGGGGCTTGGGAAATCACCGCCGCGTCGATCATGGCAACCCCGTCCAGCGGACCGGTCGCGATGGTGAGCGTGAAGGTGCTCCCCGCGTCCGGCTCGCTGGCGACAGCGATGTCCCCCCCGAGCATCCGGGCCAGGCTCCGAGCGATCCGCAGGCCCAGGCCGGTGCCCCCGAAGCGGCGCGACATCGTCGTGTCGGCCTGCTCGAAGGCGTTGAACACGCGACCCATCTGCTCGGGGGTCATGCCGATGCCGGTGTCGGTGACCGTGAATCGCAGCGCGCCCCCGCCGGGAGCTAAGGGCTCGCAGGCAATCCCCAGGCGCACGCCCCCCGACTCCGTGAACTTGACCGCGTTGCCCAGGAGATTGACCAGGACCTGCCGCAGCCGCACGGGGTCGGTGGCGATGGCGGCGGGCACGGGCGTCTCCCAGACGGTGTCCAGGGCGAGCTTCTTCTCGGAGGCCTTGACGCGGATCGCCGAGAGCACCTCTTCGACGATGGCCGCGGGGGCTACCGAGATCTTCTCCACGCTCAGCTTGTCCGCTTCGATCCTGGACAGGTCGAGGATGTCGTTGATGACCGCGAGCAGGTGCTCACCGTTGCGTTTCATCGTGGTCAGGCACTCGCGCCGCTTCGGGGGGTTGTCGGCCAGGACCGGGTCCTCCATGAGAAGCGCGGCGTACCCCAGGATGGCCGTCATGGGCGTGCGGATCTCGTGGCTCATGTTGGCCAGGAACTCGCTCTTGGCCCGGTTGGCAGCCTGGGCGGCATCGCGTGCCCCGACCAGCTCTTGGTCCGCCCGCTTTCGCTCGGTGATGTCGGTGCGGAGCGAGATGTACTTCTCGATCGAGCCGTCGGCGCCCTTGAAGGGCGCGATGATGCTGTCCACCCAGTAGAGCGAGCCGTTCTTAGCCCTGTTGCACACCTCCTCGCGCCAAGCCTGCCCGCCGGCGATGGTCCGCCACATCTGGACCCAGAAGCTCTTGGGATGGTGACCGGAGTTGAAGATCCTGTGATCCTGCCCGAGCAGCTCCTCGCGCGCGTACCCGCTGATCCGGCACAGCGCATCGTTGACCTCGATGATCCGCCCCTTGACGTCGGCGACCGAGACGATCGAGTGATGGTCGACCGTGCTCCGCAGGGCCTCGGTCTCGCGCAAGGCGCCCTCCGCCCGGTCCTTGGCCAAGGCCAGGTCCGCCGTCATGGTCTGAGCCAAGGCGAGCGCGCGGGCCCGGCCCGTTCCCATGCCCCAGACCACCAACGCCAGCAGGATGCTGATAAGCGCCCCGCCGCACACGGCCAGGACGGGCGATGCGCGGTCGTGCTCGGCGTCGAACACCGGCATGGTGCCCAGCCACAGCGTCCACTCCCGCCCGCCCACGGTGATGACGGTCCGCTCGCGGAACATCCGCGCGCCGTCGCCCACCTCGACGGGGGCGTTGGGCACGGCGTGCGGCACATGGTCGTCGTCGTAGAGCAGCGTCTGGGTGGTCGTCTCCATCCCGTCGTAGACCTCCAGGTCCAGCCGCCCATCAGCGGCGGCGGCCACGCCCGCCATGGTCTGCTCGACCACCAGCGGCATGTAGACCCAGCCCGCAAGGTCGCGGCGCCGCTCCTGCGGCGTGGTCGGATGGGTGCCGTTGCGGTAGATCGGCAGCAGGTACAGGAACGCGGGGTGGCTCCGCCCGTCCTGGACCAGCGTCACCTTCCCCGAGAGCGTCGGCTCGCCGGTGAGCATGGCTCTCTCGTAGGCTTCGCGGCGCACCGGGTCGGGGGCGATGTCAAGCCCCACGACCGTCCGGTTGGGCTCCAGCGGCTCGATGAACTTAATGATGTACAAGTCGGACGGGCCGAGCGCCCCCACCGCACCGCCCGCCAGGGCGCGCACGGCGAAGTCGGGCGCCCCGTCGGCCCGCTCGGCGGCGATGAATGCGTTCAGGCCATCGCGCGGCACGCGCTGGCTGAAGCCGAAGCCGACGGCCCCGGGGAAGTCGTGCGGCAGGTCGTGCGACGCCACAAAGGCCCGGAACTCGCCGCGCTCCACCGACTTGCTCCCCGCGTAAAACGCCCGAAGCCCGCACAGGCCCTCGGCGTAGTCATCAAACCGGCGCCCAACCTCGCGCTTGAGCCGCTCGGCCAGGTGCTCGAAGCGGGCCTTATCGGAAGCGGCAATCCCCTCGTGCAACCGCCACGCGCCAAACAACGAGCACCCCAGCCCGATCACCAGCACGACCGCCGACGCGGCGATGGTCAGCCGCCTCGCCTTGGTGGGCGAAGCGTCCGCCCCGCCGCCGCCCCGCGTGCGTCCCTCGCCCGCTCGTTTCACGGCGGCGTTCATCCGCCACAGGATCAGCGGCCCCGACAGGAACGTCAGTATCGTGGTGTCGAGCACCGATTCGGCCGTGCGGCCGACGCCCGGCGCGATCACCGGCAGCATGAAGTCAACCGCGAACACGACCGACGCGACGATCGCGAGGGTCTCGGCGAGGAGGCGGAAGGTCAGGAACGAAGGCTTCGTCACGAGCGTCCTTGCGTTGGGCCGCCACACGGCGGCCGGGATCATGATCCCTGGCAAGCCACCCCGGCCCGGCCCAGGACGCAAGCACGACTCAGGGTAAACCTTGTGCTTATCGACCGTGGGACCACGGCGGGTGAGGCGCTTCCCGAACCCAAGTCTTCCAGCCGTCTATCGCCTTCCCACACTTGGGAATTGGCCCACTCCGCTGGCATTGCTGCGCCCCGCCTGTGCCGCAGCCGGCGGCGAGTTGTACAGCCGCGCCCCCGAGCCACCCGCGCCATGGTTCTTGGACCCCTACGCGATGGATCAGCCCAAGGCAGGCGCCGCCGACGGGGGCACGGGCTGGGTGTGCGTGCTCAGTTTATGCGATTTCGCCCCAGGGGCATTCCCCCGGGGTGGAGACCCCCGGAGCACGCAAACGGCGGCTTTCGGCGGATTGCACCGCCGAGCGGCGAATCCTCGAAATCGTCTGTTTGAACTGCCGCCTGGATGGCGAAACTCTCGTCCTTGGAACGAGAAAGCCCTTCGACGTGCTCGTCGAAGGGTTTCTCTTCTCGAAAAGTCGGGGTGAAAGGATTTGAACCTTCGACCTTCTCGTCCCGAACGAGACGCGCTACCAAGCTGCGCTACACCCCGTCTGGCGAGGCGGATGATAGACCCGCCGCCACACCTCAGCAACAGTGTTCGTGGGCGGGAGTGCGGGCGCGCGCGGCGATCAGTTAAACTTCGCGGTGTCAGCGGGGAACTGCGGGCGGGTGGTGTAGACGTTGTCCTCCCGGGTGCCGGGGTCGCCGTCGAGGCCGGCGGAATAGAAATAGGCGCGACCGGACTGGCAGATCCCCTCGTCGGCGTCCCCCACCGTTGTGTCGGGGATACCGGGGGTGCTGGGATTCCACGGGCGGTACGAGCGGCTGTAGATCGCGAGCGTCTGCCCTGAGGGCCCCCGGTATTGCACGCTCAGACCGACACGCGTGGTGATGAGTGCCGTGCCGTTGAAAAACGCGCCGTGCCCACCGTCGAAGGCGGGATGAACAAAGCGGATCGGATTGCCGAAGCCGTCCTTGACGGTCAGGCCACGCGCCGGGGCGAGGACGCCCAAGGAGTTCCTGATCTGTGGGGTGCCGACGCCCGTGGTGATGTTGACCTCTTCCACCAGACGCGAATCGAGGCTCTTGAGCGTGGAATCCACGCCGGGGACGCTCACGGCGTCAAGGAGGAACAGCGCCAGCGTCGGCTCGGCATTGCCGATGGGCTCGCCGGCCGGGCCGGCGACCGGGATGCGTCCGTCGATGATGGGGAACTCCCTGCCCGTGGCGTCGACGTACCTGTCGGCGGGCTTGGCCTCTTTGGTCTGCACGTACTCGGTGTACATCTGGTCGAGGACCCTGATCGTGTCCTCTGTGAGCCGGAACTTGCCGCCCTTGGTGACCCGTGAGGCAACGGTTACAACGACGGCGGTGAGGATGCCGATGATGACGATCACCACCATCAGCTCGATCAGCGTGAAGCCCCGGGCGCGGCCTGGAACGCGGTGCTCAGACGGGTAGTTGCGGCGGTTGGCCATGGGGATCTCCGGTCTGCGGAACGTCGGAAGCATACACCCGCGCGGTGGAGGGCAGGGAGCACGGACATCGCCGGGAACTTGCCGAGGGGCTCCGCGGGGCCATCAGGCCGGGTCGGGGTGCGAACCGATGACCCTCCCTGTACGGATACGCAGGGGACAGGGATGCCTTGCCGCGGAAGACGGGTGGCAAGATAGATAAACTGGCCCCGGCTGGCTACCGTATTGGCAAGACCCACCTTTGTCTGCGCGTGGAGTCCGTATTCCCGGAGTCTGAGAGGGACGACGGTTCCCCAGGCCGGCGTTTCCGGCATGGGTGTTGTGGCACGTTCGGACTTAGAAAAGAGGCGGAAAACATGATTGAGTCCCCGCGAACCACTGCGGTTCACGAGGGCGGCCCGTTGGATGATCATCGGGCGCCCAGTGGGTTGTCGTTGGTGGAGATCGCCGAGCGACTGGAGCGGATCACCGCCGCGATCGAGGTCGAGCGAGCGAAGGAGCGAGAGGCCAGGCGTGCTTACCGGGAGATCGCCGAGCAGGTCGATGGGCGGGTGCAGGCGATCCGCGCCCACGCTCAGTCGCTTGTGCAGGAACAACGGCGGAAGATGGTGTCGTTTGATGGGATGTTCGCGGCGTCGAACGGCAAGGGGATGCACTCCATCCACGAGGTCAAGGCAGGGACGGACATGTCGGCTTCGGGTGGTTCGGTCGGTTTCGGAGGGGGTCTGGGAAGTGGGGGGGGGGTTGGGCGCATGAGCATCAACGAGGCGGTCCTGAAGGTGTGGTCGTTAACGAACCAGTGCTCACCGATGACGACCGAGGAGATTGCCCGGGCCCTTCCGATGGTCGGTTATTCCACGCGCGCGGCGCCGCGTTCGATCAAGTCGACGCTGAACCAGGCGCTGGCCAAGCTGTGCCGCGACAGGAAGATCCGCCGGTTCCGCACGGACGGGACCGAGATCAGGCCCGAGGACACGCACTCTCGCGCCAGGAAGTACCTTCCCGTGTGACGGGGCGACGAGCCGAGCGGACGAGGGGCGCGCCGGTTGCCCGGCTCAATCCTCGCCGTTGTCGCCGGGGGCAGCGCCGGACATCCCGCTGCCGTCGCAGGCGCCGTCGGACCGGTTGCAGCATTTCTTGTACTTCCGGCCGCACCCCCGGGGGCAAGGGTCGTTGCGGCCGTAGCGCTTCTCGGTGCGGACAATCGGCACGGACCTTGCGCCGATCGGAGAGCCCGCCCGCTGCGCGGCCTCGAGATCCCGGTGCTGCCTCTCGGAGGCCGGGGCGGCGGTCGGTGGAGCCCCCGCAGCGGCCGCGGAGACGACCGACGCGTCGATCCCCGGGCCGCTGATCAGCGACCCCGTCGGCGTCGCGCTGGCGGGCCGGACGACCGCCGGAAGGGGTGAAGCCCGAAGAGGGGACGAGGGGGCGGGGTACATGCCGTCGCCACCGGAAGTGGGTGGGGGCGGCTGAGGGGGACCGGCCTGGGGGGAGATGCGCAGCTTGAAGACGAAATCGCTGACGCGCTCGCGGACCGATTCCATCATCGAGTTGAAGAGCTTCGAGCCCTCTCGCTTGTACTCGATGCGCGGGTCCTGCTGGCTGAACGCGCGGTAGTTGATCGTGTCGCGGAGCTGGTCCATGGCGTAGAGATGGTCCTTCCAGGCGGGGTCCAGCGTCTCGAGCAGCATCGTGCGCTCGAAGTAGAGCAGCTCGGCGCGGAGGATCGACTCGACGCGCGAGCGGATCGCGTCCTCGCGCTCCTGGCCCGTCAGGCGCAGGGTCGCGTCGGGGAGGCTCAGATTGAACCGTTGCCTGAAGTGCGCGGCCAGGGAGGGGCCGTCCGGGCAGGCCAGGGCCGCGTCGATCTCCTTCATCAACCTGCCTTCGGCAACGAACTTCGCCGAGGCGTCCATGAGCTCCTGGCGGGCCTTCTGCGGGGGCGTCGTGCGGAGCGTGTCCAGCGTCCATCCCAGGCCGAACTTCAGGTTCGCCCAGGCGACCATCTGCTCCATCGCCAGCTGCGGCGACTGCCGCATCCGCTCCATCGCCATCGCCATGGCGAACTCGACGGGGTACTCGACCTCCCGCTTGCGGTAGAGCTCCTCGGTCTCCTTCAGGATCCTCGCGGAAATCGCGGCCTCCTTGTCGGCGCTGGTCTCGAGCTGGACGAGCTCTTCGGCCGAGATCTTGATCCCGAACTTGTTCTCCGTCCAGCGGGCGAGCTCGGCCGCGCCGTAGGCCTTGTCGGTGAACCGGGCGACGCCGGACAGGTCGGCCTCATCGATGCGCTTCTCCGCGGCCTCGGCCAGGCGGGCCTGGACCTCCTGGCGGCTGGCAAGACCGGTCTGGCGGAGGGAGGCGGGGTCGATTTCGACGTCGAAGTGGCTCTTGGCCCAGGCGGCCAGGCCGGGGGCGTCGAAGTCGACGCCGGCGTCCCCCTCGGTCTCGGGCATGTACTCGCCGATCGTGACGGCGATCATCGCCCGGGCCTCCTGCTTGGCGTCGACGCGGATGCGCTTGATCATGTCGTCCACGGAACGCCCGCGGAGCCCGTCGGCGATGATCGGGTAGTCGATGATCTGGCGGGCGTACTCGGCGGCGCAGTCGGCGGCGTAGCCCCGCCCGAGGTACAGGCCCACGGCGTCGTGGACGGACTCGGTGATGTAGTCGAAGATGAGCCCGCGGACGTCGCGCCCTTCCAGCACGCGCTGGCGGAGGCCGTAGAACTTGCGGCGCTGGTGCTCCATGATCTCGTCGTACTCGAGGATGTTCTTGCGCCACTGGAAGTTGCGCTCCTCGACCTTGCGCTGGGCCCGCTCGACCGATCGGGAGAGCATGGGGTGCTCGATGGCGTCGCCCTCCTTCATGCCCAGCGTGGAGAGGACCTTCATCGTCGTCTGCCCCGCGAACTGCTTCATCAGGTCGTCGTCGAGGCTGACGTAGAACCTGGACGAGCCCTTGTCGCCCTGGCGGCCCGACCGGCCGCGGAGCTGGTTGTCGATGCGCCGGGATTCATGCCGCTCGGTGCCGATGACGTGCAGGCCGCCCATGTCCTCGATTGTCTGGAACCAGCGGACCCGGTGGAGCAGGAATCGCCCGCCGTCGTCCAGGGCCTTGCGGAGTTCCTCCGGGTTCATGGTCTCGATCCGCTTGGGGCTGAGCCAGGTGTGGTTCATGGCCCAGTGGCGGAGCAGACGGAGTTCCAGGTCCGCAAACGGCATCTCCTCGGCCTCGCGCTTCGGGATCTCGAGCTCGGCCGGGCCGATCTTGCGGAAGACATTCTCGCGGACCTCGTCGTCGCCGGCGGCCACGGTCAGCGTGCGTGAGCACAGGCCGCGCTTGAGCCAGTGGTCCAGCAGGGCCTCGGGGGTGCAGCGTCCGAGCTTGATGTCCGTGCCGCGCCCGGCCATGTTCGTGGCGATCATGACGGCGCCGAGCTGCCCGGCGTTCTCGATGATGTGGGCCTCCCGCTCGTGCTGCTTGGCGTTGAGGACCTCGTGCCGGATGCCGTGCCGGCCGGCGAGCATCTTGGCGAGGGTCTCGCTCTTTTCGACGCTGGTGGTGCCGACGAGCACGGGGCGGCCGACGTCGTGGAAGGTCTTGATCTCGTCGACGATCTGCGACCACTTGTCCTTGCCGACCAGGAACATCAGGTCGTCGTAGTCGCGCCGGACAACCTGCTTGTTGGTGGGGATGGAGACCACGTCCAGGTGGTAGATGTCGTGGAACTCCTGCGCCTCGGTGTCGGCGGTGCCCGTCATGCCGGCAAGGCGCTTGTACATCTTGAAGAAGTTCTGGATGGTGACGGTGGCGACGGTCTGCGTTTCCTGGCGGACGGGGACGGCCTCCTTGGCCTCGCACGCCTGGTGCAGGCCGTCGGACCACTGACGCCCGATCATCGGGCGGCCGGTGAAGGTGTCCACGATGACGATGGAGGGCTCGACCTTCCCGGTGTGAGGGTTCTCCGTCGGCGCGACGATGTAGTCGCGGTCGAGCTGGTAAACCACGTGGGCGCGGAGGGCCTGCTCGAGCAGGTGCGGGAGGTCCATGTTCTCGCCGACGTAGAACGACCCGATGCCGGCCGCCCGCTGCGCCTCGGACACGCCCTGGTGGTTCAGGTGCGCCTGCTTGCGGTCCAGCTCGACCTCGTAGAACTGGGTCTCGCGGGCCCGGTCGGCCTCGAGCTGCGGAAGCCTGGCCTTCGCCTCCTTGAGCTGGGCCTCCAGCGGGGGGATCCTCTCCTTCTCGCGGGCGTTACGGATATCGCCCTCCAGGCCCTTGATCAGGCGCATGCACTCCTGCACGTTGTCGTCGGCGGCCTGCCAGGGCTTCTGCCTCTCGACGAGGTGCCGGGCCAGGCCGTCGGCCATGTCGTAGCGGGGCGCATCGTCGTGGGCCGCGCCGGAGATGATGAGCGGCGTGCGGGCCTCGTCGATGAGGATGGAGTCCACCTCGTCGACGACCGCGAACTGACGGAACTTCTGCACCTGCTGGTCCACCGAGCGTTTCATGTTGTCGCGCAGGTAGTCGAAACCGAACTCGGCCGTCGTGCCGTACACAACGTCGCAGCGGTACATCTCCCGCTTCACCTGCTCGGGCTGCATGTGCATCGGGTGGATCGCCCCGACCGTCAGCCCCAGCGCACGGAAGAACGGGAACGTCCAGTCGCGGTCACGCTGCACGAGGTAGTCGTTGACGGTCACGACGTGGACCTTCATGTGCTCGATCGCGGCAAGGTAACAGGCCAGCGGGGCGACGATCGTCTTGCCCTCACCGGTCTTCATCTCGGCGATCTTGCCCTGGTAGAGCACCATGCCGCCGATGAGCTGCACGTCGAACGGCCGGGCACGGAACGGCGGGCGGCTCTCCGGGAACAGCGCCTTGACAGCCTCGTACAGATCTACGGGGACATCGAGCTGCTGCCAGCCGGGGATGGGCTCGGTGCCGCCCAGGAAGCGGTCGTCGAGATCGGGGACCGGCGCCGGGGTGCCCGCGGGGGGAGTCGGCGGCGCGGCGGCGAGCGTGCGCGGCAGGAGAATCGGCGCGGCGTCCATCTGCGCCTTGGTCTGCGCGTACAGCTCCCGGGCGGGCGCGGGAAGCTGCGACGGGTCGAAGCTGTTGGACGGGTTGAAGACGTTGCGGATGCCGACGGCGCGGTCCATCGCCTCTCGCGCCACGGCGAAGCTCTCGACGAGCAGGTCGCCCGAGGGGGTTCCCTTGTCGATCCTGTCGCGGAACTCCGCGAGCTTCTCGCGGATCTGCTGGTCGGTGAGCCTGACGACCTCGGGCTCAAGGCCGTTGATCGCGTTGACGCGCATCGTGTACTTCTTCACGAAACGCTCGTTGCGTGTGCCGATGATCCGGTTCAGGATCGGGCCGATGACGGGGATGCCCTGGTTGGTCGATGATTTGGCCATGGGTACTCGGATCGAGGCGATGAACGGGTTGCCGGAACGAATCGCCGCTGGGTTCGCCGCGCGACGACGCAGCGAACACTGCGTGATTGGGAGAGAGGGCCGGGCACTCGGACGCCCCGCCGGCCCATGCAGGAGGGTTCACGCGGCGCGCCGGTCCGGAAACACTGGGTTTGGGAGGAAGTTGAGAACGCCGGAAAGATCAGGCCGCCGCGCACGGGGGCGGCAGATCCAGCAGCGCGGCTCGCACATGCGAAACGAGCGAGCCGCCCTGCACCTGGGCGTGGGGGATCGGCGCCCCTCCGGGATGGCGATCGGTCGGGTGGGCAGTTGACGTGGCGTAGGGCCGGACAGTCGTGAGCGAGATCGACCGACGCGCTACCAGGGCAAGCGAGTTGGAAACCCGTCCGACCAACGCCCTCTGTGCCGGCGGTGCGCTAGGGAGCGAGACGGGGCCGGATGGGCGAGAGGCGGCGAGCGCGGGCGTGCCCGAAACTACCAGCGTGACCAGCAGCAGCATGGAGATCCCGCTCATCCCGGCAAGCCGGGCGTGGGGACGGTCGTGTTTGCCGATTCGGGCGTTAGCCATGCTGACTCACCAAGTGTATCGGGCGGATCCTCGCTGGGCGATGATGTCGTGTCGGCTCGGGCCGAACGGGAGCATCGCTCCCGCATCGTGGGGGGGGGGCTGGCTCTGGTCATCCGGCCGGTACACCCGTCTGTTGGGACTTGCACGCAGCCATCCCCCCAGATATTGTGCGGCTGCTGATCGAGGGCGTCCGATACCCATTCCAGTCACCAGAACGACCGGTCCTGCGATGGCCCGGCTGGGACTTTTTTGCGTGTGGTCGCGCTCCAGGACGAGGTGACAGAGCAGTCGAGCGGGCCGGCTCGACAGAGTCGCGGAGGATTCGCTCCTATGCTGGCATCGATGACGCTCCCCGACCCCCATGTGATCCCCGGCGCTTACCCCGGTTCCACGCGCCATGTATTGCCGGAGACACGGTCTTCCCTCACCCACAAGTTCTGCATAGGCAATCACGAGGGGTACCTGACTGTGGGCCTGCACCCGGACGGAAGACCGGGGGAGATCTTCATCAAGATGTCCAAGGAAGGCTCGACGATGTCGGGCATGTGCCAGGCCTTCTGCCGCGCGTTCTCGATCGCGCTGCAGTACGGGTTGAGCCTCGAGGAGGCCGTGGTCCGGTTCAAGGGGATGCGGTTCGAGCCCATGGGGCCGACGGCCAACCCGGAGATCCCCGAGGCGCAGAGCATCGTCGACTATGTCGCGCGGTTCCTGGAGCTGAACTTCGGTGTGACAGGACGGTAGAGGAAACGCCGGAGAGAGGGGAGTGCCGGTTTCCGCCCTCAGCGGACGCCATCCTTCTCCGCCATCAGCCGGATCATGTCCACGCAACGGGCGGCGTAGCCGGCCTCGTTGTCGTACCAGGCGACGACCTTGAAGAAGCGGCTGTTGAGCTGGATGCCCGCCTTGGCGTCGAAGATCGAGGAATGCCGGTCACCGATGAAGTCGCTGGAGACCACCTCCTCGTCGGTATAGGCCAGGACGCCGTGCATCTTGCCCTCCGTGGCGTTCCTCATCGCGGCGTTGATGGCCTCCAGCGTCGTCTCCCTTTTCGTGCGGAACGTCAGGTCCACGCACGAGACATCGGCCGTCGGCACGCGGAACGACATGCCGGTGAGCCTGCCCTTGAGCTCGGGGATGACCAGGGCGGCCGCCTTGGCGGCTCCGGTGGAGGCGGGGATGATGTTCTGGTAGGCGTTGCGCCCTCCCCGCCAGTCCTTCTTGGAGGGGCCGTCCTGCGTGGGCTGCGTGGCCGTGACGGCGTGGATCGTGGTCATCAGACCTTCTTCGAGGCCGAACTCGTCGTTGACCACCTTGGCGACCGGGGCGAGGCAGTTGGTCGTGCACGAGGCGTTGGAGATGATCTTGTGCTGGGCGGGGTCATACTTTCCGCAGTTGACCTTGTGGCAGAACGTGGGGACCTGTGCGGGATCGCTCTTGGTCGGGGCGGAGATCAGCACCCGCCTGGCCCCGGCCTGCAGGTGCAGGCTCGCCTTCTCGAACTCGGTGAACAGCCCGGTGGACTCGAGCACGTACTCGACACCCAGGTCCTTCCACGGGAGCCGGGCGGGATCCTTCTCGGCGAACGTACGCGTGGCCTTGCCGTTGACGGTGAAAGAGCTCTCGGTCGCCGAGATCGTGCCGTGCAGCCTGCGGTGCATGGTGTCGTACTTCAGCAGGTACGCCAGGTTGTCGGCCGGAACGAGGTCGTTGACGGCGACGAACTCGATGCCGCCGCCGCCGGAGGACTGCTCGATGCCGATGCGGTAGAACAGGCGACCGATGCGACCGAAACCGTTGATGCCGACGCGGATGGCCATGGGAAGACCTTTCGTGACAGGGGCGCACGGTAGAACGGCGCGGGGGGGTTTTCAATCACGGTGGCTATGCGCGGGCCGGGCCAAGCAGGTGCTCAGGGTCCTGCAGGAGCCGGATGATCTCCGCCAGCGCGAGCGCCGCGGTCGCGCCATCGACGACACGATGGTCGCACGCCAGGGTAAGCGGCAGCAGGCTGCCGACGAAGATCCCCCCGTCGCGGACAACGGGCGCCTGGCGGGCCCGGCCCACCGCGAGGATGCCGACCTCCGGGTAGTTGATGATCGGCGTGGCGAACCGCCCGGCGTGCGAGCCGACGTTGCTGATGGTGAAGGTCGATCCGAGAAGATTCTCGCGCGGGATGGATCGGTCGCGGGCGGAGGCGGCGACGGCCGCGATCTGTCGCCCGATCTCCAGAACACCCAGCGCGTCGCAGTCCCGGATCACCGGCACCATCAGCCCGCTGTCGGTGTCGGTGGCGATGCCCAGGTGCACGGCGCGGTGCTGGACGATCTCCTCCGCCGGGTCGTCCACCCGGGCGTTCAGCGACCGGAACTGCTCGGTCGTCAGCACGCGGCAGATCGCGCTGGCGACGAACGGCAGGAACGAGACCTTCTCCCCCGACGCCGCCGCGAGCTTTCGCCGCAGCCCGTCCAGCTCCGAGGCATCCACCTCGTCCATGACGTTGAAGTGCACCGCCTGGTTGACCGACTCGCGGAGCCGGTTGGCGATCGTGCGACGCACGCCGCGGAAGGGGATGCGAGCCGTTTCCTGGCCGGGCGGGATCGACGGCGCGGGGCGTGGGGCGGGCATGCTGCTGGTTGACCTGGCCGAGGACACGGAAGGCGATGTGGGCGCAACGGGCCGGACCGGCGGCGGCACCCGCACCGGCTGGCGCGCCGTCGGCTTGGCTTCCACCGCCCCGTCTCCCGCCGCCGCGCGCACGTCCTTTTCCATCACCCTCCCGCCGATTCCCGTCCCCCGCACGACCGAGATCTCGACACCCAGGTCGCGCGCCAATCGCCTGACTGCCGGCGTCGCCAGCACCTTCCCCGCCTCGGCCGTGACGCCCGCCAGCGAGCCCCCCACGGACCCCACGACCGTCCCCGCATCCTCCCGGTCCTCGCCGGCCTCCTCGCTCGCACCACGCCCGGATGCAACGTGCTTTCCGTTGCTGGATGCGCCGGCGGACTCGCTCGCCGCCGCGCCGGCAGGTCCTTGGGCGGTATCCTCGCCCGTCCCCGCATAGCTCACCAGTGGATTCCCGACCTTTAGAATCTCACCTGGCTCCCCGTGCAGTTTGGCGATGACGCCCGAGCGTGGGCTGGGCACCTCGACAACCGCCTTGTCGGTCTCCATGTCGGCGAGAATGTCGTGCTCGTTCACCGCCTGACCGACCTCCACCCGCCACTTGAGCAGCTCGGCCTCGTGCACGCCCTCGCCGAGGTCGGGGAGGATGAAGTCGTTGGGATCGGAAGGTGTCTTGCCGTGAGCCATCGCGAGTCCTCTTCGGTCATCCGGCGTCGCTACCCCGTCGTATCAATAGGCCAGGCACTGCTCGATCGCCTCCCCGATCCGCTTCGCATCCGGCAGGTAGTCCAGCTCGAGTTTCGCGTACGGCATCACCGTGTCAAAGCCCGTCACCCGCTGCACCGGCGCCTCCAGGTGCAGGAAGCACCGCTCCTGGATCAGCGCGGCGATCTCGCTGGCCATGCTGCACAGCCGCGGCGCCTCTTGGACGACCACGCACCGCCCGGTCTTCTCCACGGATCGCGTGATCACATCGACGTCCATCGGGTTGATCGTCCGCAGGTCGAGCAGCTCCACCGAGACGTCCTCCGCCAGATGGTCGAGGGCCTCCAGACACTGGAAGACGCTCGCGCCCCATGTCACCACCGTCAAGTCCGTCCCCTCCGCCACCATCTTGGCCTTGCCGATCGGGATCGTGTACTCGTCCTCCGGAACCTCCTCGCGGAACGAGCGGTACACGCGCTTGGGCTCAAAGAAGATCACCGGGTCCGGATCGCGTATCGCCGCGACCAGCAGCCCCTTGGCGTCGTACGGTGTGGACGGCATGACGACCTTCAGCCCCGGGTTGTGCGTGTAGATCGCTTCCGGCGAATCCGAGTGGAACTCGGGAGCGTGGATCCCTCCGCCCACCGGCACCCGCACCGTCATCGGGATCGTGATCGTCCCGCGCGTCCGCGTGCGGAACCGGGCCGCGTGGTTGGTGAGTTGGTCGTACGCCGGCCCCATGAACCCTTCGAACTGGATCTCCGGCACCGGGCGCATCCCCGCCATCGCCAGGCCGATCGAGGTGCCGATGATCCCGGACTCGGCCAGCGGCGTGTCGATGACCCGGTCGGGCCCGAACCGCTTCTGCAGGCCCTCGGTGATCCGGAAGACCCCGCCGTTGAGCCCGACGTCCTCGCCGAGACAGATCACGCGCGGATCGGCCTCCATCTCCTGCTGGAGGGCGAGATTGATTGCTTGTGCGAGTGTGAGGCTGGCCATGGTCGTGCGTTGTCCTCAAGGTTGCCGTGCGATGACTCAGGCCAGGCTCCCCTGCTGCCGGTACCCCAGCCCCATCTGCCCCGGATCCTGGCCTAGGGAGCTCGTCCGCATCGTGTCGCGCTGCCGGCGCAGCTCCTCCGGGATCTCCGAATACATGTGATCGAAGAACTCGCTCGGGCTCGGCGCCGGGATGTTCAGCACCTCGTCGACGACCCGGTCCACGATCGCCTTGGCCTGCTCCTCCGCCGCGCCTTGGCGGGCATCGTCCCACAACCCCTTGCCTTGGAGGTACTTCCGCGTGCGGATCAGCGGGTCCTTGGCCTTCCAGACCTCGACCTCTTCCGTCTCGCGGTACCGGCGCGCATCGTCCGCCGTCGTGTGGTCTCCCAGCCGGTACGTGATCGCTTCGATCAGCGTCACGCCCCCGCCCGCCCGTGCCCGCTCCCGCGCGACCAGCGTCGCCTTGTACACCGCGAACAGATCGTTCCCGTCCACCTGGATGCACTGCGCCCCGTACGCAAGCCCCTTCTGCGCCACCGTTTCGCTGGCCGTCTGCTGCTCCCGCGGCACGCTGATCGCCCAGTGGTTGTTCTGGCAGAAGAAAATGCACGGCACGTTGAACGTCGTCGCGAAGTTCATCGCCTCGTGGAAGTCTCCCTCGCTGGTCGCCCCGTCCCCGAAGTACGTGATGACGACCCGGTCCTCCTTCCGGAGCTTGTAGGCCCAGGCGATCCCCGTCGCGTGCAGCATCTGCGTGCCGATCGGCACCGCGATTGGTGCTACCTGCACGCCCTCGGGGATGATGTTCCCCCGCTCGTCCCCTGCCCAGTAGATCAGGACGTTCTTCATCGGCAGCCCGTGCAGGAACAGCGCCGCGTTCTCCCGGTAGCACGGCACCAGAAAATCGATCCCCTTCCTCATCGCGAACCCCGACCCCAGCGCCGCCGCCTCCTGCCCCTTGTTCTGCGGGTACGTGTGCATGCGCCCCGACCGCTGCAGCTTGAATGCGATCTCGTCCAGGCAACGCCCCGTCAGCATCTGCTGGTACAGGAACAGCACCTGCTCATCCGTCAACGTGTCCCGTGCCAGCTTCTCGTCCAGCCGGCCCTCCTCGTCGAGGATCTGCAGGTAGTCGATCTGCGCCTTGTACACCGTCTTCAGCGGCATCGCCGGCCTCCGAGCGCGGCCATGCCCCGCCGCGCGGCCCGATTATACGGGTGCGCCCTCCAATGTGCCGGGCCGATCGGGCGCAACGGGTGAATTCTGGCCTCGGGGGAGCGATCGGGCCGTGCCTGGGCCCATGGCCGCCATCACGTGGCCGCGCTCTTCACCGTGCCGACAGGCGAGTCCCCGGGGAACTGCTTGATCCCGTCCTGCTTGAGGGTCCGCCCCGTGCCGGCCGCGACCGGTGATCGCTCGGGGATCGAAAAGAGATCGTTGGCGAGAGTGTCGGAGTACCTCAGGGCGGCGGCGGCGGCGGCGAGCATCGAGTCGTCCGCGTTGTCGTACAGATGCCTGAAGTTGTCGTGAATCTCGGTCTCGCAGAGATCGAAGAAGTGCATGGCCGCGGCCCTGTCCCGCTCAAACTCGGCCCCCTCGCGTCCCTGGCGGATGTCGTGGTCGAGGCGGCTGAGCGTGCACGCCCAGGCGTGCAGCCAGACGCCGGTGTCGGCGACGCGCGCCTGAACGGCCTGGCGGTGGACGATCGCGTCGCGGTACCGCCTGGAAGCCTGCTTGAACTGGTGGCTGTGCTCGCGGACCATGCGGGCGAACCGATCGGCCTCGACGGCGAGCGAGGAGTGGATGATCGTGAGGGCCGGAGCCTTGCGCCGGATGCCCAGGAACAGTTCGATGCCCAGGGGCACGGCCGCCTTGCGGACCGTCGACTTGGACATGTTCCTGAAAATGCGAGAAATGTTGGCAACAAGCCCCTCGTCCGGATCCCAGCCGACGGCGTCCTGGATGCTGAGCATCTTCTCGGCGAGCTGCTTGCCGCCGTATGCGAAGATGAACGACTGCATGACCTCGTTGGCCCCTTCGACGATGAGGTTGATGCGGGAGTCGCGGAAGACGCGCTCGACCTCGTTCTCGGTCATGTAGGACTCGCCGCCCATGATCTGCATGGCGTCGTTGACCGCGCGCCAGCCCATCTCCGAGCAGAAGACCTTGCAGATCGCAGTCTCGAGCATGATGTCCTCGTCGTGCCGGTCGAGCATGCTCGTGGTCATGTAGAGGACCGCGTCCATCGCGTAGCAAAGAGCGGCCATGTGCGCGATCTGCGCCTTGACCAGCTCGAAGTCCGCCAGCGGGCGCCCGAACTGGTAGCGCGTCTGCGACCATTTGACGGCCTGGTCCATGCACCGCCGGGCGCCGCCGAGCATGCCCGCCGAGAGCGTGCAGCGCCCGTAGTTGAGGCAAGTGAGCGCGACGTTGAGGCCGCGGCCTTCCTTGCTCAAGAGGTTGGCCCTGGGCACGCGGACGTTCCGGAAGCGGATGCGGGCCTGCCAGGTGCCGCGGATGCCGCACTTGGTGCGATTCTTCTGGAAGATATCCACGCCCTCCATGTCGGGCGTGCAGACCAGGGCGGTGACCTTCTCGGTCTCCAGGCCGGTCTTGGGGTCCTTGATCTTCTGCTTGGCCATGACGGTGAAGATGGCCGAGAGCGCGCCGGAAGTGGCCCACTTCTTCTCGCCGTTGAGGATGTAGTGCTCACCGTCGGCGGAGAGTTCGCACCGGGTCTCCTGGCCGCCGGCGTCGCAGCCGACATTGGGCTCGGAAAGACAGAACGCGCTCAGCCAGTCGCTGGCAAGGTGGGGCAGCCATTGCTTCTTCTGCTCGTCGGTCCCGAAGAGCATGATCGCCTTGCAGCCGATGGATTGGTGCGCGGAGACGAGCACGGCGGTGGAGCCGCAGGATTGACCGATCCGCTCCAGGACGCGGTTGTACGAAGTGATCCCCAACCCGCCCCCTCCGTGCTCCTTGGGAATGGTCATCCCCAGCACGCCCAGCTGGAAGAGCCGCTCGATGACCCAGCGCGGGATTTCCTGCTCCTGGTCGATTTGAACCGCGGGATGCTCCTTGCGCAGATACTCGTCGAGCGCGGCCAGCAACTGGTCGCAGCGAGCAGTCTCCTCGGCGTCGGCCTGCGGATAGGGGAAGACCAGCTCCTGACGGAGGTTCCCCCAGAAGAAGTTCTTCACGAAGCCCATCGACGACGGCTCGGGCCCCAGCAGCGACTCCGCATCCTCGATGAGCTTGCGGTCCTGTTCGGAGATGTTCTTGAGGTTCTTCAGGTCGGTCATGATCTGCTGTCTCGTCTGTGCCCCGTGGATAAAACCGGGCGAAGTGTCAAGCCCGCCATCGTCGGGTCAGCGGCATTATTCCCGTCGAACGGGAGGCGGACAGCGGAGCATAGCGTCCCGCCTGACCGGAGCCGTCGTGAGACGGCTGGATTCGGAGGAACGCGGGCAACTTCGGGGAAAAGTCCCTGTCTGGCCATCGCCGCGCACGCATATCGTGCCAAGGCAGATGTCAGCGATCGCACCCGACCGTTGGGCTTACCTCATCAGTCGTCCCGGCGCCTCTCACCGCGACTTCGACGTCCTTTCGAAGAAAACCTTGATCGCCGCGCGTCCGGCAGGCATCGATCGCAGGCGGACGAGTTCCCGCCGTTCGATCTCGAGCGCGGCCTTCCAACCGTGCTCGAGCCCGGCCTCGATGGCGCGATAGACCGCACGTGCTGCGTCGGTGGGGGCGAGGGAGCCCTTGAGTTCAAGGAACGCGGCCAGCGTCGCGGCCTGCCGGTCGGGGCGGCCGATCCAACGCAACGGCGCGCCATCGCGGCGCAGGCCGCCTGACGCACGTCGCTCGGCCAGCCAGCTCTTGGCGGTCACCAACAGGTCCGAGGAGGTGGGGGCAAGGCGGTCGAAAAGGCCGGTCTTGGCGGCCGTGTCGAACGGGATTGTCTTGCCCTCGGCGGTCATCCTGATGGCCTGCATCGGGTCCAGGCGAGCGGGGAGGAGGTTCGTCCCTCCCCACCCCGGGCAGATGCACAGGCTCGCCTCAGGGAGACCGATCGGGTACGGCGTCCCGGTCGGTGACGGGGCGGCGACCAGGCCGTCGCAGTACATCGCGATCTCGAGGCCGCCCCCGAGGGCGGCTCCGTTGATCGCGGCGACGGTGGGAAACGGCAGATCGGCGAGCATGCCGAAAACCATCGCCCCGTGAGCGAGGTAAGCGTTGAGTTGACCGTCCGGCCAGAGGTCGATCGCTTTCAGGTCGGCGCCGGCAATGAAGACCTTCTCGGAGGCGGAGGCGAGAACGAGCCCGGTGGTGGTGGACGGGAGCGCCCGGAAGGTGACCTCCAGCCGCTGAATGAGAGACTGGTCAAGAACAATGACCGGGGATCCGGGCTGCTCGAGACGGATCGTTACGCAGCCGGGTAACGGGCCGGTCTGGTCCTGCTGGATGGGGAAGGGGACGGCGGTCATGCTGGATCCTGCGTTCAGGACGCAAGAATAGCAGGCGGCAATCGTGTCGGCGGAGTCGTTGTCGGCCAAGAAAAACGCCGGCGTCTGGGACGCCGGCGCTGGGGGAACATGACAGGATCGTCGGCGGATCAGCCGCCCGCCTTCTTGCTGAGGTACTCCTGCTCGGCCTTCTGTCGGGCCTTAACGCCCGGGTCGGCGTTGAGGGTCGTCATGACGGCCTTCGTGAAGTTGTCGTCAAGAGGGTTTCCCTGCCAGCGGACAATGCCGTCGCTGGAAAGAATGACGCAGTGCGGGATCGCCGTCAGGCCGAGCGCGGTGAACACGGTCTTCTTCTCATCCACGGACTGGAAGTAGGCGTGCTTGTGCTCCTTCAGGAAGCCCTCGACCTTGCTCTGCGGCTCGTCTGAGATGCCGATGATGGCGAGGTTAGCCTTGTTGGCCTTGTAGAGGTCGTCCAGCTTGGGCATGGCCCTCTTGCAGGGGCCGCACCAGGTGGCCCAAAAGTCCAGGACGACGACGCGCCCGGCGGTGTTGGCCTTCTTGGTGATCCAGCTCTCGTTGCCCAGCGCGGCGGGCAGGGCGCTGCCCTGCACGTCGGTGGCATTCTGCACGGAGGTGTTCTTCTCGGGCCACGCGGCCTTCTTGTACGACGCAGCGTCGGGCTGTGTGAACGCGACCTCGATCACCTGACCCGGCTTCAGGTCGCCGGCGATGTCCTTGGTCTGGTCGGCCTTCTTCGCCGCGTCGGCGGCGAGCTTGGCCGGAACCTTGGCGGCCTCGGCGGCCTCCGAGGGGGTCTCTTTCAACACATTCGCGACGGCCGTCTCGACCGAGCTGGTGACGATGTCCGCATAGCGGAGGTTACCGGCGCGATCGATCACGTAGAAGTCCGGATCCTGGTCTACATCGAGGGTCTTGCGGAACTGGCGGTTGACGTCGTGGGCCAGCAGGAACTTGACGCCCTTACCCTCGGCCAGCTTCTTGCCCGCGTCCCATTCCTTGGAGTCATGGACACCCAGGACGACAAGGCCATCCTTGGCGTTCGCATCGCTGAGCTTCTGGAGCAGCGTCAGCGCGCTCTGCGACGGTGTGTAGAAACTCGACCATGTCCCGATGATGACCACCTTGTCCTTGATCGAGGCGGCGCTGATCGCCTCGCCATTGGTCCAATCGGAAAGGCTCGACCACAGGTCCGCTGGCACGGGCTTGAGTTCCATTTGATCGAGGGCCGTGCGGTGCTGGCCCGCGCCCTCGCGCGCGACCGGATCATCGGCGAATGCCGCGCCGGCGGCAAGCGCGATGATCATCGCGGAAGCGAACTTGGTGCCGATTCTCATTCGAAAGCCTCCTTGGTTGACGGGTTTCTTTCGGTTCAGTCGGGAAAGTCTACAGATCAGCGGCCTGTGAGGTTCCAGTATCGGGGATACCTCCCGCTGCCGCAACAACAATCTTGATAGGGAATACCGCAAGCATGAACCCCGTGCAGGACCGCCCGGGCAGCCCCCGAAGAGTTCATAGCATAGGCCCCACCGCGGCTTGCAAAGTTCCCCCAGAGGGCGGATGAAGACGGTGAAGGGCGATCGATGCGGCGGTTGCGACATTCAGTGAATCGACGCCCGTGTTCGTTTCCCTGTCCCGCCCCGGCATATCGATCCGGACTCGGCGATCGGAATATGTTTGGGCTTCGGTGGTAAGGCCTGGGCCTTCGCCCCCGAGGAGCAACGCCAAGCGATGTTGGCCGGGTTGAACCATGAGTTCTTGCGAAACTGCAACGATGTCCTCGGCGCCGGGATCGGGGGTGAGCGCGAGGAGAAGAAAACCCGCCTGTCGCAGCCGATCCACCGCCTCAGGCCACGGGCCGAGCCGGGCGAATGGAACGGCCAGGGCATGCCCGACAGAAACACGTATGGACTTGCGATAGAGCGGATCGGCGCAGCGGGGCGAGAGCAGGATGGCCGCGGAAGGCCCGGCGAGGGCAGCGGTATTGCGGAAAATGGCGCCAAGGTTGTCGTGGTTGACGAGGTTCTCAAGGACGACAAGTATGGACGCCGCGGCGAGAACCCGGTCAATGGGCGGCTCGTGTCCCCGAACGCCGATGGCCAGCAGGCCGCGATGGATGTTGAACCCGACGATGCCGTTCATGGTCTGTTGGTCGACGACGAAAACGGGAGTATCTTGGGGCAGGGCGTCGACGACGTCGCGGATGCTGTTCAGCCGCATCGGCGTCGTGAGAACTGAGCGGGTGGCGTAGGACGACGCAAACAGCCGTCGGACCACGAGCTCACCCTCGGCGATGAAAAGCCCCCCCGGCGCGTCGAAGCGGTCCTTCCGGAGCTCGGACTCGCGGACGCCGACGTACTCGGCCACTCGGGGGTCAGAAATGGATTGGATCGGGATGGTCGGCATGGAACGAGCGTCGGGATCGGTTTCGCGGGGGTAGGGGGGGCCGCGAAGCCCGATGTGCCGTAGACTATGCACATGAACCGCCACATTGGACATCGCGCAGGGCGTTTCGGGGTATTGCTCGTCTTGGGGATCTCTGCCGCGATGGCAGGCCTGGCCGGTTGCGAAGAACCATCGTCTTCGCCGCCTGCCCCGCCGCCACCCGCGCCGGCGGGCGGTGGCACGCAGCAGAGTGGGAGCAACGGTGCCCTGTCGGGACTGTCGGAGCAGCCCAAGTCGCTGCTGGGTCGGTCGGCCAAGACGGCCAGGGACGTGGTGGCCCAGGCCGAAAACAAGCAGGCCGAAGCGGTGGGGATGGCCGGTGAGATGAGCGGGGAGACGGCATCGCTCGAGATCACCGGACTGGTATGGTCGGCGCCCACCGCATGGGAGCGTGTCCAGCCTGCCAACGCGATGCGCAAGGCCGAGCTTCATGTCAAGAGCCCCGACGGCGAGGGCGAGGCCGTGGTGACCTTTTCGACCGGCATCGGCGGATCGGTCGAGGCGAATATCGATCGATGGGCGGGGCAGTTCCTGACCAGCGGCGGGCCTGCCGTGCCGATGCCGAAGCACCGCATCGTGGCGGGCGTGACCGTCACGCTGGTGGAGCTGGACGGGACCTACAAGGACTCGATGCCCGGAGCCGAGGCAACCGAGCGCCCGGGCTACGCGCTCAAGGGCGCGGTGGTGGAGGGGCCGCAGGGGACGGTGTTTATCAAGATGGTGGGCCCGAAGGCCGTGGTTGATCAGGCCGGCAGCGCCTGGGCGATGATGATCGATGGCATGCGGAAGAAGCCGAAGTGACGCGCTACGTTCGCGCGGTCCGGTGATGAGGGTGCAAGGAGCGCGCCTTGGAGATCTGGCAGGCGGTCGTGCTGGGGCTGGTCGAGGGCATGAGCGAATACCTGCCGGTGAGCTCGACGGGTCACGTCGTCCTCGCCGAAGCGCTCTTGGGGCTGCGCACGGGTGAGGGACAGGGCACGCACGAGGCGCTCGACTCTCTGAGCATCGTGATCCAGGGCGGCGCGATCCTGGCCGTTGCTGGGCTGTACTGGCCGCGGATCGTGCAGATGCTGCGCGGCATGCTGGGGCGCGATCGCGCCGGCCTGCGCCTGCTGGCTAACCTCATGATCGCCTTCCTGCCCGCGGCGGTCATCGGCACGCTCGCCAACGACTGGATCAGGTCACACCTGTTCCACGCGTGGCCGGTCGCCGGGGCCATGGTCGTGGGCGGCGTGTACATGATCGTGTTCGAGCGGCTGCGCGCCAGGGGCGTCTTCGGGACCCCGATGCAACCGGGCGCGGATGGGGATATCGAGCTCCCTCCCGGCGAGATCGCCGGCGGCGGCGTCGAGGACGTGACGCCGGTCAAGGCGCTCTTCATCGGCCTGATGCAGGTCGTCTCGATGTGGCCCGGCACCAGCCGCTCGATGATGACGATCACGGGCGCCGAGGCGATCGGGTTCCGGCCCGCCGCCGCGGCCGAGTTCTCGTTCCTGCTTGGGTTGCCCACGCTCGGCGCCGCGACGCTGTACAGCCTGTACAAGAACATGAAGTCCGCCCGCGACTCGGGCGGCGTCGCCCACGGCGGTCACGGGAATCTGTTCGAGCAGATCGGGGCGCTCCCGGTCGTCGTCGGGCTTCTGGTATCGACGGCCGCGGCCGCCGTCGCAGTAAGGTTCCTGGTGATCTTCCTCAACCGGCACGGGCTGAGCGTCTTCGGCTGGTATCGGATCGTCGTCGGGACGGTCCTGCTCGGGATGATCGCCACCGAGAATCTCAAGTTCTGAGGCGAGCGACGGAGTCAATGGGTCAAGCGCGGCGAGCAGAGAATGCGGACATCCTTCCCCAAGGAGAAACTCAGGGTCGCGTTGCTGGAGAACATCCACCCGGCGGCGGAGGAGGCGTTCGCTCGCGACGGGTTCAGCGTGACGTGTTTCCCGAAGGGAGCAACAGGGGAGGAGCTTGCCGCCATCGCCGACGGGGCGACGGTGCTGGGGATCCGGTCCAAGTCGCACGTCGATCCGTCCACGTTCGGAAAGCTGCCCCGCCTGCTGGCGGTCGGGTGCTTCTGCATCGGGACCAACCAGGTCGACCTCCGGCGTGCCTGCGCCGCGGGCGTGCCCGTATTCAACTCGCCGTTCTCGAACACGCGCAGCGTGGCCGAGCTCACGGTCGCCGAGGTGGTGGCGCTCATGCGCCGGCTGATAGTCAAGAGCGAGCAGATGCACCGCGGCGTGTGGGACAAATCCGCTGAAGGCGCCCGCGAGGTGCGGGGAAAGGTGCTGGGGATCGTCGGGTACGGGCACATCGGCTCCCAGGTCTCGGTTCTGGCCGAGGCGATGGGGATGCGCGTGGTGTATTACGACATCGTGCCAAGGCTACCAATCGGTAATGCGCGGGCCGCTCGTTCGCTGGCAGAACTCCTCTCGCAGGCCGACGTGGTCACACTCCACGTGCCGGCCACGGCGCGGACCAAGGGGATGATCGGCGCGCCCGAGATCGGCGCTATGAGGACGGGGGTGCTCCTGATCAACAACGCGCGGGGGACGATCGTCGACCTGCCGGCGCTGGCGGTGGGGCTGAGGTCGGGGAGGCTGGGCGGGGCGGCGATCGATGTCTTCCCCGACGAGCCGGCGGAGAACTCGGAGGGCTTCCAGAGCGAGCTCCGCGGCGTGGCGAACGTGATTCTGACGCCGCATGTCGGAGGGAGCACCGCGGAGGCCCAGGAGGCCATCGCGCACGATGTGAGCGGGAAACTGCTCCGGTTTATCAACAACGGCTCGACAACTGGGGCGGTGAACGTGCCCGAGGTCGAACTGCCGGAGCAAGGCGCGGGCGGGGCGGGGGGAGTGGGGGGGGTGGACCAGGCTGTGGAGCCCGGCGACGCGACGCCGGACACGGGTGTCCCGAGGCGGCACCGCATCCTGCACTTCCATCGCAACGTGCCGGGTGTGCTGAGCAAGATGCACTCGATCATCGCCGACCTGGGCGCCAACATCGCCGCGGAGTACCTGCAGACGAATCAGGATGTCGGATACGTCGTGCTCGACGTCGACCCATCGGACGGCGAGGCGATCCTCCAGCGGCTCCGGGCGATTCCGGAGACGATCAGCGTGCGGATGCTCTGGTGATCCTCATGACCTGACCCCGATCAGGGATCGATGACGACCTTGAGCTGGTCGGGTTCCGCCGCGGTGCGGAGGGCGGCGATCGCTTCATCGAGCTTGAAGCGCCGGGTGATGAGCCCGGCGGTGTCGACCTCGGCTCGCTCGAGCAGCGCCAGGGCGTCGGGGATCGAACCGTCGCGGCTGCCGACGACATTCACCTCGTTGGAGACGATCGGCGTGAGGTCCACCGGCGCCCCCCAGGCGGCGTCGGGTGTTTCCGGGAAGGGCGCGCCCGGCGGAAACGGCGCGGTGGCGGAGGCGGACTTGAGGACGATGGTGCCGCGGGGACGCACGTGCTGCATCGCCAGCCGCAGGCCCGCCGATGTGCCGGTGCAGTCGATGACGGCGTCCTGGTCCTGACGGCGCCCGGCCTCTTCGACCGGGCGGTGCTTGACGCCCCACCGCTCGCAGAGCCGGAGCCGGTCGGGGCGCGAGCCCAGCAGTCGGACCGAGGCGTTCAGCCGGGTCAGCGTCTGCGCGGTGAGCAGGCCCAGGAGCGTGTCGCCCAGCACCGTGATGTACGACTTGCCCTCCGTCCGGATCATGTGCGTCGCATGAAGGGCACACGCGAGCGGCGCGGCGAGGACAGCCTGGTCATCATCGATGGAGTCGGGCACCCGGTAGAGGTTGGCCAGGGGCACGGCGACCAGATCGGCGAAGCAGCCGTCGCGGCCCCGCACACCCAGCACCTGGCGCGAGCGGCAATGGACCGAGAGGCCCGAGCGGCACATGTCGCAGTGGCCGCACACAAGGGTGGGGGAGGCGACGACCCGCCGCCCTTTGAGGGCGCGTCGCTGCTGGAGGGACGGGGGCGCGTCGCTGGGAAGGTTCATGGACTCGACGACGCCGACAAACTGATGGCCCAGCGTCCCGAGCAGGCGCGAGCGACCACCGCCCGAGGCGATCTGCAGGTCCAGCTCGCTGACGCCGGCGCGCCGCAGGCGGATGACCGCCTCTCCCGGGGCCGCGGCAGGCTCGGGGTGAGCGGTCTCAAGGCGAAGGGACTTGCCATCGAAGCGGAGTGCTCGCACGCGTAGCTCACGGTGTCAGGCGGGGCGCGGTAGCCAGGTACGCCGGGGGGCGCAGAGTTCATCGGCCGTTTGACGGCGCGGCTTAGCCGCCGCCCACGGGGGGCATGCCGACAGGCTGGCCGGCCGTCTCGTTGGGCGGGGGGGGCATGAACGGCAGCCACTCGATCAATCGTTTGTCGCGCGAGAAGACGGGATAGGTGTAGGCCCCCTGGTGCACGAAGGGCTCGCGGGTCTGCTGCGACCATCGCGACCAGTCACGCCGGTCCTCCCCGAGATCCTCGCCGGTCAGGGTGCGAAGCGAGCGCAGCGCCCCCTGATTGACGATGAGCGCCGGATCGTCGAGCGTCGTGATGAGCTTCTCCAGCACCCGGTTCTCGGCGTACTGGCCCAGCGCGTCGGCGGCCTCGGCGCGAACGGCGGCGTTGTCCTCCTTGGTGTCATCGACGGCATCGATCAGCCCGTCGATGGCGGCCGTGTTGTGCAGGCGCTGCAGGGTGCGGGCCGCGTTAAGCCGGACGGCGGGATCGGCGTCCTTGAGGAGCGGGGCGATCTGCGTGGCGTGGTCCGGGCTGCCGTGCAGCGCCAGCGCGAAAACGGCGGCGGCGCGGACGTTCGAGTCCTTGTCCGTGAGGTATCGGAGATAGAAGAGCTTGACGTAATCGGGCTTGCCACCGACGGGCGAGAAGGCCAGCAGGGCGGTGCCGCGCGCACGCTTGTCGGCGTCGAACTCGTCGCTGGCCCACAGAACGGCGTCGAACTCGGTCGTCGGGCTGAAGAGGCCGGCGAGGACGCTCTCCTTCTGCGCCATCGGCCTAGACACCTCCTCGGGCAGAGCGCAGCCCGGGAGCAGACCGGCCAGCGCGAGCGCCGGGACTAGGCGAAGGAGCGACAGGCTGTCGGCGGGTCCGTGGGTGGACATCGGTACGCATGATACGCGGTGCCGGACGCGCCCGATCGCGGTATTGTTCGGGATGGCCATGATCAGAACCGGGCGCTGGTGGTCGGCGGGTGTCGTCCTGGTGGTCACGCTCTGCGCGTCCGTCGGGTGCGCGAAGCGCGGCGGCCAGGCTGGTCTGGTAATCGAGGAGTCAGCCGCGGGCGTCGGAGCCGTTGAGGCCGGGGCGATCGTCCGCGCCAGCCCGGTCCAACTGGTCTACGTCGCGCCCGATTCGGACGAACGAACGCTGCGTGTGGAGGTCGAACCGGCGGACGACAAACGGAAGTGGACAATCCGCCGGACGCTCGTGACATCGGAGAAGGGACAGCAGCACGCAAGGCTGGTGCGGGAGCAGATCGGCGAGTGGCGCGAGGATGGCTCGCTGGCGGTTTCGCGCGAGGTGAACCACGAAGAGGGCGTGACCGTGGTCTTCGAGCCGGCGCTGGTGGTGTTCCCGGTAATGGTCGAGTCAGAGGTCTCCCGGGCCTTCAAGCAAGAACTCGTGATGACGGTGCACCCCATCGCCGACGAGACCAAGGTGCGGGCGAAGGGCAGAGTGACGCAGACCGTGAGCTTCACCGCGAGCCAGCGTGTCCGCGTGCCCGCGGGCGTGCTCAAGGCGAGCCAGGTGACCAGCGTGTTCGAGGCGAGCCTGTCGGGCACATCGGTACGGAACGAAACGACGACGTGGCTGACGCCGGGAGTCGGCGTTGTCGCGGAGGAGCGGTCGGAACGAACGACCCTCCTGGGGGTCCCCATTCGGCAGAATCACGAGTTGTGGCTGCTGCGGGCGATGCCGGCGAAGTAGCTGGCAGGGACGGGGGCGGGGGGGCGAGCAACCGGCGGTTGATCTACCATCGGCGCATGGCGACGGAGAAGGTCGCACTGACGTTCGGTCATTCCCCCGATGCCGACGATGTGTTCATGTGGTGGCCGATCACGGGGATGATCGACCCGCTCGATACGTCGCGCACCGTGCGCCCGCCGGTGCTGGACACGGGGCATCTTCGATTCCTGGCGGCGCCCTCGGACATCGAGGCCCTGAATCGGCGTGCGGCCGAATGCGGCGACCTGGACATCACCGCGATCTCGATGCACACCTACCCCCACGTGAAAACGCGGTACTCGTTGACGGCGTGCGGGTCGTCGATGGGCGATGGGTATGGTCCGAAGGTCGTGGCGCGTCCGGACCAGGGCGGAGGATCGCCGACGGACCGGTTGGCGGAAATCGCTCATGGCCGGGCGCTCATCGCCGTCCCGGGCGAACGAACCACGGCGTTTCTCGCGCTGAGCCTGATGCTGGGCGCTGTGCCGGCGCGCCGCTCGCAGGTCTTGTTCTCTCGCATCATCGACGCCGTCACGAGCGCCGAGGCCGACGCCGGGCTGGTGATCCACGAGGGACAACTCACCTACCAGGACCACGGCCTGGTGGAGCTTGCCGATCTCGGAGCGTGGTGGAACGGGCGCACGGGGCTTCCCTTGCCGCTGGGCGGCAATGTGGTGAGGCGCGATCTGGACGATCGGCTCGGACGGGGCACGACGCGGGAGGTTGTACGTCTGCTGGAAGCCTCGATCCGGTACGCGATGGAGCATCATGCCGAATCGATCGAGTACGCCGCGGGATTCGCGCCCGGCGTGGCGCCAGAACTCATCGATCGTTTCGTCGGGATGTACGTGAACCAGCTGACCCTCGACGCGGGCGAGCGGGGGCGCCGGGCGATCGGGGGCCTGCTGCGAGAGGGGTTCCAGCGGGGCCTGTGCCCCGACCCGGGCGAGGTCGAGCTGCTGCGAGCGGGCTGAGCCGCACAGAGCCTGAGCCGGGTCAGCAGTTCCGGTAACGCGCCGGCGGTGCTTGACCCTCCACGTTCCCGCGCGATAGTTCGTCGAGCCTGAGTCTCATCCTGTTGGGCATGCGTACGTAATGGAGGACGGTGCCGCGGTCGCGGCATCCGGCATGTGTGTCCTTTTGGCGTCGCGCAAGTTCATCGGGTGTGGAATGGGGTCCAGCCGGATCCCGAGGCGGCCGACAGTCTGAATGCCCGGCTCGTCGACCGGGGAGTGGAGCAGGAGCAGGTCGATGCGGAGTCGGAACAGTCGTCGATTCGGTTTGGCGGAGACCTGCTGGCTAGGCGGGATGGCCCTGGCGGCCGTCAGCGTCGCCATGGCCCTCGAGCCCGTGCCGACGACAATCAACGATTTCCACGCGCCCGGCACACAGCCCCTAGCACTCAACGACGAACCGGTCTCGGCCGTTGTCTGCTCCTTCTGCCACGGCAGCTACTCTGAACCGGAAGAGCCCTACACCCGCTGGAATGCCAGCATGATGGGGCAGGCCGGCCGCGACCCCGTATTCCACGCGGCCCTGGCCAACGCGGGGCAGGACGCCTCCTTCTCGGGCGACACCTGCCTTCGGTGTCATGTTCCGCAGGGATGGCTGGTGGGGCACAGCACACCGACCGACGGATCGCTGCTCCAGGACGTGGATTTCGAGGGCGTGGCGTGCTCGATCTGCCACCGCATGGTGGATCCCGTCTACACGCCCGGAATGAGCCCGCCGGACGACCAGGCCATCCTCGCCGCGTTGACCGAGCTCCCGTTCAACCCGCACAGCGCCAACTACGTCATCGATCCCAGCGACCGCCGGCGCGGCCCATTCGACCTCCAGGCCGACTGGCTGGTAATCCGCCCGGGCGGCTGGCCGGGATTCCACCAGTTCAGGCAGTCGCCCTTCCACCTGAGCTCACGCATGTGCGCGACCTGCCACGACGTCAGCCTGCCGCATTTCTCACGCCAACCGGACAGCACCTACACGCTGAACGAGCTGGACACGCCCGCCCCGACCGACGACAAGTACCAGCAGTTCCCCGAGCAGCGGACCTACAGCGAATGGTCGCAGAGCCTGTTCGCCCAGGGGCCGGTGAACCTCGGCGGGCGGTTCGGGGGAAACCAGCCGGCGGTCAGCAGCTGCCAGGATTGCCACTTGCCCACGATCACGGGGCAGGGGTGCGCCTTCAACCCGCCGGTGCGGGACAACCTGCCGCAGCACAACTTCAACGGCGGCAACACCTGGGTGCTCCGCGCGATCAACCAGCTGTACTTCCAGTCCGAGTCGGGCCTCAGCGACGCGGCCGTGGACGCCTCCGTCGCGCGGGCGCAGGACATGCTGCAGAAGGCGTCCGATCTCGAACTCTTCGCCAGCCCCGGCACTCTGACGACGCGGATCATCAACTTCACGGGGCACAAGCTGCCGACGGGGTACAACGAGGGGCGCCGGATGTGGATCAACGTGAAGTTCCTGGACCCCGCGGGCCAGACGGTCGCGGAGATGGGGTCGTACGACCCGGTCACAGCGGTGCTCAGCACGGCGGACACGAAGGTCTACGAGGCCCGCAACGGCGTTGATCCCGCGATCTCGGCCGCAACGGGCATCCCCATCGGGCCGGGGTTCCACCTGGCGGTGAACAACACGGTCTTCAAGGACAACCGCATCCCACCCATGGGCTTCAACAACGCGAGCTTCGCCGCCGTCCAGGCCGGGCACGTCGGGTACAGCTACACCGACGGCCAGTACTGGGACGACACTGCCTTCGCCTTTCCTCCCGGTGTGCAGCGGGCGATGGTGACCGTGTACTACCAGACGACGTCGAAGGAGTACATCGAGTTCCTGCGGGACCACGGCACGAGCGGCATCGGCGGCAACCCCGGCCAGAACGCCTACGACATGTGGTTGATGTTCGGCAAGAGCGTGCCGGTGGCGATGGACAGCCGCACGATCAATCTGCTCTGCCCATGCGACTTCAACGCCGACGGCCTCGCGAACAGCCAGGATTTCTTCGATTTCCTGAACGGCTTCTTCGCCGGCCAGGCTGATTTCAACGTCGACGGCATCACGAACAGCCAGGATTTCTTCGACTTCCTGAACTGCTTCTTCACTGGTTGCCCGTGACCTCCGTCGCCTCCGCGGACAACCGCACCGCGCGAACACCCAGGAAGAGCGGGATCTCACGCGCTGCACGGTTCTCCTCCGCGGCACGGGGCCCCGACGTGCTGACCCGCTGGCCGGGCCATTCTTCGATCGCCTCCACGAGCAGACCGGCCGCGGCCAGGGTCTTGATGTAGGTCTGGATCGGCCGGTGGAAGGTCCAGGTCACCACCTCCGGATCCTTCCCCGGGTGCATCTGTACTCGGTACTGCCCAGGGGAGAGATACCCGTCCACCCGTCGGAACTGGCGCCGGTTCCGCTCGTCCCAGTCCCAACTCGTCTGCCCCGAAGCGCGGAAAGCGGGATGGGCGATGACGAAGACGAACACTCCGCCGCGCCTCAACGCGCTCGCGATGCCGAGAACCACGGGCTCAAGGGGCTCGATGTTGCTAAGGCCCATCACGCACGCCGCGCCGTCGAACTCGCCCAGGCTAAGCGAGGCCAGCTCCCTCGCATCGCCCACGCAGTACTCCACCAGCCCGGCCTTTTCCTCAGCCGACCGCCTCCGCGCGGCGTCGATCAGGCGGGGAGAGGCGTCGACGCCCACCACCCGCACGCCCAGGTCCGCCAGACGCCTGCTCAGGATCCCCTGCCCACAGGCGACGTCCAGCACCCGAGCGCCCGGGCGCGGCCCCAGGAGGCGCAGCACTCCCGGGAGGATGACCCGCTCGTAGTGGTCGTTGCCGCGGTCGTCGAGGAGCTCGTCGTACCAGCCGGCGACGCGGTCCCACGAGGTATCAGGTGGCGTGCCCCGCTCGTTCCTCGGCGCACGAGAAGGGGGCGGCGCGGCCGACCGCTGGGGCCGTGGCTCCGCGCCCGCCGGCGGCGTCGCCTCCTCCTCTCGAGCCGGCCTGACTCCGACGCAGCGATAGAACGAAGGAGGCGCCGGGCTCGAGTATCGCACGGTCATCCCCGTGGCCGGGTGCATGAAGCCGAGCTCCGCGGCATGCAGGCCCAGCCGTCCCAACGGATCCGACATCGCCCCGTACTTCCGATCGCCCGCCAGCGGGTGGCCCAGGTCGGCCATGTGGATACGGATCTGGTTCTTCCGTCCCGTCTCCAGGCGGACCTGCAGCAGCGACAGCCCGCCCCGCGGCCCGGTAGTCGGCGACGACGCGATCACGCGGTAGTGCGTGACGGCGAGTTTGGCGGCTTCCCCCGGCACGCCGCGAAACTTGGACGGCTCGATGCTCTTCACCAACCCGCGGAAGTCCTCGTGCAGGAACGACTGGTGCGTGCCGGAGTGGCCGGGTGGGCCGACGATCCCCTCCGCGACGGCGAGGTAGAGCCGGTGGACCCGTTTGGCCCGGAAGTCCTCCTTGATGACCTGGAATGCGCGTTCCGATCGGGCAAAGACCAGCAGCCCCGAGGCGTCCTTATCCAATCGATGGATCACCCATACCCGGGCCTGCGTGGGTCGTGGCCGCTTCCCGCCGGGGCGTCCGCGACGGATGTACTCCTTCAAGAGGTCGAAGAGTGTGTCGGTCGTCGTACGCGTCGGATCGGCGGTGAGCAGCCCTGGTGGCTTGTCGACGACGAGGAGATCGGTGTCCTCGTACACCAGGCGTACGCCACCCGGGAGGCGGGTCGTTCTGGCGGGCCTCTCGGCCCCGCGTGGTGACAGCCCCCCCGTGGGCGCCTGTAGCGACGGCCGGGAATCGTCGGAGAGGGCCGGGCGGGGGGGGGGATTGCCCGGTCCGGCCGCGTGGTTTGCCCCGGCAAGTGCCGGAAGCTCGACAACGTCGCCGGGAGCGATCGGCGTGCCGACCTCTGTGATCTCCCGCCCGTTCACCGTTACCCCGCCCCGTCCGACAAGCCGGCGTCGCTCCCGCTTGTTGAGATTCGGCAGAACCCCGGCGATGTAGTCGTCGAGAGTCCTGGGCGACGGCTGAGGCGGGGGGGCGGGGCTGGTCTTGGGCGGTTCGGCCGGCATCGGTCAACGATAGGTGGACCGCCGCCGATCCTGCGCACTGCTCACGAGCCCCCGGCGCGATTATTCTCCGCCTCCATGGTGGGCCCGATGGCGAACCCGCCGCCGGCGACCGTGCGGATCGCCGACAGAATCGTCTCCGAATCCTCATCCTTGCTGACGTATCCCCAGCTCCCGGCGTCGACCGCCCGGTCGAAGAGGTCGCGGCGCACGTGCCCGCTCAGCATGATCACCCGCACCCGCGGGCACGATGCGTACAGCTCCCGCAGCGCATCGAAGGGGTCACGCCCCGGCATGTCGATGTCCAGGAGAATGATATCTGGGCTGGATTCCCGGGCCAGCGCGACGAGCCCGCCCGCATCGGAAAGCCACCCCAGCCACTGCATGTCGGGCTGAGCGAGCACCTTGAGCTCGATCGCCTCCGCGACGAAGCTGTTGTCGTCCACACACAGCACCTTGATGCGTGGGGGGGTGCCGCTCATGAGGCGTTGCTCCGCAGTTACCGCTCAACCCGTTCGGTCAGGACCTGGCCCAGCGTCACCCGGATAAGCTCCGACCGTGTGGGATCGGAGATCGAGACAACTCGCGGGTCGGCGGGCACGTCGGGCCGCCGGCCGAAGACCACCACGCGTCTCTCCACCCCCGCACCAAGGAACTCGGTCAGCGCCGTCGCGCCCGCCTCGCCCGTGATCCAGAGGCTCGCCGGGGAGTCATCGGGCGCGGAACGGGCAACCGCGCTGCACCCCATCGTCCGCAGCAGCGCGATCACGTACTCGCGCAGGCGTTCGTCCTCGAGCGTGACGACCACGTTCTTGTGGACCGGCCCGGAACCGACGCGCCCCTCGGCCCCGCCGCTCGAGACCGGAAGCGTGAGCATAACGGTTGTTCCACGTCCGGGCTCGGAGTCGATCAGGAGCGAGCCCCCGACCCGCTGGACGATGCCGTGGACGATCGCCAGCCCCATGCCGGTGGAGACTTCACGCGGCTTGGTCGTGAAGAATGGATCGAGGCACCTCTCCTTCGTCGTCGGGTCCATCCCGGGGCCGTCGTCGGTCACGCCCAGCCGGACCCCCTGACGGTCCGCTCCAATCTCCGCCCACACGCGGACGGTCCCCGTCCGGCGCGCCCGCAGCGCATCCGCGGCGTTCTGCACGAGGTTGAACACCAGCTGCGTCAACTGATGCCTCGCGATCGCAAGCGCGGGCAGGCCGGCGGGGAATCGGTGCTCGAGTCCGAACTCCCGCGGCAGGATGTTCCGCAACAGCGGCGACGCCTCCGACCACCATTCGCCGACGTCGGTGCTCGCCCCCGGCCCGCCATCATCATCGGGGTCCATCGCCAGGAGGCGAAGCTCACTCGACAGTTTCTGGAGGTGCTCGGCCGCCTGCCGGACCGCGTCGATGTCCTGCTGCGCCTCCTGCGACAGCGTGCGCCGTTCCAGCGACTCGAGGCGCATCCGCACCGGGAGCAGCAGGTTGGCCATGTCGTGACCCAGCCCGGCCGCCAGCGTCCCCAGCGACGCCATCCGGTCGGCCAGCCGCTGCGCCCGTTGTGAGGCGACGAGCTCCTTCGTGCGCTGGGCGACCTGGAGCTCCAGCTCGGTGCTGTGCACCGCCGACGCATTGCGGGCACGCACGATCTCCGTGATGTCGTTCAGCACCACGACCGCGCCGTCGATCCGGTTGTCGGCAGTGCGGTACGGATGTATCCGGAGCACGTGCCAGCGGCCGTCATGATCCTTCACTTCCTGCTCCGACGTCCTCACCGTGTCCATGACCTCCAGCGCGAGCTTCTCGATGTCGGGCAGGTCGATGGCCGTCCTGACGATGCCGATCCGCCGTCCCACGTCGGTCGGGATGAGGTTCAGGACCTTCCCCGCGACGGGCGTGAATCGCCGGATCGCCAGATCGGCGCTCAGCATCACGATGGGCATCTTGACGCTGGAGAGAAGATTGATCAGGTCGTTGTTGACCTGGCCCAGCTCCAGGTTGCGGTGGTTGAGCTGGTCGTTGACGGTCGCCAGCTCCTCGTTGGTGGACTGCGCCTCCTCCTTGGCCGTCTGCAGTTCCTCGTTGGTGCTCTGCAGCTCCTCGTTGCTGGAGAGGACCTCTTCGTTGGCCGACTTGAGCTCTTCGTTGGCGGCTTCCTGCTGCTCGATGATCGACTGCAGATACTCCCTCGCCGCGCCAAGCTCCTGGCGCAGGCGCGCGACCTCGTGCTCGTCGCTCGCCGCGCCCGGCCCTCGCCCCCCATCACCCACGGAGCTCGGCCCCGGCGACGCGGGCCCGGCCACCTCGAGGAAAAGCACCAGGTAGCATGCCTCGGCCGATTCGGGCACCTTCACCGGCGTGACCTCGATGTTCACGACGCGAACACCCGACTCGTCCCGGACCTGCACGGCGCCCCGCTGTGCGGCGGCGCTGGTGCGCTGCGACTCGAGCACGGCGCCGCGCACCTCGAGGAACACGCCCTCCCTCGCCATCTTGACCAGGCTGAAGCTGGCCTCGCCCCGCGGCGGTTCCAGGTACGGGCTGGTCCGCCCGCGGAACTGGAGGATCTCCAGGTCCTGGTTCACCACGATGCCGGCGGGGGAGTAGCGGCTGAGGATGATGTTGTCGGCCTCACGCCGAATGTCGAACCGGCTGGGACCCTGCGCCCCGCCCGGCCGGAGCGCCGCGGCCTGCGCGCCCGGGCGCGCGTCGGTGGTGGAGTGCGCGTACTGCCGGCCGGCGAGCGGCTTCCGGACGTAGATCCTGTGCTCGCCATCGATCACCCCGAACAGGTCCGCCTTCGCACTGACCGTCTCCGCGGCGCCCAGCAGAAGGAACCCGCCCGGGTTCAGCGCGTAGTGGAAGACCGAGAGGATCCGTTTCTGCAGCGGCTGCGAGAAGTAGATCATTACGTTGCGGCAACTGACCAGGTCCACCTTGGAGAAGGGCGGATCGGTGGTCATGTTGTGCCGCGCAAAGATGCACGCGTCGCGGATGGCCTTGCTGATCCGGTACCCCGCGCCCTCCTTCACAAAGAGTCGGCGCAGACGCTCGGGCGAGACGTCGGCCTCGATGCTCCCCGGGTAGAGCCCGGCCCGGGCCCGCGCCAGCGAGATCCGGTCGCTCAGGTCGGTCGCGAAGATCTGCAGCGGAGGGCGCACCGGCTTGTCCTCCAGGAACTCCAGCAGCGTGATCGCCAGCGAATACGCCTCCTCGCCGGTCGAGCACCCCGCAACCCAGACCCGGATGGGCGTTTCCGAAGTCTTGCCCTCGAGGATTCGGGGGAACGCCGTGGTCTTGAGGGCCTCGAACGTCGCGCCGTCGCGGAAAAAGCTGGTCACGTTGATGAGGACGTCGTCGAACAGCGCGTCCAGCTCCGACGGGTGCGACTCGACCAGCGAGACGTAGTCCACCAGCGTCTCCTTCGAGTTCACCGCCATCCGGCGGAGGATCCGCCGCCTGATGGTCGTGTCGCGGTACTGCGTGAAGTCAACTCCTGTCGCCGAGCGGAGCAGCCCGATCAGCCGGTTGAACTCCGCCTCGGCGCCGTCGAAAACTCTCGCCCCCTGCTCCGCCCGCGTCGGCAGGGCGTACGGATGCCGGCTGATCCTCGCCAGCTCGTCCGCGATCTGATCCGGCGGCAGCGCCGCGTCCACGCAGCCGCTGGCCAGCGCGCTCAGCGGCATGCCCGTGAACTTCGCCGAGTCCTCGTCCTGGACGAACGCCAGCCCCCCGGCCGCCTTGATCTCCGCCAGCCCCTGCGTCCCGTCGGACCCGTTCCCCGAGAGGATCACGCCGATAGCGCTCGAGTGCTGGTCACGCGCCAGCGACTTGAAAAAGGCGTCGATCGGCAGATGATGCAGGCGAGCATCGCCGCGCGGCACGAGATGCAGAGTCCCGGCCTGGATCGTCATCGTCGTATTGGGCGGGATGACATGGAAGCGGTTCGCGACCACGGGCATGCCGTCGGTGACCTCGACGACGGTCATCGGCGTCGAACCCGAGAGAATGTCTGTCAGCCGGCTTCCGTGCGTCGGGTCCAGGTGCTGGACCAGCACGAAGGCCATGTTCCCGTCAGCCGGCAGGTTCGCCAGCAGTTGGAGGATCGCTTCCAGGCCCCCCGCCGATGCCCCGATCCCGACGATCGGGAACGGCCGATCGGGCGCGTGGTCAGGCTCCGGCTCGTTCTCGGGCCGGGACGAGCCGGGCGGCCGCGACGCTTTGGAATCTCTCCTCGACCTCATTCTGCCTCCGACGCTTGCCGCCAGCACGCCGCTCGTACCCGGGCCGGATGAAGCGGCTGCCCCAGCGTCGACACCCCATCGATCCCATCAGTCTAACCACGCTCCGCCGCGATCGGTAGTCAGTCGTCACGCGCGACGCCGACCGATGCCGTCGCTCCCGCAAGAACCGGACTGGCCTCGATCAGATCGAGCAGCCAGTCGGCGAACACGGTCTTGGCGATGGCCCCGGCCGTCGACCGCTCAGAGCCGTCCTTGCCGATCACCAGGGCGTCGATGTCGTCCGAGTCCATCGTCTCCAATGGATTGGCGACGACGTAATCCAATCGTTTCTTCACCAGCTTGGCTCGTGCCGATTCCCGGAGCTCCTCGCGCGGCTCAAGCGCGAACCCCACGAAGACCTGGCCGCGCCTCTTGGTCGCGCCGAAGCTCGCCAGGAGGTCGGGTGTGGGCTCCAGATCAATGGTCAGCTTCTGATCGGTCCGACGGATCTTCCCACCCCCCAGGCCGTCGGCCCCCATCCCCACAACGGGCCTGGGGCGGAAATCGGCCACCGCGGCCGCCATCACCAGCACGTCGCAACCGGGAAGATCCACGGTCATGAGAGCGCTCAGGTCGGCCGTGGTTCGGAACCGCCGGACAACGACCCGCGAATCGGAAGGCACCAGGGCCGTCGGCCCGAGGTGCAGAGTGACTTTCCAGCCTCGCCGGGCGGCGTGGTCGGCGAGAGCTACACCTAGGCGACCGGAGGACCTGTTGCCCAGGAATCGCACGGCGTCTATCGGCTCGTGGGTCGGGCCGGCCGTGATCAGAAGCCCCTTGGGGCGATTCGTCGGAAAGGCACCGCCGGGCGTTGTTGCGTGGTTAATCATTCCTGATTCCGCTTGGCGTGCATGATAGGGGTTCTCGGGCGGTGGCCGCACGCGACCGAGCCCTCCGGCAGGCGCCCGAATGGACGAACGTTGTGGATTCCGGGCGCCGGCGAGCGATCCGGGACGAAGTGTGGTAAATAATCCTTCTCGCGCCGGTCAGCGGTACGAGCGACAACAGGGCAGGGCGAGAGAAGAGCACGGCGGACTGATGGCACGATCGCGGAAGAAACTCGGTGACATCCTGATCGGCTGGGGCATGGCCAAGCCGGACCAGGTGGAGGCGGCGACCAAGGCCGCCAAGGCCGCGGGCAAGCGCCTCGGCGAGGCGCTGGTCGAAGGAGGCTATGTCAAGGAAGACCAGGTCGCCAAGGCCCTGGCGAACCAGTTCAACATGGAGTACGTGGACCTCTCCTCCGACGGGGTCGCCAAGCAGATCGACACCAAGCTGATCCCCGAGGAGATGATCAAGAAGCACCTCGTGCTCCCCATGGCCAAGACCAACGGCAAGCTCCAGTTGGTCATCCACGACCCCATGGACCTCGAGCTGCAGGACATGCTGCGGTTCAGGCTGAACGTGGAGATCGAGCCCCGCCTCAGCTCCCGCTCTCAGATCAAGGCGTTCATCGAGAACAAGCTGACGGTGCAGCCCAAGATGGTCGCGGCGGGCGAGTCGCTCGTGACCGAGTCGATCGACCGAACGATCGACCGCTCCGTGGACCGGTCGATGGACAAGTCCATCGACGTCGCCGGCGAGGATGCGCCGATCGTCAAGCTCTGCGCCCGTATCCTGACCGAGGCGGTCAAGATGCGGGCCTCCGACGTGCACGTCGAGCCGATGGCCGACCGCGTCCGCCTGCGCTACCGCATCGACGGCGTCTGCATCGAGCGCGACAACCTCCCCAAGCGCATGCAGAACTCCGTGCTCAGCCGTTTCAAGCTCATGGCGGGCGTGAACATCGCCGAGAGGCGAATCCCCCAGGACGGGCGAATCAAGCTCCCTGTGGACGACGCGATGATCGACTTCCGCGTCTCCTCCTGCCCGGCCTACCACGGCGAGTCCGTCGTGCTCCGTATCCTCCGTCCGGACTCGGTCAAGATCGGCCTGGTGAACCTGGGCTTCGAGGAGGACAACCTCCAGGTTTTCAACCGCATCATCCGCCGCCCCAACGGCATCTTCCTGGTCACGGGGCCCACCGGCTCGGGCAAGACCACCACCCTCTACTCCGCCCTGGACGTCCTCAACCGGCCCGACAAGAAGATCATCACCGCCGAAGACCCCATCGAGTACAACTTCGAGGGCATCAACCAGTGCCAGGTGCACGAGAAGATCGGGCTGACCTTCGGCGCGATCCTCCGCACCATGCTCCGCCAGGCGCCCAACATCATCCTCGTCGGCGAGATCCGCGACCGCGAGGTCGCCGAAATCGCCATCCAGGCGGCCCTCACCGGGCACCTGGTCTTCTCCACCCTGCACACCAACGACGCCCCCTCCGCCATCACCCGTCTGGTCGACATGGGCGTCAAGCCGTTCCTCGTCGCCTCGTCCATCCAGGCGATCATGGCCCAGCGCCTCATCCGCATCCTCTGCTCCCAATGCAAGGCCCTCGACCCGGACCCCGACCCCAAGTTCCTCCGCCTCACCAACATCACCCACGAGGAGGCCCAGGGCAAGGTCCACCGCGCCGTCGGCTGCACCAACTGCAACGGCACCGGTTTCCGCGGCCGCAAGGCCATCTTCGAGATGATGATCATGAACTCGGAGATCCGCGAGCTCGCCTTCAACTCCGCGCCGATCGCCAAGGTCCGGCACGCCGCCCTCGCCGGTGGGATGCGGCCCCTCGTGGAGGACGGCAAGATCAAGATCCTCAAGGGCGTCACCACTCCGGGCGAGATCGCCGCCCAGGCACAGATCGAGGGCGCCCTCGAGCAGGTCGAGGAAGAGGAACAGGACTGAACCCCCGGCGCGCGGCCCCGCTGGCCGCTCTACCACTCCTGAAGAGGCCAACCAATGTCATCGATGCAGATCGACCGGCTCCTCGACACCGTCGTCAAGTTCGGCGCCAGCGACCTCCACCTCACCGTCGGACGCCCGCCCACGCTCCGCCTCCACGGGCACCTCACCAACCTCAAGACCAAGGTCCTCGACTCCGACGACATGGTCTCGCTCATGAAGGCGATCACCCCGGAGCGCTCCCAGCAGGAGCTCCAGGAGGAGGGGGGCTGCGACTTTGGCTTTGCCTACGGCGACGTCGCCCGCTTCCGCGTCTCCATCTTCCGCCAGCGCAACGATCTCGCCATCGTCTGCCGCCAGATCCCCAACAAGCTGCTCAGCTTCGAGCAGATCGGCCTCCCGGAGATCTGCCGCGAGCTGATCCGTCGCCCCCGCGGCCTCTTCCTCGTCACCGGCCCCACCGGCTCCGGCAAGACCACGTCCCTGGCGACGATGATCGACTTCGTCAACACCAACCTTGACCGGCACATCGTCACGATGGAAGACCCCATCGAGTACTACCACAAGCACAAGAAATCGATCGTCAACCAGCGCGAGGTGGGCAACGACGTCCCCAGTTTCTCCGAGGCCCTGCGGCGCGTCCTCCGCTCCGACCCCGACGTCATCCTCGTCGGCGAAATGCGCGACCTGGAGACCATCGAGTCCGCCATCCGCGCCGCAGAAACCGGCCACTTGGTCTTCGCCACGCTGCACACCACCGGTGCCGCCAAGACCATCGACCGCGTCGTGGACGCCTTCCCGGTCACCCAACAAAACCAGATCCGCGTGCAGCTCTCGACCTCCCTGATCTGCATCCTCAGCCAGGTGCTCCTTAGCCGCGTTGACGTTCAGGGAATGGTCGCCGGCTACGAGTTCTTGGTCGTGACCCCCGCCATCGCGAACCTCATCCGCGACAACAAGACCTTCCGCATCGACTCCAGCATCCAGACCGGCAAGAAGTTCGGTATGCAGTTGCTCGACGATCACCTATGGACCCTCTATACCAGGGGGATGATCTCCGCTGAGGAGATGATCGATAAGTGTAAGAATCCCGGTGACGTGACTGATAAGGTCCATCGTCTCGGTCGAACCGTGGGACGGGTCGAGCTCGACGAAGCCGAAGACGAACCTGCTCCACTGCAGCAGCCGAAGCAATAAATGTGTCGAAATCTGACTGTCGTAACCGTACGCGGTATTTTTTCCAGGCCGCCGACTGGAACCGCGGAGCTATACTGTTCGATTGGTTATGTGCTGGACCCTGGAAGGGTCGGAGAGTCGCCCTATGTCCCCCGTCGATCCCGCTGAACTGAAGGGCCGAAAGCTTGGCCGCGTGCTCACGAAGCTCGGCAAGGTGACCCGCGAGCGCGTGCACGAGGCACTGGCTATCCAGAAGACGCGCAAGGTGCCCATCGGGAAGCTCCTCGTCGAGCTTGGTTATTGCACCCAACGCGATGTGAACGAGGGCCTCGCGGGTCAGGCCGGCATGGCCTTCGTCGACCTCTCGAAAACCGAACTGTCGGACGAGACAAGGGAATCGGTCGCGGCCGAGACGGTCCAGGCCTACCAGGTCGTCCCGATCGACTACAACGCACGCGCCAAGCGCATCAAGATCGCCATGAAGAGCGCGGACAACTTCCGCGCCGTCGACGACCTGCGCCTGCTGATGGGCTTCAACGTCGACGCCGTCGTCGCCGACGCCGCCGAGATCGACGCTCTGATCAAGAAGTACTACTCGAAGACCGAGTCGCTCGCCGAGGCGGTCTCCACGCTCGCCACCGATGACAAGTTCAAGGCTCTCGCGGGCAAGGGCGGCGCCTCCATCGACCTGGACGCGGTCATGGAGGCCGCGGAGGACAACAAAGTCATCAAGCTGCTGAACCTCGTCCTCCTGCAGGCGATCAAGGACCGCGCCAGCGACGTGCACTTCGAGCCGTTCGAGAACGAGTTCAAGATGCGCTACCGCATCGACGGTGTCCTCTACGAGATGGTCCCCCCCCCCAAGCACCTGGGCACCGCCATCACCAGCCGCGTCAAGGTCATGGCCAACAT
>JBGPJM010000001.1:0-64573 GCA_041485385.1 Phycisphaerae bacterium | reverse complement strand
GCCGCTGGCGCACTGATAGCCGCCGGAACGCTGGAAGAACCGGCCGCGGAGGACCCATGTCTCCCCGGACTCGAAGACCAGGTCGCCGTTCCCGCCGGCGCTGACGACACTGCTCGAGTGGCAGCCGCAGAGCGAGAGCACGAAGTCGGCGCCGCTCCGCTCGAACTGCGGCGACGAGGAGAAGTCCCCGTCGTAGTCCTGACCGGCGCCGGAACGCGCGGCACGGGCGGCGAGCCCGTTGACCCCCGGGAGCGAGCCGAAGCGGGCGACGTTGGCGAGGTAGCGCTGTGTGGCTGCGCCGCCGAGCTCGCCGCCGGTGTCCCGGTCGCGGTCGGCGTCGATCTCGATGAACCCGAAAACGGGGCTGGGGCCGTACTGGAACGGATCGAATGGCTCGCCGTTCTGCCCGATCGTGCCCGGCGGGTTGACGAGCCCCGCGAAGACCACGTCCAGCCGGAAGAGATGGGCATCGGAATCGACGTTCCATCCCGTGTAGGGGTCCGTTGCGGAGTTCGGGGCCGTCCAGCCGCTCAGCCGGGCGCTGAGCAGGTCCGGCAGCGTGGCCGTCGGGGAGACCGGGCCGTCGTTGCCGGGGTCGGTCCGACGGACCACGGCGTCACCGCGCGCGTCGAGGAACACGTGAGCGCCCTCCTCCTGCGCGGACGCGGCCGATCCGCCGTCCATCGCCAGCATCGTCACGATGATGATGTTCAGGGCTCGCGCGGTCATTGTCCGTTCACGCCTGCGTGGAGATCGGAGATCTTGTGGCGCTCCATCCGGTAGCGCATGCTGGCGCGCGTGAGCCCGACAAGTCGTGCGGCCCGCGAGACATTCCCGTCCGTATGGCGAAGGGCCTGTTCAAGGAGCGTCCGCTCGATCTCGTCGGCGCTGTGCACCCCCTGGGAGAAGTCAAAGACCGGCAGCCCGCCCTCGGACCGGATGCGACCGTGCGACGGCTGGCTGGCGTTCGCGCGCTCGTCCTCGGCCAGGCCCAGATGGTGCGGCTGGACGGTGTCGCCGTCGCACAACATCGCCACCCGCTGCATGGTGTTCACCAGCTCTCGGACATTGCCCTTCCACTCGTGCGCGGCGATCGCTGCGCGGGCCGCGTCGCCCAGCCTCGGGCACGGGCGCCCGTACCGCGCGGCCAGGCGGCCCAGCGTCTCCTCGGCGATCAGCACCGCGTCGCCCTCGCGTTCGCGGAGCGACGGGATCCGGATCGTGAGCGCATTGAGACGGTAGAGCAGGTCCTGTCTGAATCGGCCTTCCGCCACCCTCGCCGCCAGATCGGTATTCGACGCGGCGATCACCCGCACCCGCACCGTCCGGTCCTTTGTACCGCCCACACGACGGAAGCGACCCTGCTCGACAACCAGCAGCAGCTTGGCCTGGAGCTCGAGCGGCATGTCGCCGATCTCGTCGAGGAAGATCGTCCCGCCGTCGGCCAGTTCGAACAGGCCCGGTCGGGCGTCGCGAGCGTCCGTGAACGCGCCGCGCTCATGCCCGAACAGCTCGGCCTCGACCAGTGTTGCCGGCAGGGCCGAGCAGTTGACGTGGACGAAGGGCGGGGCGTCGCCCGGGGCGCCGCCGGGCGCGGCGGCGGATGCGCCCTGCGTGGCCACGGAATGGATGTACCGCGCGAGTACGCCCTTGCCCGTTCCAGTTTCTCCCAGGAGCAGTACCGCAGGAAGCGTGACGCCGCCGTGCTCGCTCGGCGCGTCCAAAGGCACGGCCGCCAGCCTCCTGGCCAACCGGAGCGTGCTCTCCCAGTCCGGGCTGCGGCCCAGAACCGCCTCGGACCCGTCCCGTGCCTGCTCGAGGCGCTCATACAGACGCAATCTTCGGGTCGCTCGCCCGTGGGCCAGCCACTTCTCGACCTGTGCCGGGAACGCGTCGAGCTTCAGGGGCTTCTGCAGAAAGTCGTCGGCCCCTTCCTTCATCGAGGCCACGGCCTTCTCGATCGTCCCGAACGCCGTGATCGCCACGGCGACGCCCTCGAAGCCCTCGGACCTGATCTGGCGGACGATGTCGATGCCCGAGCCATCCGGAAGGCCGACATCGGTGAGGACCAGGTCCGGCTCGGCCTGGTGGAACGCCGTGATCGCGGCGGCGAGGTCCGCGGCCGCAACGACCATGTGTCCTACTCTCGTCAGCGACTGACCGATCGCGACCCGGAGAGCCGTTTCATCCTCGATTATCAAGATTCGAGCCAACAGACTCTCCTGCTCGACAGGGTTCAGTTCGGGTTATGGCTGTTTTCAGCCACCACCATCGGCTCTCTGGGGCCAGGCCTGACGGGCAGACGTGCTACGAAGCACGCTCCAGTCGCCTCGCAGTCGCCTCCAGACGCACCCTCAACGCTGACTCGCCCACCGTGGGCCGCGAGCACCTGTTGGGCTACTGCAAGCCCGATGCCATGTCCCCGCTGCTTGGTCGTGAAGTGGGGCTCGAAGACCCGGCGACGGAGCTCCGCCGGGATTCCGGGCCCTGTGTCCAGCACTCGGATCTCCCAAGCTCCATCGGGGGCATTGCGAACGTCGACGCCAACGCAGGAGTGGCTCGGCGAGGCCTCGATCGCGTTGGTGATGATCGCCGCGAGAGCGTGATCCATGTGGAGTTCATCGAACACGGCCGTCTCGGGCGCGGCTTCGGTTGAGACAACGAGCTCGATGCCTTTCCCCTGTGCCAGAGGTCTATGAGCATCAACCAGGCGCTCGATCCATGGGCGAACCGGGTGCTCCTTCAGCGTCACCGCAGCGGGCGACGTCGAATCCAGCAGTTCGCCGAGCCATTTCTCGAAGGTGTCGACCGTCGAGACGATCAACTCGAGGTTCTCGCGGGGCCGTGGCCGGTCCGGAACGTCCTGTCGGGTGACCTCGGCCAGAGCGCGGATGCCCGACAGCGGGTTCCGGAGGCTGTGCACCAGGCGGCGGACCATGCCCCCCACGGCGGCGAGACGCTCCTGCTCAACCCGCTGCTCCTGGAGCTCATGCACCATGGCGGCCATGTGGTTCACCTCGCCCGACAGCAGCGACAGCTCGTCGTGACCGACCACGGGTACCCGGTGCTTGAAGTCGCCGACGGCGATCCGTGCGGCCGCATGTCGGAGCGTGGCGACGGGGTGCTGCACCCACCGGTTCAGGAGGACCACGCCCAGGACGCTCGTCAGCACCGCGACGAGGAAAACCGAGCCGAGCCACAGCAGCAGGCGCGTCCGCACGATCTGGCCGTACCCCAGGGCCGTTCTGGCGTCGCTGAGGATGCGCAGCTCGGTCTTCTCGATGACCTCGTGGATCTGAAAGAGCACTTCACCTGCTTGCCGTCGCGCTTGGCCGTCGCCGCTCTCGAACCAGCGCGCGGCCAGTACGTCGGCCTGCAAGATACGGGACTTGAGGTCCCGCCAGGTGCCGGGGCCGATGCGCGTGCGGTAAGCCTCCCCCGTCTCCAACTGCTGCAGCCAGCGGACGATCGCGGTCCCCCTCTCTTGATAGCGTGTCGCGACGTCCGGTCCGGGTTGTGCGATGACGGGGGAAGCGGCGCTGTCTCCCACGGCCACGTCTCTCCGTCCCGAGTCCTCGGCCTCGTGCGCGCCGGTCGCAAGCGGCCCGACGTCCGTGTCGGCGCGGTCACGGAGCAGTTCTCGCTGTTCGCCCGCCTGTCGCTTGATGTGCCCCAGCGCGTCCAGCACGTTGTTCGCGCTGAGGAATGGGCCGGTCAACTCGCGGTCGAGCACCGTGAACGACCACCATGCCGCGCCGAGACTGCCGGCGACCGCCAACCCGAACATCCCGATCAGGAGTGCGAACTTGTGCCTGAGGGACATGCGGGTCTGCTAGTGCGGCGGCACGTAGCCCCAACGCCAGCCGGTTTCGTCGAGCGGCCGGCGAGACGCGGCCACGTGACCGTCGATGAAGGCGAAGTTGCCTGTCCCGTTGTGCCGCATCCCCGGGAACCAGTACTGGTCGTTGGCGAAGGCCATCGGGCTGTCCAGTGAGGGCCCGGAGAAGAACGGCGGATGCCCCCGCGCCGCGGCGGCGGCCCCGTCCACGTCCCAGAGCAGGGGCACGTTCCCCTCCGCCATGATGCGGCTGCTCAGCTTGAAGGTCGAGCTGCCCGGCGGCGACACGCGCTCGGCGACCCGGAGCCGCACGTTGAACCCGAACGACACGTTCTCCCAAGGGCTCACGGCGCCCCCGGTGCACGGGAAGTTGCTCCGCAGAATCAGTTTTCCCCTCACCTCCGGGCACCGCATCGGGTCGTTCCCGGCCAGGTCGGGCAGCTCGTGCCGATCCTCGCCGTCGAAGCACCAGAACTCGTTCACGCAGTACTCACTGGCTTGGAAGGTCTCCAGGCTGAACATGCCCCGCGGAGTCTCATTCTCGTCGTTGCCGCGGTTGCTGTGGAGCGTGTCGTCGGCGAAGAGCGCAAAGTCATAGGCGATGTTGCGCAGGCCCATCTGGCACTTGAAGGCGCGGGCCGATGCGAGCGTGCGCCGCGCCAGCGGCAGCACCAGCGAGAGCAGCACGCCGATGATCGCGACCGCGATGAGGATCTCCAGGAGCGTGAACGCACGGCGTCGCCCCGGGCGCACGCCGGCCCCCGCCGCGCAGGCCTGCGAGCGGCGGTGGCCACGTCGATGCCATGTGTGAACTTCCCGGTCCATACAACGGCGCCCGTGATACATGTCGTGAAGGGAGGCAGAGTTTCAGAAAAAATCCCTCCAAGTGTACCACACCGCCGCGGACGTCAAAGCGGGCGGTCCGCCCTGTTCACGGTATGCCGGCACGGCTTGCCGGTGTTGCCCAAACGATGTCTCGGGCTCGGTTGGCTGAAACCAGCCAATGAACCCAGGCCCGATAGCGTGTTCTGGGCATTCCCCGGGGGGCGGAGCCGCTGCCGCCCGTAGACATCCGGAAGTCCGTTGATACCAGACCGAATCCGCTCCTGAACCGGCGGGCACTGCCCCCTGCCCGGCCCGTCTCTCATGGGCCTCATGGGCAGCCGGCGAAAAACGCGGTGAGGAAATCGAAGAAGTCCTGGCTGTTGGTCGTTCCCGAATGGTTGAAATCGGCGTTTCCCGCGAAGAACGAACCCAGGAAGTCGAAGAAGTCCTGGCTGTTCACCGCGCCGGAGTGGTTCCAGTCGGCGGGGCAGTTGAGCGCGTGGAACGCGGCGAGGTCGGCCGCGGTGACGTCGGGGGCGTTGGTCCCCCCCGGTCCGTCGGTCTTGTTCATGTTGCGCATCGCCATGATCGCCTCGAGGTCCCGCCCCTGCCATCGCCAGGCGTTGGTGATCGTGATGTCGTCCGATGGGTCCGGCGTGCCGTTGGTGTCCGTGGAAGGGCCAAGGTCGTCCATGGTGGCGCCGACGCGCCCGGTGATCAGCGCATCGTCGTCGGCGTTCACCACGCCGTCGAAGTTGAAGTCGCCGCGGACGAAACGGAACTCGACGATGTTGGCCCCGCCCACCCCGCGCGAGTCAACGTCGTTCATGCTGCCGGGCGTCAGGTGATATCCCACGCGGCTGAGGTCGTCGAACAGGTACGTACCGTTGGGATCGGGCTGCCCGAACATGTTGTAGCGAGGGCCGGCCGGGTCGGTCGGGCCGCCGGAGATGATCGGGTCGAAGTCCATGGCCGGGACGCCCAGGATCTCGCCGTAGATAAACTCCTCGTCCCCCATCCTGGTCCGTACCAGTGTGCCGGTCGTGTCGAAGCGCCAGCCGCGGTTCGGGTTGGCGCCGAAAAAGTTGATGCGGCACAGGGCGTCGGGGTTCTCCCCGTGGGTGTCGGAGATCTTCTGTTCGGTCGAGCGCGTGTACTCCTTGCCGCGCCCGTCCGAGTTGGCGATCTCATCCACCATCTGGTAGGGCTCCAGGGTGCGCGGGCCGGGCGTGGGTGGCTCGCCCGACGTCTCCGAGTTCACCGGCATCTCCGGTGGCGGAGGCAGCCCCCCGGGCAGAAGGCCGACGCCGTTGAAGTCGATCCGGCTGTCGAAGTCCACGTCCGGGTCGGTCCCCTTGGCCCAGGCATACCCCGCGCCGTACACGCTCACCCCGCCCACGATCGAATGGAACGGACGTCGGCGGAGCAGCATGTAGGTCTGCGACCCGTTGTTGCGGATGTCGCCGGCCGCCGGCACGCCGGCGAGCTGGATGTGCGTCGCCGTGAAAGTCGCCCGGCTGGTCGCCGGCGGCAGGAGCGCCGGGATCGCGCTGTTGTTGAGCGTGTTGTTGTACAGCACCAGCAGCCCGTTCGAGCCCAGCGCCAGGCCGTCCAGGCTCCACGCCCCGTTGATCTCGGGCAGATCATCGCCCGGGTTCCAGGACGACGGCAACGGCCCGGGGATGTTGTTGGCGTTGGAGTCGCCCCCGCCGAAGACGGCCACGATCACAAACCCGGTTAGGTCCGTGCCCGGTTCACCGAAGAGCTCGAGGTACTCGTAGCGCGGGTCGTTGCCGACCCCCGGGGGATTGGAGAAGACCTCGTTGATGACGACCTGGGCCCTCCCGGTGGAGGCCAGCAGGGCCAGGGAAAGGCCGACGGCGAAGGTTCGAGCGTGCATGGCGGATGACTCCGGGAAAAGCCGTGGCCGCCGGGTGTGACGGCGCACGGCGAACACATGTGGGATTCTCAGACGGCGACGGCCTCCGTCCGACAGACGTTGAAACTCCGCAGGAACCAGGCGACGGCCGCGTCGGTCGCGTGCCCGGGGTTGTAGAAAAGATCCTGGGCCATCGACCGTCGGACCTCGGCGTAGCGGAACGGGTGCGCCAGGCTGCTCTGCACGGCCGGCACGACCTCGTCGGGCGCCTGGACCAGGACGCCGGCGCGGCGCCCCCAGGTCTTGAGGTCGAGCTTCGAACCGCCCGCGGCCGAAACCTTCGCCAACAGCTCCGGCACGTCCAGGAACACCATCGGCTGGTCTCGCAAGGAGAACTCGCTGGAGACCGACGAGGCGTCAGTGATCAGCAGGTCGGCCAGCAGCAGCAGCGGGATGATGTCCGGGTCTCGCACCAGCTTCGTGTGGGCGTCCAGGCACGGCGCCAGGCGCGCGTCCCAGTCGATCGACATGTTCTTCGGGTGGTCGTGCGGCTTGACGATCAGGTCGTAGCGCCCGGTCGAGGCGATGTTGCGGATCAGCTCCTCGCCCATCGTCTCCAGTGAGTTCTTCCTCTGGCCCGTCGGGGCGTAAAGGATGACCGGCCGATGCCCGGTGAGCCCCAGCCGGCGCAGGTGCTCCTGCCGATCGATCTCGCCGTTCAGAAGGCCGTCGGTCTTGGGGAATCCGATGTTGAGCGCACGCGGATCGCCCTCCGGCAGGAGTCCCGATTGCGCGAACGCGCGGCGCATGTACGGGCCGACGATGAAGTAGAAGTCCGCGCCGAGATTCTCCTCCCGGACCGCCTTGTTCCGGAAGGAGATCCCGTGGAAGATCTGCACCCTCGTCCGCGCGACACGGGGCAGGATCATCTTGGTGTTGCTGGCAAACACCACGTCGTAGTCGCGATCACGGATCTCGTCCACGCTCAGCACGTTCTCCCCGCCCAGGCCGAACGGCTCGTAGAGCGCGCGATGGTCGTAACTCCGGACCTTCTCCTCGCCGTCCTCCTCGCCCTCCACGAGTGGGGGGGTGGAACGCAGCCCCCCGGAAAGGGAGATCTCCACGCCGGGCGTGCCGGCGATCTGCTCGTAGATCGGACGGAAGCACGCGAAGTGCACCGGGGCGTAGCCGGTGAACAGAACCTGCAGGCTCATACGATCTCCTTCGCAGAGGCGATCGCGCCGCCGGACGTCGGGGCGACGACCGTGACGACTCCGTCGCGCCGGTGCGCGGCCTCCCCGCTGATCGCCGGCCAGACCTGTTGCCGCGCGTGCGCGAGGTCGTCGGGGAAATCGATCTCGCACCACGGCAGATCCGACACATCCACCGCGCGGATCGCGGCGGTTTGGGGGGGGGCGGCGATCCGGTCGACCGCGGCCGGGGCCCACGCCCGCGTCCCCCCCTCAGCGAGGATCTCCTCGGCCGCGTCGAACAACCGCCCGGCCGTCGGCCCGTCGTACGCAAGGACGCCCACGCTCTCGCCGCTGATCTCGTCGGGCGCCAGCCGTTTGCTGATGGACCGCACGATCCCTTCCTCGATGCGCACCTTCATGTGCTCCTCCTCTCGTCCGGAGGTCGAGTCGTACGCAAGGGCGCTGCCGCGCCCCCCCGCGACACGGGCCAGGATCTGCGGATGCGCCAGCACGTCACAGTTCATCTGCACGAAAGGCCCGGTCACCCACCGGCGCGTCAACCACAGCGAATAGAGGCTGTTGGTCTCCGTGTACCGCTCGTTCACCACGTACTCGCACTGGTTCCCCAGCGCCCCCCGCACGGCCTCGGCCCCGAACCCGACGACCACGCAGACCCGCGTGATGCCGGTCAGGCGCAGCGTGCGCACCTGGTGCTCCAGCAGCGAGCACGGCCCCACGCGAAGCAATCCCTTCGGCAGACCAGCGGCGGCGTCGCCCAGCCGACGCCCGTTCCCGGCCGCAAGTATTACGGCTTGCATGCGGATCTCTCCTCGTTCTCGTCCTCGCGCCCGGCGTCGGCGCCCGCGGCCACCTGCGGGATGTCCGACGACCCACGCTCGTGCCACATCAGCGGCGGACCGTCGAACACGACCCGTCCCTTCTTCAGCTCGATCACCCGGTCGAACTCCCCGACCTCCGCCGGGCGCGTGAGCGTCATGACCACCGTCCGACCCGCGCAGCCCCGCAGAACCCGCTTCACCAGGCGCGCCGCATGCTCTTCCGAGAGCGCGCCCGCGGCGTCGTCCAGCAGGAGGACCGACGGCTCGGCGAGCACCACGCGGAGCAGGAAGAGCCCGCGGCACTCGCCTATCGACAGGTCCTGCGAGCCGATCTTCGTCTCCAGTCCATCGTGCAGCCGGCGGATGACGCGATCGGCCCCGGAGCCCTCCAGGAGCTCGACCGCCGCCTCCGGCAGGTCGCCCTTGACTCCCAGAAACGCCCGCAAGGGCGCGCGCCGCCAGCTCGGCCGCTCCGGCAGATACCCCAGCGCCCGCGCCGACCAGGCCATCCGCGTCAGCAGCGGCAGCGGAGTGGAATCCCACCGCACGCTCCCGCCACGGGCGTTCTCCAGCCCGGAGACCAGGCGCAGCAGCGTCGTCTTACCCGAGCCCGGCGGGCCAACCACCGCAACGTGCTGACCCGCCGGGATCTCGAGGGTGATGGGTCCGAGTTTGCGTCGCCGTCCGTGCGACCGGCCGGAACGGGCCCTCACGCCTTCCAGGACGATCCGGTCGCTCAGCGACGCCGGGAGCGACGCCCCGCCGGGCGCGTTCGTCCGCTTCAGGAGGTGGTCCAGCCTCTCGACGCACGCGAGGATCTTCCCCGTCCTTGTGCCCTGCCGGGCGAGCTGCACCACGGGCGCCCGGAGTGAGATCGCGTAGAGGACGAAGACGATCATCTCGCCGCGGTCCAGCCGGCCGGCCGAACTCGCCAGGCCGATCCAGAACGCGCCGACCACCGCCAGGCCGAAGATCGCGTGCGCGCACAGCGTCGTCACCCCCTGGATCTTGGTCAGCTTCGCTTCCTGGGTGCCGCTGGACCGGTTGACCCTGGCAAACGTTGCCTCGACGCCGTCGTCGGTCCAGGCGTGGTGGATCGAGTTGGCGAGCCTCCCCTCCTTTGACCTGTACCTCGCCGCGCGGTCGTACATCCGCACCGCCCCCAGGTAGGTCGCCACCAGCAACAGCACGCCCGCCGCGCCGAAGACCGCCCCCAGCAGCGGGCTCATCCACAGCAGCATCCCGATCGTGCCCAGGTACAGCACGCCATTGGTCGCGACATGGACAAGGAACCCCTTCATCCCCGCCTTGATCCGCGTCGTGTCGCCGATCAGCCGGGCGATGAGGTCGCCCGACCGCACCGAGCCGGAGACCTCCCCCGTCGCCACCGCACGGCCGAACGCGGCCGCCCGCAGATCACGCACCGTCCCGATCGAGAACTTCGCGAAATACAGCCGCTCCAGCAGGTCCGCCAGCCCCAGCGCCAGGAGCAGCACCAGGAACACGCCGGCCATCGCCGCGGCGTGGCTCCAGAGCGTCCCACCCGGCATCGTGTGCTCGCCCTTGCCGGGGCCCGATTTCAGCCACGGCCTCAGCGCGGCCTTCAACGTCCACGGCAGCGCCAGCCGGAAGGCGACCACCGCCAGGGCGAACGCGGCCCCGAAGAGGAACAGCCGCCGGTGGGGCCGTCCGTACGACCAGATCAGCCGAGTCAGGCCCGACCAATGCGACAGCCGCCCCAGCGGCCCGAGGCGCGGTGCCGACGTCTCCTCGCCACGCAACCGTCGCGCACGCCCGGGCGACTTCGGCGAACGCGTGAATGGCGTGGGGTGCTTGGCCATGGCGCAGCGATAACACCGGCCCCGGAACGGGGCCTCTCCGGATATGCCCGGCCGAAAGCGAAAACGGCGACGGAGCAGTCAGACTGAGTACAGAGGCAAACCCGGTGCCGCGAGCCGGTTCGCCCGAAACGCGCAGCGGCGACTATGAAAGTTGCGTAAAACATCGCCGCTGGTTGAACGCAGCCGCCATCGAAGTGGTCGAACTAAGCCACTCGGCGCGGACAACCGCATTCGTGGTTGAACGCCACGCGCGGTGCATCAGCCGGAAGGGTTGAGCAGCGCATCCCACATCCCACATATGTCGGATGTGGGACGGGGAGACGGGGAGACCGCTTCCTGCGCTGAACTCGCGGGGATCGTTCCAACGAGCCGCCTCGCGCAGCGGGCGGGGGGGAGCGTGCGCCGACGGAGGGACGCGGGGACGGGGGACGCCGCCTGAGTGGCTCGTCAGGTGCGCCCGCGATCGCTCGGGCGCCGAGATTCGGGATACGTCTCCCGCCGATCGAGAGGAGTGCGGCCGCCGCCCCGCATCCGGTCCCCGATCACCGCGGACGCCTGACGAACCCGACGCGCGAGCGAGGGGTGGGCGAACGATCGGGGGGCGGGCAGCGCATCGTCACACGCACCGCGGCGATCTGGGCACCCGCGGCCACCGCGGCAACCAACTCCCCCGAACGGTGGAGCGCGCTTGCGCGCGCAGAACAGGCGCGCCCGGCGCGCGCAAAAGCGCAAACCTCACAATTTTCTTCTCCTTGCGCCACAAGCACTTACGCGATTCGACCCCCGCCGATTTCCCATTCTGCGCGCGCAAACAGGGCCGATGGCCCATAGGTAGAGGGACGTCGCGCGCACGCTGCGCCCGACGGGAGGGGGGGCGAACGTCCGGTCCGAAACCCTGCCCAGGAGCACCCGAATTTCAGACTCGCACCCCATCAGCCGAGCCTCAACGCAAGTGCTTTGCAGAAAGCCACTTGCAGCGACGCCGCCGCCGCGCCGACCCTCAAAAACCACCCAAAAACCCCGAGAAACCGACCCCCCCCCTCTTCGCGAAAAACACCCCATCAAAGGTCACAACTATCGATAACACAAGCACTTACATGAAAAACTTGCCCTGCTTTTCTCGACCCTTCCCCGCCCTTCTCTGCTTTTCTCAAAAACTCTCGACCTTTCTCGAAATCTCTCGACCCTTCTCGTCCCCTGTCCCCCCACGCCCGTCTTCTCTTCTGCTCACTGCTTACTGCTCTCTGCTCACTGCTTACTTCTCTTCGAGAGATGCATTTCAGGTCCCACCCCGAACCAAGCAACCGCTAACAGACATAACTCACTACGCCACAACAACTTACATCAAAAACACCCCCAAAACGAACCTCAAAAAACCCCCAAAAACCTCAAAAAACCTCGCCGAACCTCAAAAAACCCCCATCGAACCTCAAAAAACCCACCCCGAACCTCAAATAACCTCGCCGAACCTCACGAAACCTCCGAGCCCCGACAGTGGACAGTGGACAATGGACAGCGGACATTGGTCATCAGTCTCCCGTCGCCCCCGTCGCGCCAGCCCCCAGCACACCATGCCGACCTCCTCAACCGCACACCAGGACGTCACTCGATTGCTGGTCAGCGCCGCCGGCGGCGATCCCACTGCGCCCGAGCAGCTCCTGCCCTTGGTCTACGCCGAGCTCCGCCGCCTCGCCCGCAACCAGTTCGCGCGCGAATCCTCCGGCCACACCCTCCAGCCCACCGCGCTCGTCCACGAGGCCTACCTCCGCCTCGTCGCCGATCCCAACGCCCAGTGGCGCTCCCGCGGCCACTTCTACGGCGCCGCCGCCCTGGCCATGCGACGCATCCTCGTCGAGCGCGCCCGTCGCCGCGCCCGCCTCAAGCACGGCGGCGGGCGGCAGCGCGTCGATTGGGATGTGGAGGCCGTCGGCGATACCCAGACCCCCGAGGACCTCATCTCCCTCGACGAGGCCCTCAAGCTCCTCGAGGCCCGCGACCCGCGCAAGGCCGAGATCGTCCACCTCCGCTACTTCGCCGGCCTCAGCATCGAACAGACCGCCGCCGCGCTGGGACTCTCCCTTACTACTGTAAAGACCGAGTGGACCTACGCCCGCGCCTGGCTCAGGCGCGAGGTCCGCAAGCTCCAGGGCGACGGCGACCCCGAAGATTCCTGATGCCCACCCAGTCTCCCTCCATGCCCGAACACGGTCGCACCGAACGGATCTTCGCCGCGGCGGCCGCCCTCGCGCCCGCCGAGCGGCCAGCCTGCCTCGACGCCCTGTGTGGCCCCGACAGCGCCCTGCGTCGCGAGATCGAGTCGCTCCTGCGCGAGCACGACGCCGACCAGCAGTTCATGCAGGTCCCGGCGGTGGTTGATAGGAGTGGGGGGGATCGGGGCGCGGATCGGGGAGGTGGGGGTGGCCGGGGCCAGGGAGGGGGCGCGGACTCCAGCGTCGACATCCTCACCGACGACCCTCCCGGCACGATGATCGGCCCCTACCGCATCCTCTCCACCATCGGCGCCGGCGGCATGGGCACCGTCTACCTTGCCGAGCAGTCCGAGCCCATCCGGCGCAAGGTCGCTCTCAAAGTCATCAAGCTCGGGATGGACACGCGGCACGTCATCGAGCGATTCCGCGCCGAGCGCCAGGCGCTGGCCGTGATGGAGCACCCCTCGGTCGCGCGCGTCTTCGACGCCGGCGCCACACCCCGAGGGCGCCCGTATTTCGCGATGGAGTACGTCCACGGGCCGCCCATCACCCTGTACTGCGACCAGCGGCGTCTGAGCGTCCGCCAGCGCCTCGAGCTGTTTATCCAGGTCTGCGAGGCCGTGCAGCACGCGCACCAGAAGGGCGTTATCCATCGCGACCTCAAGCCGGGGAACGTCCTGATCGAGGCCGTCGAGCGCGACGGCGGATCAGGGGCGTCGGGAGTGGGGGGGGCGTGGGGGCGAGCCGTTCCCAAGGTCATCGACTTCGGCGTCGCCAAGGCCGTCAGCAGCCGCGCCCTCGAAGAGACCGGCCTGACCGAGCACGGCCAGATCATCGGCACCCCCGCCTACATGTCCCCCGAGCAGGCCGGTCTCTCCGGCCAGGACATCGACACGCGCTCCGACGTCTACTCCCTGGGAGTGCTCCTTTATGAGCTGCTCACCGGTTCTCCCCCCTTTGATCCCCGCACCTTCCGCTTCGCCGGCTTCGCCGAGATCCAGCGCATCCTCCGCGACTCCGAGCCGCCGCGCCCCAGCACCCGCCTCAGCGGCCTCTCCTCTCCGCCCCCCGCGTCCCCCGCCCCCCCCGGGCCCCCGGCGCAGCCCCAGCCCGCCCCGGGCGCATCCCCGGACCTGATCGCCCGCCAGCGCGGCGCCAGCCCGTCCACGCTCGCGCGCTCGCTGCGCGGCGACCTGGACTGGATCACCATGAAGGCCATGGAGAAGGACCGGACGCGCCGCTACGCCTCCGCCCTCGACCTGGCCGAAGATGTCCGGCGCCACCTTCGGCACGAGCCGGTCCTCGCCGGCCCGCCGAGTGTCTCGTACCGGCTGACGAAGTTCGCGCGCCGCAACCGGGCCCTGCTCGTGGGCGCGGGGCTGGTGACCGCGGCCCTCGTGCTGGGGCTGATCGGCACCACCATCGCGCTGGGCCAGGCCAACCGGGCGCGCGAGGCCGAGGCGACCCAGCACCACATCGCCGACCTCCAGACGCAGGCCGCCACGTTGCAGACCGCCCGCGCCCGCGCCGCCAACGATTTCATGCAGGAGGTCCTCGGCGCGGCCGACCCGGCGAACACGCGCGGCAAGGACACCACCATCGGCGACGCCCTCGACGCCGCCGCGGCCAAGGTCGAGGCCGGCTCCCTGCGCAACCAGCCCCAGATCGAGGCCGACGTCCGCACGACCATCGGCCGTACCTATCAGTCCCTCGGACGCTACCCCGAGGCCGAGAAGCACCTCACCGCGGCCCTCATCCTCCGCCGGTCCCTTCCCGAAGAGGACCCGGCCGACGTGTCCGCCACCCTCGAGAGTCTCTCTACCGTCTACCGGCTCGAGGGCAAACTCGACCAGGCCGAGGCGCTGGCGCGGGAGGATGTCGAGCTCAGCCGGCGCACGCGCCCGCCGACCGATGGATTCGTCGCCGCGGCGATCAACAACCTCGCGCTCATCCTCGTCGAGCGGGACAACCTCGACGAGGCGCAGATGCTGTACACCGAGTCGCTGCGCATCATCCGCGATCTCAAGCAGGCGCCCACCGCCGACCTTGCCGGCGCGCTCAACAACCTCGGTCTTCTCCTGGTCGCCCAGGGCAAGTTCCGCCAGGCCGAGCCGCTCTTGCTTCAGTCGCTGGAGATGACGCGGACGCTGCTGGGGACGCCGCACCCGGACGTCGCCAAGGCCGCCAACAGCCTCGCCGGTCTTTACCTGGAGCGCGGCGACGCCGCGAAGGCCGAGCCGCTCTTCCGCGAGGCGCTCGAGATGAACCGCGCGCTGCTGGAGCCGGATCATCCGGACATCGCCCGCAGCCAGGCCAACCTCGGGTGGGACCTGCTCGAGCTCGGCCGCGCCGCCGAGGCCGAGCCGCTCCTCCGCGAGTCCCTCGACATCCGGCGCGAGAAGCTCCCGGCCGGTCACTGGCTCATCGGCTCGTCGATGAACCTGCTGGGGGCGTGCCTCTCGATGCAGGGGCGCTTCGACGACGCCCAGCCCCTGCTCATCGACGGCTACACCATCATGAAGGCCAGCCCGCAGACCCCGGACGACCGCCGCCGGCGGGCCGCCGAGCGCATCGTCAAGCACTTCGAGGCCCGGGGCGACACCACCTCCGCGACCGAATGGCGGGGCCGCGTTACACCATGATCCGCTTGCGCGTTACGGCGACTCTTTCGGCGTGAACATCCGGAACAGCTTCGTCAGGGGGTCGAAGAACTCGTCAACCACGCGCTCCTTGAGCGGGATGATCGCGTTGTCGGTGATCGTGATGTTCTCCGGGCAGACCTTCGTGCAGCACTTGGTGATGTTGCAGTACCCGATCCCGTGTTCCTTCCTCAGGTCCGCCACCCGGTCCGCCGTGTCCAGCGGGTGCATCTCCAGCGCCGCCACGTGCACCAGGAACCGCGGCCCGATGAACTCCCCGTGCTTGTGGTGGTCACGCAGCACATGGCACACATCCTGGCAGAGGTAGCACTCGATGCACTTGCGGAACTCCTGCACCCGGTCCACGTCCTCCTGCTGCATCCGCCATGTGCCGTCCGGCGCATCCGGCTTCCGGGGCGTGAACGGCTTGATCCTCTTCTTCACCTCGAAGTTCCAGGACACGTCGGTCACCAGGTCCCTGATCAGCGGGAACGCCTGCATCGGCTCGACCGTCACCGGCATGTCCTCGGGCAGGTCCTGCAGGCGCGTCATGCACATCAGCCGCGGCTTGCCGTTGACCTCCGCCGAGCAGCTCCCGCACTTGCCGGCCTTGCAGTTCCATCGGCACGCCAGGTCCGGGGCGCTCTCGGCCTGGATCTGGTGCACGGCGTCCAGAACGACCATCCCCTCGGTCACCTCGGTCTTGTAGTCCTTGAACTCCCCCTTGGTCTTGTCGCCGCGCCAGACCCGGAACAGGCGAGAGACCTTCCTCTCCACCGACGAGCCCCCCCCGGCGGCGCCTGCCGCGGCGGGTGGGGAGGGGGGGCTTGATCTGGTCGTTGTCGTCGTCATGCCATGCTTCTCCGCCCGCGCCCACGCCGCATCGTCCCGTCCTTCGCCCCTCCCTACTTGTTCTCCTCGATGATCTGCTTCAGGTCCTCCCGCATCGGCCTGATCGGCTCCCGCACCACCCGCATCGACCCATCCTCGCTCTTCCGCAGCACGATGTTGAACTTCGCGCACTCATCGCTCTTGCTGGGGTAGTCATCGCGGAACTGCGCCCCGCGGCTTTCCGGGCGCTCCAGCGCCGCCCGCGTCACGGCCTCCGAAATGGTCAGCAGATTGTCCAGGTCGATCGCCGTGTGCCAGCCGGGGTTGTACTCGCGGTTCCCCGGCACGCCCACGCCCCTCGCCCGCGCTTTCAACCGCCCGATCCCCTCCAGCGCCCGCTCCATCTCGTTCTGCGTGCGCACGATGCCCACGAGGTCCTGCATCATGTCCTGCAGGTCGTGCTGGATCGCGTACGGGTTCTCCCCCTTGGACCCGCGCTCGAACGGCTCCAGCGCCCGCTTGCCCGCCTCCTCCACCTGCTGCCCGTTCACCGTCCCCAGGCTGTTCTTCTTGGCGTACTCCGCCGCGAACTCACCGGCCAGCTTGCCGAACACCAGGAGGTCGCTCAGCGAGTTCCCCCCCAGCCGGTTGGCGCCGTGCAGCCCCGCGGCCACCTCTCCCGCGGCGAAGAGCCCCGGCACCGTGCTCATCTGCGTGTCCCCGTCCACTCGCACACCGCCCATGACGTAGTGGGTCGTCGGGCCCACCTCCATCGGCTCCTTCGTGATGTCGATGCCCGCCAGCGTGTGGAACTGGTGGTACATGCTGGGGAGCTTTTTCTTGATGTGCTCCTCGGCGTTGGGCAACTTCTCCCTGATCCACGCGATATCGAGGAACACGCCCCCGTGCGGCGAACCGCGCCCAGCCTTCACTTCGCGGTTGATGCACCTCGACACGTGGTCGCGCGTCAGAAGCTCCGGCGGGCGGTTTGCCGACTTGTCCCCCGTCACGTAGCGCCACCCCTCCTCGGCGTCCTTGGCGGTCTGGTTGCGGTAGTTCTCCGGGATGTCGTTGAACATGAACCGCTCGCCCTTGATGTTGAGCAAACGCCCGCCCTCGCCGCGCACGCCTTCGGTCACCAGGATCCCCCGCACGCTCGGCGGCCACACCATCCCGGTCGGGTGGAACTGGACGAACTCCATGTCCATCAGGTCCGCCCCGGCTTGGTACGCCAGCGCCTGGCCGTCGCCGGTGTACTCCCACGAGTTGCTCGTGATCCGGAACGCCCGCCCGATCCCCCCCGTCGCCAGCACCACCGCCTTGGCGCGCCACACTCGGAACCGCCCGCGCTCCCGGTCGTAGCCGAACGCGCCCACCACCCTCCCGCCTTCCTTCAAAAGGCTGAAGACCGTCATCTCCATGTAGACGTCGATCCCCTGGTGCACCCCGTGGTCCTGCAGCGTGCGGATCATCTCCAGGCCCGTGCGGTCCCCTACGTGCGCCAGGCGCGGGTAGCGGTGGCCGCCGAAGTTCCGCTGCAGGATCCGCCCGTCCTTCGTCCGGTCGAACACCGCGCCCCACGCCTCCAGCTCCTTCACGCGGTCCGGCGCCTCCTTGGCGTGCAGTTCGGCCATCCTCCAGTTGTTCAGATACTGCCCGCCGCGCATCGTGTCCGCGAAGTGCACTTTCCACGAGTCGCGGTCGTCCACGTTGGCCAGCGCCGCGGCCACCCCGCCCTCGGCCATCACCGTGTGCGCCTTGCCCAGGAGCGACTTGCACACCACCGCGGTGCGGCACCCCTTCGTCGAGGCCTCGATCGCCGCGCGGAGGCCCGCGCCGCCGGCGCCGATCACCAGGACGTCGTGCTCGTGCGTTTCGTACTGCGCCATGAGAGTCCGGGCTCCTCGCAACTACAGCAGCCGGTAGTCGGTGATGTACCCCATCGAGACCATCCGAACGTAGAAGTCCGTGAACCCGACCCAGAACAGGCTGAACCACGCCCATTTCATGTGGTTCCGGTTGAGGCAGCTCACGCAGTCGTAGGCCCTCTTCTTCGGCCCCAGGCTCGAGAGGCAGTCTTTCTTTCCGCCGATCAGGTGCCGCAGCGAGTGGCAACCGAAGGTGTACGCCCCCAGCAGGATCGGGTTGATCGTCAGCACCAGCGACCCGACGCCGATCCCGAAATGGCCCTTGCCCGCGATGTCGGTGAACCAGTACGACTTCACGGCGTCGATGCTCAGCAGCACGATGAACAGCGCCGCCAGGTAGTAGAAATACCTGTGCACGTTCTGCAGGATCAGCGGCAGCGAGCGCTCGCCGCGGAACCTCTTCCCGCGGAATCCCGGCTCGCCCACCGCGCACGTCAGCGGGTCCGCCCAGAACGCCTTGTAGTACGCGCCCCGGTAGTAGTAGCAAGTGAACCGGAACCCGGCCGGCGCCCAGAGAATCAGGAATGCCGGCGACGCCACAGCCACCGGCACCCAGGAGAGCCAGCTCGGCCACGGCCCGAGCCACGCGTGGCCCGAGTGCTGCCCCGGCGCATCCCACAGCGTCGGCGAGTACATCGGCGAAAGGTATTCGGTTCCGGCCACGAAATAGTGCGCCCCTTGCAGCGCCGCCCACGTCGAGTACACGATGAACGCCCCCAGCCCCAGAAACACCGCCAGCGGCTGCACCCACCACAGGTCTTCCCGCGACGTCTGCCCCAGCGCCCGCGGCGTGGGCAAACCTGCCGGCGCTTGCGGCAACGAGATTTCTGCTCGGCTCATCACGGTCTCCGATGTCCCTGCTCACTCAAGGCCCAAGGGGGACAGGATAGCCGCGAGATGACCCCCCCGGGATTCTCGTGGATCGGTTCCCTCGGGTTGTCGCAGGACGGCTCAGCCGATCGGACGGCCGCACTCGGGGCAGTTCGGCGCCGTCACGCCGCGAAGGTTGTATTCGCAGCCGGGGCACGCACTGGGTTGGTTCCTTCGCGATGCGGCCCTGTGCCGGACTACCTCAATCGCCATGGGGAGGAGCGAGACGACGACGATCCCCAGCGCCACCAGCGCGAAGTTCTCCCGCACCGCTCGGAAGTTCCCGAAGAAATACCCCCCCAACACGCAGACACCCACCCACGCCACGGTCCCTACCCAGTTGTACACCTGGTACCGCGCATGCCCCATCATCCCCGCACCCGCCACAAAGGGCGCCAGCGTCCGCACGATCGGCACGAACCGCGCCAGCAGCACCGCCTTCGCCCCGTGCTTCTCGAAGAACGCGTGCGTCCGCTCCAGGTTCCGCGGGTTCACGAGCGGGAGCGTCCCCGTTCTGGCCACACGCGGCCCCAGCAGCCGCCCCGCCCAGTAGTTCACCGTGTTCCCCAGCCCCCCGGCGAGCATCAGCACCGCCAGAAGCACCCACACGTTCAGCGATGCCCCCGGCCGGGCCGCGATCGCCCCCACCGCGAACAGGAGCGAGTCCCCCGGCAGGAACGGCGTCACCACCAGCCCCGTCTCCGCGAAAATCACCGCGAACAACAGCAGGTACATCAGCGGTCCGTACTCGCTGACCAGCGCGTCCAGGTGCCTGTCGATGTGCACCACCCACTCGAATGCCTGCTGCAGCAGTTCCATCCAGACTCCCCGGCGCGACCGTCAAGCGCCGCGCCACCGTCCTCGCATCTCGGCTAGAACGCCCGGAGCCGCACCGAAATACCTGAGTTCATGCGAGCTGAGCCGTGCCCCTGCCGCTCACGCGGGGCGCGGCCTCGCCCCCGGCGGCAGGTGCGGCTCCGGCGCCGCGGCCGGCTTGGGCCGCTTCGCGAGCTCGTCCCCGGCCCGCTTCGCCTCCGCCGCCAAGAGGTCGCTCACTGTTGGCTTCCCCAGCGACTCGCCCCGCATCAGCCGCTCGACCTCCACGCGCGTCAGCGTCTCGTACCGCAGGAGCGCCTGCGCGACCGCCTCCACCTTCTCCCAGTTCTCGTACAAGAGCCGCCTGGCGTCCTCGAAGGCCTCGTGCGCGTACGAGCGGATCTCCTCGTCGATCAGCTTCGCCGTCGCCTCCGAGTACTCCCGCTCCGGCATGAACGTCTCGCGCGTGTCCATGCCCGTGTACCGCACGAACCCGAGCTTCTCGCTCATCCCCCACTCGAGCACCATCGCCCGCGCGAAGCTGGTCAGCTGCTGGATGTCCATCGCCGCCCCCGACGAGATGTCGTCGGTCTTCTTCTCTTCCGCGATCCTCCCGCCGCACACCACCCGCATCGACGCCCGCAGCCACTTCAGGCTGAACCCGTACCGGTCCTTCTCCGGGAAGCTGAACGTCGCTCCCATCGCCATCCCGCGCGGGATGATCGTCACCTTGTGCAGCGGGTCCGCGTCGGGCAGCAGCAGCTGCAGCACCGCGTGCCCCGCCTCGTGGTACGCCGTGGCGATCCGCTCCTTCTCCTCGATCGCCCGGCTTTTGCGCGAGCGGCCCCACTTCACCTTGTCGCGCGCTTCCTCCAGGTCCTCGTGCTCGACGAAGTCCTTGTTGTGCAGCGTCGCCGCGATCGCCGCCTCGTTGATCAGCGCCGCCAGGTCCGCGCCCGAGAACATCGGCGTCGCCCGCGCGATCCGCTCCAGGTCCACGTCCGGCCCCATCTTCACCTTCTTGGCGTGCACCTTCAGGATCTCGACCCGCCCGAGCAGGTCCGGGCGCGGCACCACGATCTGCCGGTCGAACCGCCCCGGCCTCGTCAGCGCCGGGTCCAGCACGTCCGACCGGTTCGTCGCCGCGATCACGATCACCCCGTCCGAGCTGTTGAACCCGTCCATCTCCACCAGGATCGCGTTCAGCGTCTGCTCACGCTCGTCGTGCCCGCCGGTCGTGAAGCCGCCGCCGCGACGCCGCCCCACCGCGTCGATCTCGTCCAGGAAGATGATGCAGGGCGCCGATTCCTTCGCCTGCTTGAAGAGGTCCCGCACGCGGCTGGCCCCCACGCCCACGAACATCTCCACGAAGTCCGAGCCGCTGATCGAGAAGAACGGCACGTCCGCTTCCCCGGCGATCGCCTTCGCCAAGAGCGTCTTCCCGCACCCCGGCTCGCCGATCAGCAGCACCCCGCGCGGGATCCGTCCACCCAGCCGCATGAACTTCTTGGGATTCTTCAGGAACTCGATGATCTCGGTGACCTCTTCCTTGGCCTCGTCGATGCCGGCGACGTCGTTGAACGTCACCCCCGTCATCTCCTTGGCCAGCACCCGGTGCCGCGACTTGCCGAAGTTCCCCAGCACCCCCCCGGCCCCGCCGGTCGCGCTCCGCAGGCCGCGCGAGATGATCATCCACAGCACGAAGATGATCAGCACGAACGGCAGCACGCTGATCATCACCTGCGTCCAGATCGGCGTCGTCCGCTCCTGGAAGTCCCCCTTCGCGAGGCTCAGCAGCTCCCGCCGGTAGAAGTCCCGCTCGCTGCCGGTGAGCGGGAACTGGATGTTCGTCTCGCTCGGGCTCTCGTCGCCGGACTTCTGCACCGCCGTGATCGCCGAATCGCGGATCACGATCGTGTGCTCTTTGATCTGGTCCTGCTGGATCAGCCTGGCGAACTCGGCCCAGGAGATCTTCTTGGCCTGCTGCGTCACCGACGTGACCACCAGGAACAGCATCACGATGATCAGCAGGATCGACGCCACCCCGAACAGCCCGCGGCTGGGACGCAGATTCGGAGGACCGCCCCCGCCCCCCGGCCCGCCCCCTCCACCGCCCGCGCCGCCACCGCCCTCCCGCCCGCCATCCTGGTTGAACATCGCCCCCCCATCCAACCGGCTCCCACCGACCTGTCCTGGCTTGGTTCTCAACAATGGGCCTCGCTTGGGCACCCGTTCGAACCGACGGGCGTCCCCCTATGTTCGCCGCACCCCCGACCCTGGATGAGTGAAACTTGTGCGAAGGCTACCTGTGCGGAGCATGTTCGGCTTCACCCGCAGCCCGGTTCTCCGGTTCAACGCTAGGCGCGCTCCAGCTCCCACTGCGCCCGCGGCACCGGCCACTGGTGCCGCCCGGGAGCCTTACCACGCCGCGCGCAGCTCCGCCACCACGTCCCTCGCCAGCTTCTGGATCGCCCCGTTCAGGCCGACCTCGATCCGCTCCCCCACCACCCGGGACGGCACGAACGAGTCGCTGGCCGTGAACCCCCGCCGGCTCACCAGCACCTTCCCTGTCCGATTGTCCTTGAAGTCGAACTCGATCGTCAGCACCACCGCCTCCTCCTGCACCAGCCCGCTGGTCCGCGCATACGACAGCGGGCGCAGCTCCGACGACACGATCGTTCCCGTCAACGTGGCCTGCGCCGCCGGCTCCGCCGTCGTCCGCCACGGCGTGCTCTTCTGGATCTCCTTGATGATCGCGTCGGTCAGCTCCACCTCGAGCCCGCGGCTGAACGTGTTGTTCTGGAACATCGGCACGTGCACCGTCGCGATCCCGGTGTCGTGCGCGGGCGAGAACGAGTACCCGCTGTGCGGGTCCGACGAGCAGCCCGCCAGGCACGACGAGACCGCCAGCCAGGTCACAACGGCCGCGCCGGGCCGGCTCATCGGCTCTCCCCCTTTCCGCCCCGGTCGTTCTTCTGGCCCGCGTCGCCGGCCCCCTTGCTGTCCAGCCACCCCTTCTTCTGCATCATCTCGATCGCCGCGTTCGCCGACGCCGTCGGCCGATACTTGCTCACCAGCCGTGTCAGCACGTACCGCGCCGACACGGGATCGCCCTGCTTGATGTACCAGCGGGCGGTCTCCAGCATCTCCGCCGCGGCCGATTCCTCCAGCCGCGCCGTCAGCGACTCGTCCAGCCCCACCTTGCTCGCCTCCTCGGGATACAGCGAGCTGAACTTCCTGATGAGCACCTGGGCGTCGATGAGCGTCGACCCGTCGTACCGGGGGCCCTTGAACCGCGCGATCGCGGCGTACACGCGGCGCTCCATCGCCTTCATCCGGTACTGGCTGTTCGGGTAGTTCTGCAGGAACAGGTCGTACGCCACCGCCGCCAGCTCCAGGTCGCGCTTCCGGTAGTAGAAGTCCGCAAGCTCGATCCCGGCGCGTTCCGCCAGCCTGCTCCCGGGCAGCCGCTCCTGGATTCGGATCAGGATCTCCTCCCCGATGTCCGAGGCGTCCCAGATCCGCACCCCCAGCCACGTATAGCGCAGCCCGTTGACGTACCGGATCCCGATCTCCAGCTCCCGCTCCAGCGCCGTGACGTACTCCGGCGAGCCCGGGAACCGCTCGATCACGCCCTTGTCGTAGTCGTACAGAGCTTTGAACTCGTTACCCATCGCCGTGATCGCGTCGCCCCGCAGCAGGTACGCCTGCGCCAGCAGCGGATGCTCCCCGTCCTTGTGCGTGTCGATGAAGTCATCCAGCAGGTCCTTCGCCTTCTCCGGACGGTCCTCCGCCAACTCGCGCCGGGCCTCGGCGATAAGCGCCTCGTCGGTCCCCGGCGCCGGCGCCGCCGCCGGGCCGGGCGTCCACTGCCCCGACTTGTCCAGCCTCAGCTCCGACGCCTGCGCGCAAACCAACCTCGGACGGCCCGCCACCGCTACCACTATCACCGCCGCCGCGCCCAGCCGCATCCTCATGCCCGCAGCATAGCGTCGTCTGCGTTCATCCGCGCAGATCCGCCGCCCTCACCACCAGCGCGCTGTTCTTCGCCCCGAACGCCAGGCAGTTGATCAACGCCGTGCGGGCCCGGGTCGCGGCGGGCGCGTTGGGCGTGTAGTCCAGGTCGCACTCCGGGTCGGCGTGCCGCAGATTGATCGTCGGCGCCACGAAGCTCCCCTCCCCCTGATCCTGGTTCGTGAGCCCCGCCAGCGTTGCCACCAGCGCCGCCAGGCCGCACGCCCCCTGCGGGTGGCCGATCTGCGACTTCACCGAGGTCCCCACCAGCCGGCGCGCATGCCCGTCCCCGCCCGCGCCGTCGCCGAAGGCCATCTTTACCGCCATTGTCTCCGCCGCATCGTTCACCTTCGTCGAGGTCCCGTGGTAGTGCAGCACCTCGATCTCACGCGGGTGCACGCCGGCGTCGGCGATCGTCAGCCGCATCGCGCGGGCCGATTCCTCCATGTCCGGCGCGGGGCGCACGCGGTGGAAGGCGTCGCACGTGGCGCCGTACCCCAGCAGCTCCCCTAGCACGGTCGCCTCCCGCCGGCGGGCCGTCTCCTCGCGCTCCAGCACGATCGCCCAGGCCCCTTCCCCGAGCACGAACCCGTCCCGCGTCGCATCGAACGGGCGCGAGGCCGTCGCCGGATCCTCGCCCGCCCCCCTCCAGTCCCGCGTCGTGATCACCTTCAAGAGCTCCATCCCGCTGAGCGTCTCCCAGCGCACGTGCGCATCGGCGCCAACGACCACCATGCCGTCCAGCGTGCCCCGGTCGGGATCCCGCGCGATCCGGAGCTGCTGCAGCGCCATCCCCGCCGCGTCCGACGACGATGCGCACCCTGTGGAGATGCACCACGAAGGCCCGCGCAGCCCCAGCCGGATCGACAGCTCCCCCGCCAGGTTCCCGTGCGTCGCGTTGGTGATCGTCCACAGCGACGCGTTCTTTCCCCGGTGCACCGTGTGGAACTGGTCGAGCGTGAAATCGATCCCCCCTGCGCCGGTCCCCAGGATCAGCCCGATGCGCCGCGAGCGGTCCACCGCGCCGTCGGTCCCTTCTTCCTCCGGCGCTCCGCCGTTGCGCGCCTCACCGGTCTTCATCCCCGCCTGCCCCATCGCCTCCCTCGCCGCCGCCAGCGCCATCGGGACCAGGCGCGGCAGACGCCTCTGGTCCATGTCGTCCATCACCGAGCACGGATCGAATACGTCCGGCCAGACCTTCGCCGCGACCGTGGACACCATGTGGGGGTCGGTGAAGTCCAGCGGCCGAACACCCGACCGCCCGGCCCGGAGCGCGCGGGTGAAGGCCGGGACGCCGGCGCCGATGGACGAGACCGCGCCCAGTCCGGTGATGACGACTCGGGGGTGGCTGACGGGCACGGCGGTTCCTCAAGATGGGCCGGAAGCCGATCGCAAAAGACCCGTGAACGGCGGGTGGCACAGGAGTCTAGTGGTCCGGGCGTTATCGGCTTGTGGAATATGTAAAGACGGGCAATCTGCCGTGCTGATCACCGCGAATTGATAAGGAATTCCTTGCGTAAACGGCGACCGTCGCTTACCTTGATCTTAGAGAGGCGAGCCGCGCGAGAGAGACCCCGCTGACGCGCTCGCCTGATTCCGGAGGAGCGAGTGACACACCGGTCACCGTCCGATCACCCGATCGGGCGGAGTTTGTGTCCTTCGTTTCGCCTCTGGAGCTCGACCAAGATGAGGTGTTCCCACACGGTCCTCGCCGCGGCAGTGGCGCTGTGCGTCGGCTCCGCGGCCAACGCGCAGATGATCGGTGATCCGATCGACCGGTCCGCCTATCCGGTCATCGACGAATACGACTGGTTCATCCCGGTGCCCGACTTCGGCGATCCCGACAGCCCGCCCGCCGGCGGCGAGGGGCTCGTTCCGCGCGGCGGCCCCCCCACGGCGTTCTATTCCTCCGGCATCAGCCCGTTCAGCCCCATCAGCTACTACCAGACCGTCGGCGGACGCGATGGCATCGTTGACGACTTCGCCGGCAACCGCGTCGGCGAGACCGACCTGCACCTCACCAGCTTCACGTTCATCGGCGGAGCGGTCGGCCCGGCCGCGGGCGGGCGCGGCGGTCACAGGATCTTCTTCGACTTCTTCAACTCCAGCGGCATCCTGATCGACGGATTCGCGTGGAATGCCCCGACGTACCAGATCGGCGGGTGGTCGATCCCGGTCCAGCCGGCGCAGAACGTCATGGTGGACAACGCGGGCTTCGTGCAGGTGAGCGGCGGGACGGGCACGCCCTCCGATCCGCTGCCGACGACCCTCCGCTGGTACTACACCGGTGACACCCAGATCGGCGACAACGAGGGCGGCCTCCCCGCCGACTCGACGTTCCCGCACACGATCTACGCGTTCCAGGTGACCGGCGGGCCGAATATCCCTGCCCCGGGCTCGCTTGCGCTCCTGGGCCTGGGGGCGATCATCGCGGCCCTGCGAAAAAGATAAGCCGCCGGTGTGACCGGAGAGTTCACACCGATTCGTTCGCGGCCAAGGAGGCCCCGGGATGACCGGGGTCTCTTTGTGCGCGCCGGCCCTATTCAAAGAGCTTCGCCAGATCCCGCCAGAACGTCGGGTAAGTCTTCGCGACGCACCCGGCGTTCCTGATCAGGACGCCCGGGCGGCGCAGGCCGATGAGGGCCAGCGACATCGCCATGCGGTGGTCGTCGTACGTGTCGAACTCGACCGGCGGCGCCCCGGGCGAGCAGTCGAGGCCGCCGGCGGGCGGGGTGATGCAGACCGATTCGTTGCCGTCGGCGGCGCGGGCCTGCACGTCGACACCCACCTTGCCCAGCTCGCGCTGCAGCGCGCCGATGCGGTCGGTCTCCTTGACACGGAGCGTGCGGAGGCCCGTAAGCCTGCTCGGCCCGCCGGCGAAGCAGCAGACGGCGGCGAGAGTCATGGCCGCGTCGGGCATGAGCGACAGGTCGGCGACGGCGCGCCGGATCGGCGAGGCGCCGGTGACGGTAGTCGAGGCGGGCGCGGGGGGCGAGCCGTCGGGGCTGGCGAAGAGGACATCGGCCCCGACGTCGAACAGCTCATCGGCGAACTCGGCGTCGCGCTGCAGGGAGTCGCGGTTCAGCCCCGGGACCGTGCAGGTCGCGCCGGGCACCAGCGCCGCGGCGGCCCAGAAGTACGTCGCGCCGCTGGCGTCCGGTTCAACCTGGTAGTCGAAGCAGAACAGCGGCGTGCGCCCGCCCCCGTGCGCCGGGCCCAGCGGGCGGATTTCGGCGACGTCGTCCGACGCGGCGTGGACGCTCACCCCCAGCGCCGTCAGCAGCCCCAGCGTCATGTCCACGTACGAGCGGCTGGTGACCTCGCCGGTGAACTCCAGGCGCAGGCCGCGCGGCAGCATCGGCGCCACGAGCATCAGCGCCGAGATGAACTGGCTGGAGGCCGTCGTGCCGACCTCCAGCCCCGCCTTGAGCGCGCCCAGATCGGCCGGCGGCAGCACGCGGATCGGCGGGAAGCCGGGGTTGCCCAGTTCGTCCACTCGGACGCCCAGCTCCCGCAGCAACGCGACCAGCTCGCCGATCGGACGCTGCCGCATGCGGGCGCTGCCGTCGATGGTGATCCCCCCGGCCCCCGGCGGGGCGAGGATCGCCGCGGCGGCGAGGAAGCGGGTGGCCGTGCCGGCGTTGCCCAGGTTCAGCGTCACGCCCTCGCGCGGGACGCGCCACGCGCCGCCGACCCCGCTGACGTGCAGGTCCTCACCGCGCTGGACCACGCGGGCCCCCAGCGTCTCGACGGCCGCGATCATCACCCGGGCGTCGTCGGCGTCCGCCAGCGCGTTGCGCAGGGTGGAGGTGCCCTCGGCAAGCCCGGCCAGCACGATCGCGCGGTTCGTCAGGCTCTTGGAGCCGGGCGGCGTGATCGAGACGTTGAACGGGCGCTCGATCACCGGGATCGGGAGCGGATCGGGCAGCCGGTCCAGCGGCAGCCGGAGGTTCGCGATGAGCTGGGTGCGGTCCACGGTGAAGGGCGCGGCACAAGTCGGGGCGGCGTGGGGGTGGGGGGGCGGGGGGTGGCCGCCGGTCGCTTACGCTCCGGATTCCGGATCGCCGTCGCGCCGGAAGACGGCGACGACGTCCTCGACGGGGATGACGAAGAGGCGGTTGTCGCCCTCGAACTCGACGGGGATGGCGTGTTTGGGGTTGAACAGCACGCGGTCGTAGCGCTTGATGGGGTAGTTCTCGTCGCGCTCGACCTGCGCGGAGATCGCCACGACGCGTCCCGTCAGCGTGGGGATCTCGATCTTGTCCGGGAGGTGGATCCCCTGCTTGGTGGTTTTGCGGTCCTCGTCCTTGCGGATAAGCACGCGGGCGCCGATTGGCTCGACGATCTCCAGCTTGGACGTGGCGCGCGGTTCCTTCGGCATCGCCGGAGTCTAGGGAGGAGAGGCGGAGGGGGGGCGGGGGATGGGGAGGGCGGCGGCGTGCGGGGCCGTGGGGTTCTGGCGGGTCCGGGGCGGGCGGTGTATCGTGCGCGTGGACCGCGGGGGACGGCACGGGATCGCGGAGCGGGCTGCGGATGGAACCGGACCAGATCCTGCAACTGAAGTCGCTGATCCGCGACATACCGGATTTCCCCAAGCCGGGGATCCTCTTCAAGGACTTCACGCCGCTCATCCGCGACCCCGCCGGCCTGGCTCTGGCGGTCGAGCTGATGGCCAACCCGTACCGCGGGAGGAAGGTCGATCTCGTGGTCGGGGCCGAGTCGCGCGGGTTCATCTTCGGGATCGCGATCGCGCAGGCGCTCTCGGCGGGGTTCGTGCCCGTGCGCAAGCCGGGCAAGCTGCCGTCGAAGAAGCTGGCGATGAGCTACTCGCTGGAGTACGGCAAGGACACGATGGAGATCCACGCCGACGCGATCGAGCCCGGCCAGCGCGTACTGCTGGTGGACGACCTCCTGGCGACAGGCGGGACGATGAAGGCCTGCTGCGAGCTGGTGGACTCGATGAAGGCGTCGATCGTCGGGATCACCGTGCTGATGGAGCTGACCTTCCTCAGCGCCCGGGAGCATCTGCGCCGCTACGGCGAGGTGCACTCGGTCCTTCGGTATTGAAGAGCGCATCCCCGGCGCCTGGCCGTATGGCGACGCGCCCCTGATCGGCGTCGCGGTCCGCGCGCGCGCCGCGGGGCTGGGCGGCCGCGCCGGCGGGGCGGTCGGACTCGGCGAGCACACCGGGCTCCTGGACCGTGAGCAGGCTGATCCAGTTGCCGGAATGATTGCGCCGGATGCCGCAGGCGGCGTAGTCGGGCATCCACAGCTCGCCGTCGACAAGGTAGGAGAACTCGTGCTCACCGGGGGGGACGAGAGTCTCCGTGGCCCACCATCCGGTGCCGTCACGCTCCATTTGGGTGGCGCCGTCTTGCCAGTTGGAGAAGCTGCCCACGAGGAGCACCTACCCGGCGTGGGGCAGGTAGACGCGGAAGGCGCATCGCCCGTCGTCGGTCAGCGTGACCATGCTCGGCTCCCTGACAGCTCAAACCTGGACTGCGCGCGGTTGAGACGAGCCGCGCCCTGCCGCCTCGCCCGTACAAGGCTGGGCGAGCACGACCCTTTCGGATCAGACGCGGATGTTGCCGTTTCGCACGGGCGGCTCCGGAGGTTCGCGCGAAAGCGAGAGGCGCGGCGGAGTCTCGGTATGATTCCCAGATAGGGCGGATGGTCACAGAAAGCGGGGATTGGAATAAGTCCGGTCTTGCGTGGAGGAGCGGTGGAGAAACCGGTGCATAACCCGGCGACGCCGGACGCCGCCTGCGGCGTGGCGCATGTGTGCACGATCCAAACGCCGCTGGGACCGATGGTTGCCGCGTCGACGCCGATGGGCGCGCTCGCGCAGCGGGGGATCTGTTTCCTGGAGTTCGATACCGACGAGCGGCGCGCGGGCGAGCGAATAGGAAAAACGACCCACGGCGCGCCGGAGGTCGAGCACAGGCGCGACGAGTGCCTCGCGCTCTTGGAAGAGGAGCTGGCGGGCTACTTCGCGGGGCGCGTCCGGGAGTTCAGTGTGCCGCTGGCGCTCCGGGGGACTGAGTTTCAGGCCGCTGTGTGGGCCCAGCTGCGGCGCATCCGCTATGGCGAGACCGTGAGCTACAGCGATCTCGCGGCGAGGCTGGGAATGAAGAACGGGCAGCGCGCGGTCGGCCTCGCGAACGGACGGAACCCGGTGGCAATCGTCGTGCCGTGCCACCGGGTCATCGAGCGCGGCGGCGGCCTTGGGGGGTACGGCGGAGGGCTCGAAAGAAAGAGGCTGCTCCTGGAACTGGAAAGGGGGAGCCTGTTCCAGGGGGGCTCGTGAACCGTGTGGGGGATCACCTGGCGTATTTGTCCATCGCCGACTTGAGCGCGTCGTTGAGCTTGGTCACGGCGCCGCTCACGTCGGTGGAGATCTTCTGCCAGGCGTCGTTGCCGGCGCTCTTGAGATCCTGGAGCTTGGCCTTGGCGGCGGCGAACTGAGTCTCGAGGTCCTTCACCGCCTGGTCGAAGGCCGCCTTCGCGTCCGGAGCGACAGCGGAGGCTTTCTGCCTGAGGGTATCGAGCTTGGACTGCGCGGCGGCGAGGGCGTCCCCGGCGGCGGTGACAGCGTTGTCCTTGGCGGTCTTGATGGCGGCGGTGGCGTCGGAGGTCGCGCCGGGGGTGCCACCGGCGGCCTTCTTCGCTGCGTCGAGCGCGCTGGAGGGGGTCGTCGGGGCCTTTTTCTTCTCGCAGGCGGGGAGGAGAGCCAAGGAGACGACGGCGATGCCGAGGAGAATCATCCGGGTCATGGGAGAGCCTTTCACGAGAGGAGTACCTGTGCGACCTGGGGACACCGTGCCACGAACAGGGTGATCCGGAGAGTGTAGAACATTGATGCGCCTCGGCGTGACCGAGAGGACGGTTGATTGGGGGGGGGGGGAGTGGGGGGGCACGGCGCGGTGGCGTGGAGCGTACCCCGACGCGATTTCTTGTTTTCATAGGCTGTGGTTTTCGGGGACGGCACTGCGTCGGTATGAGGCGGGCCCCGTTGGAACCCCCTCTCACCCAAAGGAGACCGCCGATGCACTACATGTTGTTGATCTATGCCGATCAGAGCCAGTACCCGAAGATGAAGGAGAGCGAGATCGGTGAGTTGATGGGGGCGTACCAGCGGTTCACGACGGAGTTAAAGGGGTCGGGGGCTCTGGTTGGGGCGAACAGGCTGCAGCCGACGATCGCCGCGACGACCGTGCGGGTGCGGGCGGGGAAGACGCTGCTCACCGACGGCCCCTTCGCGGAGACCAAGGAGCAGCTCGGTGGGTACTACCTGATCGACGTGCCGAACCTGGACGAGGCGCTGAGGTGGGCGGCCAAGCTGCCGTCGTCGGCCCACGGATCGATCGAGGTGCGCCCGGTGTGGGTGTGAGCCGCGGCTGAGGCCGTGCGGTGGCCTGGGATTGCCTGCGCGCCCTGAGACGCGTCCCACCTCGAAACGAATTGGAAGACAGGGACGGGGGCCGGTGTCGCCGTGCGCGGCGCCGGCATGGTCCATCAACCCGGAATCGAAAGTGAAAGGAACAGTCATGAAGCGGAGCGGCGTGTACACGGTGCTGGCGGCGGGCCTTGGTCTATCGTGCGTGCTGGCGGCGGTCGGGCCCGCGGCCGGGCTGGGAAATAATGCACCGGCCGCGGCCGGGTGCTGCGGCGGGGCGGAGATCGGCCGCCCGGCTGCCCCCGCGGCGCCCGACCGGCCGACGCTGGAGACGATCAAGAAGCTGGCGGGGGAGTGGGTGCAGGTGGGCGACGACGGGAAGCCGACCAGCACGGTGATCTCGTCGATGCGGGTCACCGCGGCGGGGTCGGCCGTGGTGGAAACCGTGATGCCGGGCACCGATCACGAGATGCTGACGGTCTACCACATGAACGGGGAGAGGCTTGAGCTGACCCACTACTGCGTGAAGGGGAACCAGCCGCGCATGCGGGCCCAGGACGAGAGCACCGCCGGCAGGCTGGTCTTTAAGTGCTACGGCGCGACGAACGTCAAGAGCGAGGACGACGCGCACATGCACGAGGCGGTGGTGCAGATCGCCGATGACGACCACATCAAGTCGAGTGGCGGATGATCGAGAACGGGAAGGTGACCTACACCGCGGCATTCGCCTTGGCCCGGAAGAAATGAGGTCGTCCTGAGACCGTCCACAGAGCTCGGCGGAAGCGCAAGCAGACTCCTTGTCTCTGTGGACGGTTTCTCCGGCAAGGGGACCGGGGGGGGCCCGGCCCGGCTGATACGCTCTGCTGATGTCGGCGGCGAGGCAATCGGTCGAGGGCGTCTTCAAGGAGGAGCGGGGGCTGGTCCTGGCCACGCTGATGCGGCGCTTCGGCGACCTCGACCTCGCCGAAGAAGCCCTTCAGGACGCCTTCGTCGAGGCGCTGCACCACTGGGCCACGGGGATACCCGAGCGCCCCGGCGCCTGGATCATGGCCGCGGCCAGGCGCAACGCCATGGACCGCCTGCGCCGGCGCCGTGTGGCCCAGCGGCGGCAGGAGACCACGCCGGCCGAGCCGGTGGACACGCGCTCGCCGCCCCCGGACAGGGACGACATGCTCGACAGCGCACTCGAGGACGAGCGGCTGAGGCTGATCTTCATGTGCTGCCATCCCGCGCTCGCCCAGGAAGCCCAGGTCGCGCTGACGCTCCGCAGCCTCGGCGGGCCTGACGACCGAGGAGCTGGCGCGCGCATTCGTGGCGCCGGTCGCCACGATCGCGCAGCGCCTGACGCGCGCAAAGAACAAGATCAAGGGCGCGGCGATCCCCTTCGATCTGCCGACCGACGGCGACCTGCCGGGGCGGCTGGACTCGGTGCTGCGGGTGATCTACCTGGTCTTCAACGAGGGGCACACCGCGTCGGCGGGCGACGCGCTGACACGTGCCGACCTCTCCGGCGAGGCGGTGCGCCTGGCGGGCGTGCTGGCCGAGTTGATGCCGCGCGAGCCCGAGGTGCTGGGCTCCTCTCGCTCATGCTGCTCCACGATGCGCGCCGCGCGGCGCGAGTGGCCCGGACGGGCGGATGCTGCTGCTGGACAAGATCGAGCGCGGGCTCGACTTCCTGCTGCGCGCCTGGGAGATGGCCAGGCCCGGGCCGTACCAGCTCCAGGCGGCGATCGCGGCCGAGCACAGCGCGGCCCTCACCGCCGGCGCCACCGACTGGCCGCGCATCGTGGCGCTCTACAACGAGCTGCTCGCACTCGCGCCGACGCCGATCGTGGAGCTGAACCGGGCCGCGGCCATGGGGATGGCCGAGGGACCGGAGCGCGCCCTGGCGGTGCTCGACGAGCTGGACCGCTCGGGGCGGCTGAGCGACTACCAGTACCTGCACTCGGCCCGCGCGGAGTTCCTGCGGCGTCTGGGCAGGCGGGAGGAAGCTGCGGCGGCGTACAGGCGGGCGCTGGTGCTGGCGACCAATACCGTGGAACGGCGGTTTCTGGAGGGGCGGCTGGGGGAGGTGGGGGGATAATGGGGAGAGCGCATGCGGCGTAAGATCTGAGCATGTCCGCCGCACCGAGACGGCCTACGAGCATGGGGTACGCGGGGCTGCGCATGACGGCCAGCGAGTACCTTGCGCTGGGCGAGACGGCGGAGCGAACGGAACTCATAGATGGAGTTGTCTGCATGTCGCCGCGACCGACGACCCGGCATCAAGCGGCGTTGAGTCTTGTGCAGTTCCAACTCGAGTTGTTCGTGAGGTCGAGCCCCGGGTTCAGGTACTTCCCCGATGTTGATCTGGAACTTGGCCCCAGCACCGTGTACGCGCCGGATCTGGTGTGTTACCGACCGGGTCGCGTCACCGGGTTCCCGGGCGCGCTGACGGAAGCGCCGGACCTCATCGTCGAGGTGCTGTCGCCGGGTACAAAGGCCTTTGACCTCACGACGAGGAAGGATGACTACGAGCGATTCGGAGTTGGCGAGTATTGGGCCGTGGATCCGGGCGACGGGCGCGTCCGATGCTACTGTCGCCAGGAGACGCTGCTGGTCGAGGCGCCGGTCAGCGGGGACACGCTGGCATCGACCGCGCTGCCGGGGTTCACGCTGGATATCAGGCCGCTGCGTGACTTGGCGGGGCAGGGCTGATCGGAAACAGCGGCCTCCTTTTGGACGGGGTCGGCAGTTCCGGGCGCGTGAGCAACGTGGTTGAAGCGGATCCTGGCGCAGCGCGGCGATCGGCCTCGCAACAACCGGACGTTCCGGACGTAAAGGCGGTATGCTGAGCACCGCTCGGGCGGCCTGCGCGTATTCGCCGCCTGCCCAATCTCGATCTGGACTGGAGATTCCATGAATACCGTCGCCCTCGCCGCCTTAACCGCCGCCGCGCTCGTCTCCTCCGCCGGCGCAGACGACAGCGTGAAGCTTAAGCCGATGGAGAAGGGGGCGATGAAGGAGATCGGCTTCTACATGCCGCAGCGGCTGACGCTGGTCGCGGAGAAGCCGGCGACGCTGAAGAAGCTCCCCGACGGTCTCGCGGCCCCGCGCTACGCGGTGCTGCCGCTGGCGGCCGCCGAGGGCGTGGTCTTCCACGTGGTGCTCGACGAGCCGGAGGGCAAGCCCGCGACGCTCCTGGTCGACAGCAACGGCAACGGCGATCTGACCGACGATGCGCCGGCGGAGTGGAGCGGCAAACCCCAGCCGGGGCGGGACGGGAAGGAGTACACGCAGTACGGCGGGTCCGCGGCCGTGCAGATTGGGTCCAGCGGGTCGCCGTTCAGCGCGAGCTTGGGGATGTACCGGTTTGATCCGAGCGATCCCGGCCGGGCGGCGCTCAAGGACGTGATCCTCTACTACCGCGACTACGCCGCCACCGGCGAGGCTACGTTCGGTGGGAAGACGATGAAGGCGATGCTCTCCGACGATGCCGCCGCGGGAGACTTCCGCGGCAAGGCGCTCGAGGAGGGGAAGGAGGACGCGCGGTCCGGCGTGAACCTCATGCTCGACGTGAACGGGAATGGGAAGTTCGACAGCCGCGGCGAGAGCTTCGACGTGCGCAAGCCCTTCAACATCGCCGGGACGACGTACGAGATCGCCGACATGGCGCAGGACGGGCTGAGCTTCAAGGTCGTGAAGTCGACCAAGAAAGTGGACGAGGTGCCCACGCCGCCCGACCACTCGGTGGGGAAGAAGATCATGCCGTTCGAGGCCAAAACGATGGACGGCAAGACGGTGAAGTTCCCAGGTGACTACAAGGGCAAGGTCGTGATGCTGGACTTCTGGGCGACCTGGTGCGGGCCGTGCATGGGCGAAGTGCCGGGGCTGGCCGCCGCATACGAGAAGCGCCATCCCAAGGGCTTCGAAATCCTGGGCGTGACCCTGGATAAAGAGAAGGCCGAGGAGAAGATCAAGCAGGTCACGGGCGAGAACAAGATGACCTGGGCGCAGGTCTACGACGGGAAGTTCTGGAAGGCCGCGATCGCCGACAAGTACGCCATCAGCTCGATCCCCGCGGCCTTCCTCGTGGACGGCGACACGGGCGAGATCCTGGCCGCAGGCAATTCCCTGCGCGGCGAGGAGTTGGAGAAGACGCTCGACGAGGCGCTGGAGAAGAAGGCGAAGAAGTAGGGCAAGGCGTAGCCCCGCAACCCCGCGCGGGTGCCGTGGCAGTGCTCTGACTGCCACGCGGCCATGGGCGAACCGCGGTATCGTGGTCTCCTCTTGACCGGAGGACGACCATGAACGAGCGGACGCGCGCGGTGTGGGTGATGGCATTGATGGGGATGGCGGCAGGGTGCAGCGGGGCGGGAAGCGCGGCGGCGGGTGGTGGCGCGGCCACCCAGCCTAGCCCAGGGGCGGCGAAAACGGGTGCGGCGCCCGCGCAACCGAGCGGCGCGCCCGCCAAGCCCGCCGCGTCCGTCGCGACCAGCGAGTCCTTGAAGTCGGCCGGCGCGCCCGCGACCGGCGCACCGGGTGGCGTCCGCGTGCTGCGGCCCGAGGACTTCAAGGGCTTGGCGTGGCGGAGCATCGGTCCCGCGAACATGGGTGGCCGGGTGGCGGAGATCGCGATCGCGCCTGGGCAAGGCGGGGCCAAGACGTTCTACGTGGGGTTCGGGACCAGCGGTCTGTTCAAGACCGCCAACAACGGGACGACGTTCTCGCCGCTGATGGACAAGGAAGTGACAGCATCCATCGGGAGCGTGGTGGTGTGCAATGCACCGCCCGAATGGCCGGGCTGGAAGGCGGAAGAAGAGAAAGACAGGGGCGCGGCCGGAGGCGCCGCCGGGCCCGAGGGAGGGAAGGACGAGAAGGACAAGGGGAAAGCCAAGATCGTGTGGGTGGGGACAGGCGAGGGGAACGGGCGGAACAGCTCGTCGTGGGGGAACGGCGTGTACCGGTCCACCGACGGCGGCGGGACATTCGCGAATGTGGGATTGACCGACTCGCACGACATCCCGCGCCTGGCCGTGGACCCGCGGAACCCGGATGTCTGCTACGCCGCGGCGCTGGGGCATCTATGGGGCGCCAATGAAGAGCGCGGCGTCTACAAGACCAGCGACGGCGGCAGGACCTGGGCGGCGGTGCTGAAGATCGACAAGGACACCGGGTGCTGCGACGTGATGGTGGACCCCACGAGCCCGGGCACGGTCTACGCCGCGATGTACATGCGGAGGCGGACGGCGTGGAGCTACCGCAGCGGCGGGCCGAAGGGCGGGATCTACCGGTCGGACGATGCCGGCGCGACGTGGAAGAAGCTCGCCGGCGGTCTGCCCGCCCAAACCGGGCGCATCGGGCTGGACATCTACGCCAAGGATCCGCGGATCGTCTACGCGGTGGTGGAGTCCGATCTCGGCGGGGAGCCGATCGACCTGGGGGACGAGCGCAGCCGCGCGGGCGGGGTGTTCCGATCAGAAGACCGCGGCGAGACGTGGGCGCGGGTGAGCGACCGCACGCCGCGCGCGTTCTACTTCTCGAAGGTGAAAATGGACCCGACCAACGACCAGCGGGTGTACCTGCTGGGGTTCACGCTCTACGTCTCCGACGACGGCGGGCGGCACTGGCGCGCCGGCGGGGCCAAGCGCCCGCACGGGGACATGCACGCGCTCGTGATCGATCCCAGCGACCCCAAGCACCTCATCATGGGAACCGACGGCGGCGTGTACGTGAGCTACGACGGCGCGGCGACGTGGGACTTCCTCAACTCGATGGCCGTGGGCGAGTTCTACAACATCGCAACCGACATGTCGGAGCCCTACCGGATCGGCGGCGGCCTGCAGGACAACGGCAGCTGGATGGGCCCCAGCGCCTCCTGGCGCGAGATGAGCGGGGACAAGCCCGGTGAACGCGGCGGCGGGATCAGCAACCAGGACTGGCAGTTTGTGTGCGGCGGCGATGGCTACCACTTCGCCTTCGACCCCTTCGACGCCAATGTGATCTACGCCGAGTCGCAGGGAGGCGGCATCATCCGGCACAACCTCTCGACGCGCCAGATGAAGGTCCTCAAGCCGGCGCCCAAGGAGGGCCAGCCGCGCCACCGCTTCAACTGGAACACGCCGTTCTTCGCCTCGCCGCACTGCAAGGCCGGGGAGCCCGGCGGAACGGTCCTGTACTTGGGCGGAAACTACGTCTTCAAGCTGACCGAGGGCGGAGACAAGTGGGAGAGAATCAGCCCGGACCTCTCGACGCGCGCGATCGAGAAGATCGAGACGGTGGGGTCGGAGGCGGAGACCCATGGGACGGTGGTCTCGCTGGCCGAATCGCCGGTCGCCAGGGGGATGCTGTGGGCGGGGACCGACGACGGTCTGATCCACGTGACCACCGACGACGGGAAGACCTGGGCGAACATCACGCCGGCGGAGGTGCAGGGAAAGTACATCTCCGAGATCGAGCCGTCGCACCACGACCGCAACATCGCGTACGTCGCGGTGGACGGGCACCGCGGCGACGACATGCTCCCGCACGTGATCATGACGTCGGACGCCGGCAAGAGCTGGCGGGACGTGACGGGCGATCTGCCGGCGATCACGGGGAGCGTGCAGGTCGTGAAGGAGGACCGGTGGAACCCGCGGGTGCTCTTCGCCGGGACCGAGCGAGGGATGTTCGTGACGATCGACGGCGGGGAGCGGTGGGTGCGGATGAACGGAGAGAGCCTGCCGACGGTGGCGGTGGACGACCTGGTGGAGCACCCGCGCGAGGCCGATCTCGTGGCCGCGACGCACGGGCGCTCCATCTGGATCCTCGATGATGCGTCGTTCCTTTCGCAGCTCACGCCCGAGGTGGTGCAGGAGGAGGTGCACCTATTCGACGTGAAGCCGGCGACGCCGCACCAGGTGGGGCCCTACGAGGGCTTCTGGGACGAGCGCCAGTTCCGCGGCGCCAACCCCGAGCCGGGGGCGCGGATCACGTACTGGCTGCGGGAGTACCCCGGCGACGAGGTGAAGATCACCGTCGAGGACGCGAAGGGCACGCCCGTGCGCGAACTCAAAGGCCCGCAGCGCCCGGGCCTGAACCGCGTGGCGTGGGACCTGCAGGCGGAAGAGACCGACCGGCTCAGCGATCCGGATTCGCAGCTCGGGCAGAAGCAGTTCGTCCCGCCGGGCGAGTACAAAGTCACGCTCACCTGCGGGAAGAGAAAAGCGAGCACGACGGTGGTGGTCGGGAAGGAGATCGGGAAGTAGCGGGCGTGGGCTCACCGCGGCTTCGGCTCGGCGAGCTGCCGGAGCAGCACCTCCACCGCCGCGTCAAGTTGCTCGTCCCGCCCGTGGCAATAGGGCAGCAAGCGTTCGACGCGCACATCGGGCTCGACGCCGATCCCCTCCAGGCGCTCGCCGTCGACGTCGACGTCCGCAACGGCGATGAACAGGATGCTCCCATCCGAGAGCGGGCGGACCGTCCCGCCGAGTACAGCGCCGGCGGTGCGCTCGCCCACCAGCGTGGCGACGTGGTGCTTCTTCATGGCGTACGCGAGCATCTCCTTGCCGCTGCGCGAGCCGCCGTCGATGAGCACCGCGGTGGGCTTGCCCCACGCGCCCGTGCTGCGGTGCACCGTGCCGTCGCGGGAATGGAGCGCAAGCGTCGGGGCGGCAGGGTTGAAGATGTCCATGTAGGACGGGCTGGCGCCGCCCCAGCCGTCGCGGATGTCCAGAACGAGGGCGTCGGCATCCGCGAGCTTCCCCGCCAGCAACTCCTTGAGTTGATCGTGGTACGCCACGTTCGCGTACGAGCGGACGCGCGCGTAGGCGATTGCGCGTCCACCCTTCTCGATGATCCGTGCTCCCGCCCGCATCGACTTGAGGTACATCTCACGCGGGTGGATGCGCTCAGGGACAACCGTCACCGTCTCCAGGCTCTCCGGCCCGGGTGTGCGCCGGACGACGATGCGGGTGGGTTTCCCCTCGCGCCCGCGGAACGGCGCGATGTCCGACCACGGGATCCTCGTGTCGTCGTCGAGCAGAATTCCGACCAGCTCGTCGCCGACCTGGATGCCCGCCGCCGCCGCCGGACCGGCGTCGTAGACGTCCGCCGCGAACGTGCGCCCGTCGATGACCCGCGCGACCAGGCCGACGCCGACATACTCCACCGGGCCGGGGCGGATCGCCGAGTCGCCGTGCTCGGGCACGCCGTGAGGCCAGAAGACGTCGAGGATCTCGTAGTACTCGCGCTGGTCGCGGGTATAGTGCGCCGTGTGCGACGCGTGCAGACGCGAGAGGGCCTCGTTGATGACCGCCGAAAGCTCGCCCGAGTCGCGTGCCGCATGGGCCCTGGGCAGCAGCTCATCGCGCACGGCGTCCCAATCAACGCCGTGCATCTTCGGGTCGTAGAACGCGAGCTGCGTGATCCGCCACGCCTCCAGAAACAGCCGCGTCCCGTCGCTGGTCGCGCCCTCGACAGCCGGCGAGGCGGCGGACGCAGGGGTGGGGGGGGCGCCCGCTTCGGGCGGCTGCGCGCCCAGGGGCCCGGCGACCACGACGAAGATCGCATAGGCAACGCCCCGGAGCCGAGCGAGGAACGTCCACATATGTTCAGGATACAGGCTGTCAAGTCCGCGGCTGCACCGCTCGGACACGCACCGCCCGCCGCCCTCCGCTCACCCGATCAGCTTCGCGATCCCGAACGCCGCCCCCGCCGCCAAACCCCCGATCAGCACCGTCTGCAATGCCCCGCGCAGCGGCGGCGCCCCGGTGAACCGCGCCTTCACGAACCCGAAGACCAGCAGCGCCAGAAGCGTCACCACCACCGACCACCACGTCGCGCTCCGCGCCGATCCCGCCAGCATGTACGGCGTCAGCGGCACCATCCCGCCCGCGACATATGCCGCGGCGATCGTCAGGGCGCTGTTCCTCGCCCGCGTCCGCTCGATCGGCTCCAGCCCCAGCTCGAACCGCATCATGAAGTCCACCCACCGCCCCTCGTCGGCGGCCAAGGCCTCGACGACCGGCGCCGCCTGCTCGGCAGTCAGGCCGTACCCGGTCAGCAGCTCGGCGACTTCTTTCTTCTCTACCTCCGGCACCTCCTTCACCTCCCTGCGCTCGCGGGCCAGCTCGGCCTCGTAATGCTGAGCATCGGTGCGCGCCGCAAGGAACCCGCCCAGGCCCATCGCGATCGAGCCCGCCGCGATCTCCGCCAGCCCCGCCGTCACGATCACCGCCGTGGAATCGATCGCCCCCGAGAGCCCGGCCGCCAGCGCAAACGGCACCGTCAGTCCATCCGACATCCCGATGACGACGTCCCGGACCGCCTCGGGCGCGGCGAAGTGCTTCTCGACGTGTGGTGTAAGTGGCATGCCGGGATCCTTGGCGGCGAGCCGCTGACAGACGGGGGAGGGAGCGGGGCCGGAGGCAGATCCCGTAGAATGCCCAACCACCCCACGGAGGCCACGCCCATGCTCACCACCATCCTGCCGTTGACAGTCGCCGCCCTCATCGCCGCCCCCCAGCCCGCGGCGGCGCAGCCCACCCTCACCAAGGTCGATCAGGCCGCCGGCTGGAAGCTCTATACCGGCCCCGACGCCAAGTCCCTCTGGCGCGCCTACAAGCAGCCCGCCTTCCCCGCCAAGGGATGGGCGCTGTCCGAGGGCGTGCTCTCCACCGCCGGCGCAGGCGGTGGCGACCTGATGACCACCGAGCAGTTCGGCGACTTCGAGCTCACCTGCCGCTTCAAAATGGCCCCCAAGGCCAACAGCGGCATCATCTGGCGTTGCACCGAGCAGCACGACGCCTCCTGGCAGACCGGCCCCGAGTACCAGGTCCTCGAGGACGCCACCTACGGCGCCAAGTCCACCGATGCGCACTCCTGCGCGGCCCTCTATGACCTCTTCTCCCCGTCGGAGGGCAAGACCATGATGCCCGCGGGCCAGTGGAACGAGGGACGCATCTACCTCCGCAACGGCGTCGTCCAGCACTGGCTCAACGGCCAGCAGGTCGTCGAGGCCGTCATCGCCGACGACGCCGGCAAGCCGACGCAGGAGTGGCTGGAGAAGATCGCCGCGAGCAAGTTCAAGGAATACCCGGGCTTCGGCGTGCAGCCCCGCGGCCACATCGCCCTTCAGGAACATGACGGCGAGATTTCCTACACGGACGTCCGGATCCGCGACCTCGGCGCGCCGCTCCCGGGTGAAATGAAGCTGTACAACGGCAAGGACCTGACCGGGTGGGTGGCCATCGTCCCGGAGGCGGCCAAGGCGGGGATGAAGCCCGAGGACGTCTGGAGCGTGAAGGACGGGATCCTCATCTGCAAGGGCAACCCGATCGGCTACATCCGCACCGAGAAGGACTACAGGAACTTCGTGCTCAAGGTCGAGTGGCGGTTCAACCCGGTCACCAGGCAGGCCGGGAACAGCGGCGTGCTCCTGCGGATGGTGGGGGCCGACAAGGTGTGGCCCAAGAGCGTCGAGGCCCAGCTTGAATCAGGAAACGCCGGGGATTTCTGGAACATCGACGAGGTCAGGATGACCGCAGACAGGTCTCGCACGAGCGGCCGGAACACGAAGAAAACGCACGGCGCCGAGCGCCCGATCGGCGAGTGGAACGAGTACGAGATCATCGTCAACCACGGCCAGATCATCCTGAAGGTCAACGGCGAGGAGCTGAATCGCGCGACCGATGTCGAAGAAGTGGCCGGGAAGATCTGCCTGCAGAGCGAGGGCGCGGAGATCCAGTTCCGCAGCGTGCGCCTGGCGCCGCTGGAGTGATCCGGCCGGCTTTTTCAGGCCCTTTTCAGGCCGCCGCACGGGTGCGGGCATCGGCCGCGGGACTCGCCGGCGCGCCCGGCGCCCGGTACTGCGCATCGGTGAAGGCCAGCATGGGGTAGAAGATGAAGCCCAGCAGGAAGAGGCCGACGCCGAACGCGGCGGTCTTGCCGAAGGCCTTGGCGACCTCCATCGAGACCACCGCCAGCGCGATCAGGTTCACGACGGGGACGAGGAACAGCACCACCCACCAGGCGGGTTTGCCGGCCAGTTTGCAGAGAATAAACAGGTTATAGACCGGGACGATCGCGGCCCATCCGGGCTGGCCGGCCTTCTCGAAAACCTTCCACAGGCCCGCGATCGTCAGGATGACGACGGCGAGCTGGATGACGAGGACGACGGGGCTGCCGCCCGACGAGGCGGCATTCTGCGCGAGGGTCAAGAGGCTGGTCATGTGAGGCTCCGGGGCTTGAGGTGCTGCGTGTCGAGCAACCCGAGGGGATCGGCCGGGAGGCCGGGGGACTTCAGGGAGACCTTGCGGAATGCGGGATATGGGATGGGGGTGGGCCCTTCCTGCGCGCCCGAATCGGGTAATACCATGCGGTTTTCGGACGTTTTTGGGCATGTTCGGTGGACGAACCACGAGGTTCTGAACGTTCCGACCGGCTCGCCCCCGACCAGCGGCCACGTCGTCATCTACGACGAGTGCCGCGAGATGCACGGCGACTCCCGGCCGAAGTTCATCGCGCCGTTGGCGGCCGACGCATTCGAAGCGTGCGGGGCCCTATGCTGCCTGCATGCCCGGGAACTCAACTACACCGGCAACGCGGCTGCTGCAACGGGTCGCGGGGGGTGATGTCCAGGCCGCAGCCGACCTTCTCCCGCTCGTGTATGGTCAGCTCCGTGCCATTGCCCAGGAGCGGATGGCGCAGGAGCGTGCGGGCCACACGCTGCAGGCCACCGCGCTGGTCCACGAGGCCTATCTGCGCCTGGTCGGCGGCGGCGAGCCCCAGTGGTCGGGCAGGGCTCATTTTTACACGGCCGCCGCCGAGGCGATGCGCCGAATCCTGATCGAGCATGCGCGAGCGCGCGGGCGGATGAAACGGGGCGGCGACAGTCATGGATCCCCGGCGCGTCGCGTGCCGTTGTGTGTGGTGGACCTGGCCGCGGAGCTGGATTCCGACGCGATCCTGAGCCTCGACGAGGCGGTGCGTCGCCTGGAGATGCAGGACACCGAGCTGGCATGGGTGGTACGGCTGCGGTTCTATGCCGGCCTGGACGTGGAAACGACCGCGGCGGCGCTTGGGTTGTCGCCGGCGACGGTGAAGCGGCGGTGGGCGTTCGCGCGGGCGTTGCTGTTCCAGGAGTTGGGAGACCAGGAGGGCGCCGAGCGCGACGCGGGGGAGTCCTAGAAGGGCGGCCATGGCCGGGACCAAGCTGCGGCAAATGGAGCGGATCTTCGGCGAGGCGATGGAGCAACCGCCGGGGGCGAGAGAGGCGTTTGTGCGCGCCGAGTGCGCGAACGACGCCGAACTCCTGCAGCGCGTGCTGGGGTTGCTGGCGGCCGGGGCAAGGGCGGGAGACTTCATGGCCTCGCCGACGGCGGGGAACGCGCTGCCGGCTGGTGAAGGATCCGAGCTGTCGACGTCGACCGCCATGGGGCCGCTCAGAGAGGGGCCCGGCGCCCGGATCGGACCCTACAAGCTGCTCCAGCTCATCGGGGAGGGCGGCTTCGGAGCCGTTTTCCTGGCGGAACAGGAGCAGCCCGTACGGCGGCGGGTGGCGCTGAAGATCATCAAGCTGGGGATGGACACCGGGCAGGTCGTCGCCCGCTTCGAGCAGGAGCGCCAGGCCCTGGCCCTCATGGACCACCCGAATATTGCCAGGGTTCTTGATGCCGGAGCGACGCCTACGGGGCGCCCCTATTTCGTGATGGAGCTGGTGCGCGGAGAGCCGGTGACGGAGTATTGCGATACGAACAGCCTCAGCACCCGCGAGCGCCTGGAGCTGTTCGCGCAGGTGTGCAACGCCGTGCAGCACTCGCACCAGAAAGGGGTCATCCACCGGGACATCAAGCCGGGCAACGTGCTGGTAACCGTGTCCGACGGCAAGCCGATCCCGAAGGTGATCGACTTCGGGATCGCCAAGGCGACCTCCGCACGCCTCACGGAGAAGACGCTCTTCACCGAGCACCGCCAGCTCATCGGCACGCCCGAGTACATGAGCCCGGAGCAGGCGGAGATGACCGGCGTGGACATCGACACGCGCAGCGACATCTTCAGCCTGGGAGTGCTGTTGTACGAACTGCTCACCGGGACGACGCCGCTGGACCCCAAGCGGCTCCGTTCCGCGGCGTGGGCGGAGATGCAGCGGATGATCCGGGAGGAGGAGCCACCTACTCCCAGCACGCGCCTGAGCACGTTGGGAGATGCGCTCGCGCGGGTGGCGACGAATCGCCGGACGGAGCCTTCAAGGATCGGCAGGCTGGTGCGCGGCGAGCTGGACTGGATCGTGATGAAGTGCCTGGAGAAGGACCGCACCCGCCGCTACGAGACGGCCAACGGTCTGGCGATGGAGGTGCAGCGGTACCTGTGCGACGAGCCGGTGCTGGCCGGCCCTCCCAGCACCGTGTACCGGCTGGGAAAGCTGGTGCGGCGGAACCTCGGCGTCTTCCTCGCGGGTTCCGCGGTGCTTGGCGCGCTGGTGCTGGGGCTGGGGCTGGCGACGTACGGCCTCGTGCAGGCGAAATACAAGAACGACGCCAAAGAGGCGGCGCTCGTCAAGGAGGCGGCCGCGCGTCACCGCGCCGAAGGGGTCGGGCAGTTCATGGGGGAGGTGTTTGCCGGCGTCGGCCCGTCGGTGGCTCTCGGGCGCGACACCAGGATGTTGCAGGAGATGATGGACGCCGCCGCCGCCCGCATTGATGCCGGGGAACTCTCCGCGGCGCCGGAGGAAGAATGGCGGCTCCGGTTCATGATCGGCAGCGTGTACCGGGGCATCGCCGAGTGGGAGAGGTCCGACCGGATGCTCCGCCGGGCTCTGGAGCTCGCCAGCGCCGGCGATGGTCCCGGAAGTTTGGAGGCCGCCGGCGTGATGTACGAGCTGGGCCTCGTGCTCCGTTCCCGCGAGATGTCCGGTGAGGCGCTCCCGCTGCTGCGGCGCTCGCTCGAGATCCGACGGCGCGAATGCACAGGCGACGATGATCGCATCGTGAAGAGTCTGGAAGCCATCGGCTGGTGCGTCCCGCCCAACCAGGCGCTTCCGCTCTACAGCGAGGCTCTCGCGATGGCGCAACGCCTCCACCCCGGGGATCACGCGGCTGTCGCGCAGGGCCATAGGGTCGTGGCCGACTGCCTCAAAGATCTCACGCGAACAGCCGACGCGCTGGTCGAGTACGAAGTGGCCGTTTCCATGTTCCATCGTCTGTTCCCGGGTGGAAACCTGAACCTCGCGGCAGCGCTCTCCAATCAAGCGATCTGCCTGTGGAGCAATCGTCAATACGACGAGTCCCTGGCAACGTCGCACGCCGCCCGCTGCATGCAACAGCTCTTCTGTCCCGGTCCCAGCCTGAACACCACGTTGATGCTGCACCAGGAGTCCAGAAGCCTCATCGCACTGGGCAGCCCCGACGAGGCGCTGCTCATGATGCAGCAGGAGTTGGCCAGGCGCAAGAGCGCACGCCCCGGAGATGATCCATGGGTTGCAGAAGGCTTGACAGAGCTCGGCGCCGTCTACAGGCGCCTGGGTCGCGAAGACAAGGCGATCGAGAGCCTCGAGGCCGGCGCGGCGATGCGGGCACGCCTGGTCGAGCAGGACCCTCGCGCCGCGATCACAAGCCTCTTCGAACTTGGCAGAACCCTCGAGGCGTTCAACCGGCGGGACGACGCGATGGCCAAGTACCGGACCGCCCTGGAGTTGTGCCACCGCGCCTGGCCCGGCAGGAGCGAGCGGGAAGCCGCGACATTCGACTGCATGGGCTACTGCTTCCAGGGCATGGGCAGCTTCCAGGATGGGTTCGACAAGTACGACCAGGCGCTGACGTTCTGGCGCGGCTACTACGACGGCGACCACATCAACATCTCCTACGACCTGATGAACACCGCCTTGTGCCTGCTGTCCCTCGAACACTTCCAGGACGCGCTCGACCGATTCACCGAGGCACGCGACATCGCCCAACGTCTCGGCGAGCCCTACCGCATCCACACGGCCCAGATGACCAACCGGATGGCCGACTGTCTGACGAAACTTAAGAACCCGTCGAAGGCGATCGAGGCACACGAGCATGCCCTCGAGATCTTCCAGCACCTCGCCAGCCCCGACAGCGCCGACGCCGCATCGACTCTCGAACACATCGGCGCCTGCTACGAATCGATGAGAGAACCGGCGGAGGCCCTGGGCCGATACGAGCAGGCCCTGGCGATGCGCCGGCGAATCGCGCCCGGAGATCAGGTGGACACGGCCCAGAGCCTCGCGGGTGTGGCGGGTTGTCTCCGGGCTCTCGGGAAGGACGAGCTGGCCCTGGCCCAATTCGAGGAAGCTCTGGGCATGCGCCGACGCCTCCAGCCGCGCAGCCATCCGGATATCACCCGCGATCTGTTCAACCTCGCCGAGTATCGCACGGCCCGAGCCGAGATGCCCCAGGCCGAGGCCCTGCTCGTCGAAGCGTGCGAACGGTTGGCGCCCCCAGCCGACGCCGGCGATGCCCCGCCCGCCAGCCCGCAGCTCAACGCCTCCATCGAGCGCCTCGCCGCGTTCTACGAAGCTTGGGACCGGTCCGACCCGGAGCAGGGACACGCCCTCAAGGCCGCCCAGTGGCGGTCCAAGTTGCCGATGCCGTGAGCCGGCACAGCTCGACCTGACGGGAGAAATATCTCCAATCAGGCGACGATCTTGACGTTGTTTGATCCCCCGCCATCGCCGGCGTCGCCTGTAGGAGTGTGACAGACACACTGCGGCGATCCGCGTCCTGGTGTCCACCGCCATTCGATGCGTGAGCATCGAACCTGCTTGCTCGCCCCGCGCTCCTGGCAAGGGGCGCCGCCCACGTTCGTGGTCGGCAATGTCGTCCGGGCGGCCGCACGGAACGGAGTCATGCTGGAGTCTGAACGTTCCGGCGGCGTAGCCGGGCGGGAATCACACGTGTCATGTCGGCTCTTCGTGAGGTGAACAGAATGCCAAGTCAAGCGCAAGAGCGCGATTGTGCGACACCTCGGCAGTTGATCGCGAGAAAATGGCATGGTCCCGGGACGGAACAACAAGCCTGGAGGAGTAATGAACGTGACATACATTCGAAATACCATCCGAAACACCATCATGGCAGCGCTGCCTGCGCTCGCGAGTGTCATGCTCGCCTCAACGGCCCACGCCCAGTGGACCGTGGCCAGACTTAACCCGGCGGGCTCGACGCACTGCGATGCCCGTGCCGCCAGCGGCGGTCAGCAGGCGGGAGGTGCCACCGTGGGCGGCGTGTACCGCGCCAGCCTGTGGAGCGGCACGGCGGCCTCGTGGGTCGATCTCAACCCGGCCGGCTCGGCGTTGTCCTTTGCCACCGCGGCCAGCGGCGGGCAGCAGGTGGGGGTTGCCATTGTGGACGGCGCGGTCCGCGCTAGCCTGTGGAGCGGCACGGCGGCCTCGTGGGTCGATCTCAACCCGGCGGGATCGCCGGAGTCCGAAGCCCTTGGCGTCGGCGACGGGCAGCAGGTGGGGTATGTCTCTGTGGATGACCAGTACCGCGCCAGCCTGTGGAGCGGGACGGCGGCCTCGTGGGTCGATCTCCACCCGGCGGGCGAATACGAGTCCATGGCCCGGGTCGCCAGCGGCGGGCGGCAGGCGGGGTATGCCGCTGTGGGCGACTTTGCCGATTACCACGCCAGCCTGTGGAGCGGGACGGCGGACTCGTGGGTCGATCTCAACCCGGCGGGCGCGGTGTGGTCCGAAGTCTTTGGCGGCAGCGGCGGGCAGCAGGTGGGGTATGCCTGGGACGGCGGCAGCGTGACCGTCGCCAGCCTGTGGAGCGGCACGGCGGACTCGTGGGTCAGTCTCGGCCCGGCGGGCTTGACCAGTTCCTACGCCATTGCCATCAGCGGCGGGCAGCAGGCGGGGAGTGCATTTGTGGGCGGCGCGGCCCACGCCAGCCTGTGGAGCGGCACGGCGGACTCCTGGGTCGATCTCCACGTTTTCCTCCCCGCCGGGTTCACGGAGAGTCGAGCATCGGGGCTTTCCAGCGATGGCACGAACCTCTATGTCGCGGGCTTCGGCACCAACTCGCTGACGGGTTACACCGAAGCCCTGCTCTGGACGCGGCCGCTCTTCTGCGCGGCGGATTTCAACCAAGACGGCATCGCGAACTCAGGCGACTTCTTCGACTTCCTCGCCGCCTTCTTTGCCGGTAACCCGAGCGCCGACTTCAACCACGACTCGATCATCAACTCCCAGGATTTCTTCGACTTCCTCGGTGCGTTCTTCGCTCCCTGCCCGTAGGAGCCGACTTACGCAGCACACGCCCGCGCGATGGTTGACGCCATCGCGCGGGTGTTCTCAGCCGGGCGGGGACACGCGTGTCATGTCGGCTTTTTCGTGAGGTGAACAGAATGCCAAGTCAAACGATGCGATGTTGTTGCTCCGTCCTTGTTGGGTGTGCGTCCCTGCTATTCATCGAGACGTCGGTGCGGGCGCAACCCGCCAACGACGAGTGTTCGGGTGCGATTCCCGTCGTGATCGACACCGAGGAGGCGTTCGACACCACCACCGCCACGCGCAGCGCCGATCCCTGGCCGTGCGTTGCCGCCAACAGCCCCGGCGGCGACGTTCGCGGAGACGTCTGGTTCAGTTTCACCGCCCCCTCGGCGGGAGCGGCCTGGATCGTCGCCTGCAGCACCCCATTCGAGCCTGACTATTGGTACAACGCTGCAACACTGACTGTCCAGTCATCCTGCGGCGGCACGGAACTGGCGTGCGATCCCGTCGGCGACGATGGTTCCTCCAACCCATTCTGTGTCATCTCGCAGGTGTACGTCAACGTTTCCGAAGGCCAGAGCATCCTCATCCGCATCGGCGGACCTACGAACGGCCCGGTCGGTCCATCTTCCGTCATCGGCACCTTCACGATTACGATGCTGCCTCCGCCCGCTAATGACGTGTGCGTCGATGCGATCGACCTCTTCGCCGACACACCCCTTGCCTTCAGCAGCCTCGCCGCGGCCACCGAGATCAGTGCTCCCTGCGGTTCGGATACCTTTGGCGGCGTGAGGGATGTTTGGTTCAGGTACACGGCCGCCGCGTCCGGTGTTGCGATAGTGAGCGGCGGATGGACGACTGCCGCGTTCGACTCGTGCGGCTCATCCCCGTTCGCGTGCGCATCGCAGGCTTCGCTTTCCTTGCCCGTCACCATTGGCCAAGTCGTGCTTCTCCGCGTAGCGTCGAGCACGGCGGGCCATTCAGAAGGCGTTCCCCTTCCAAACGGCTACATGGGCGAGTTGTCCGTCACGATCGTCCAGCCGCCGCCCAACGATCTGCGAGCCAACGCCGCCCCGCTGGTTGAAGGTGCCAACCCGTTCACCACCCGCGGGGCGCTCACGGACGGCTCGTCCACCTGCGACGGCGGCGGCGGGTTCACTGCCAATGACATTTGGTTCGTCTATCAGGCGTCGGTCGACAACCTCGTCACTCTCGTCTCCTGCGCAACTGGCGGGGGGTATCTCTACGACGGCGTCATGTCGGTGATCGACCAGGCCACCGACACGGAACTCGTCTGCTCCCGATCGGTCCTTCGCTTCATCAACGGGATCAGTTGCGGAGGCCGCATGGATGCCCGGTTCAACGCGATCGCCGGGCGCAGTTACCTTGTTCGCATCGCCGGCGATGGCGGCGACTCCGGCACCGGCACCCTTACCCTCAGCACCTCGGCGCCGATCCTCCCCTGCCTCACCCAGCCCGCCGGCGCATTCATCGAGCCCGAATTATGCGGCCAGCAGAACAACTACGGCTGCAGGGGTTACGCCCCAGGCGACCCGCCGCTCTTCCAGGACCTGCCCTCGCCCAACATCACTGTCTGGGGTTCCAGTTATGCCAACGGCGGCAGACGCGACTTCGACTGGTACCGTTGCACGCTCGACCACCCCGCCTTCGTCACGATCAACGTGACCGCCGAGTTCCCCGTGCGCGTCCTGCTGATGTCCGACACCTGCCCGGCCGAGGTGATCGCCAACGATTTGGAACTCACTCGCTGCGCCGGCCCTGCCAGCCTTTCATTCACACTGCCCGCCGGGCGTTTCGGCGTGCTCGTCTTCCCGGATTCCGGCAACAACTCGGGTCTCTTCTGGGACTGGCCCTGCGCGCTACCCACACGCTACATCCTGACGATCGATTCGCAGCCACTGGGCGCCTGCTGCACGCAGAACGGCTGCTCGCTGACCACCGCCGCCGACTGCGCCGCCCAGTTCGGCCGATTCTCCGGCGAGAACACCGTCTGCCCCAGCGCCGCCTACACACAAGCCGAGGCCGATGCACCCTTTGAAGATATTTCCGCCGATGGCACTCCGATCGTGCTGGCCAACAACACCGGTCGATCCGTCGACATCGGCTTTGAGTTTGAGTTCTACGGCCGCCGCTACACCAGCATCGGCATCGGCGACAACGGCTATCTCGCCTTCGGCAACCAGCCGCTGGGCGTGGCCCAGAACACCAATCGGTTCTACTCCACCCCGCCCAACAACGCCATCTTCGCCCTCTGGGATGATCTGTATCCGATCGGCGGTGCCATGTATGTCCGCACCGACGGCATCCCCGGCTCCCGCCGATTCATCGCCTCATGGCAACACATGCCCGGCGGCTGGTTTGACGGTACGGACACCTTCCAGGTCGTGCTCTTCGAAAGCTCGAACCGCATCGAACTCCGCTACGCCGAACTCGACGACCGCAGCACGTTCAGCGGTTTCCCAGGCGACACGTCCGATGTCACCGTCGGACTGAAGGACTCTCAGGGACTTGACACCCTGCAGATCCCCTCCGACTCGCTCTTCCCTCCCAGTCCCAGGTCGTTCAGCCTCACGCCCGCCGCGACGCCCGGCGCTTGCTCCAACAGCCCCTGCCCCGCCGACTTCAACAACGACGGCTCCGCCAACTCACAGGACTTCTTCGACTTCCTGAACGCGTTCTTCGCCGGCCGCGCCGACTTCAACGCCGACGGCATGACCACGGCTCAGGACTTCTTCGACTTCCTTCCGGCGTTCTTCGCCGGTTGCCCCTGACCGCCGCGGCATCGGCGCGGAGAGCCCTGCCCGGAGTGCGGGGCGGCGGCGAAAGGTCGCGGTGCTTCCGCCGCCCGCCGACGCAGGCACTCGGCCTTGAGGGGCTCGCCCGGTTCGCGAGCCGGGCCGAAGGCCGCGCCCTTGGTCCGGCCCGCGCCCGCGTGCTTCGTGGCGAGGAGCTCGTCGGCGGGCCGGCAGGAGCGCGGGCCGGCGTCCTGGAAGCCTGTGCTGTGCTCGGGCAGCTTCCTTGCGCGATTCCTGAAATTGTTCTTGCCGCACTTCGCGGTCCAACCGAACGGCTCGCCCCGTTCACCGGTCCCACCCTGAATTTCGCGGGGACCGTACCCGACGAGCCGCCTCGCGCAGCGGGCGGGCGGAGCGCGGGGACGCGGTCCGCGGGGGCTCGTCCGGTGCGTCCGCGATCGCGCGGGCGTCGAGGTCGGGGCTATGCCCTCTGCCTCTCGAGAGGAGCGCGGCCACCGCCCCGCATCCGGTCCCCAATCAACCGCGGACGCACCCCACGAGCCACGATGCGCAGCGAGTCGTCATCTCCACGACGGAAGTCGCAGGCTGTGCGCATCACACCACCCCACCCCGCCCACCCGCGGCCATCTGGGCACCCGCGGCCACCGCGGCAACCAGCCCCCCTGAACGGTGGAGCCAGTTTGCGCGCGCAGAACAGGCGCGCCCGGCGCGCGCAAAAGCGCAAACCTCAAAATTTTCTTCTCCTTGCGCCACAAGCACTTACGCGATTCGACCCCCGCCGATTCCCATTCTGCGCGCGCAAACAGGACCGACGGCCCATGGGTAGAGAGACGTCGCGCGCACGCTCCGCGCCCGCCCCACGTCTGAACGCCTCCACGCCCCCACGCCTCAACGCCTCCCCATCCCAGGAGCACACGAATTTCAGAACCGCGTCCAATCAGCCAGGCATCAACACACGTGCTTTGCAGAAAGCAACTTGCAGCGATCACGCCGCCGCGCCGACCCTCAAAAATCACCCAAAAACCCCGAGAAACTCAATCCCCTCGCCGCGAAAAACACCACTTCAAAAATCACAACTCTCAATATCACAAGCACTTACACAAAAACCCTGCCCTGCTTCTCTCGACCCTTCCCCGCCCTTCTCTGCTTTTCTCAAAAACTCTCGACCCTTCTCAACATCTCTCGACCCTTCTCGTCCCCTCTCCCCCACGCCCCTCTTCTCCCCTCTTCTGCTCACTGCTCACTGCTCACTGCTTACTGCTCACTTCTTTTCGAGCGATGCATTTTCAGCCCCCGACCCAACCAAGCCACCTCGAACCAACACAACTCCCCACGCTACAACAACTTACATCAAAAACACCCCGAAAATGAATCTCAAAAAACCTCTCGAAACCTCAAAAAACCTCGCCGAACCTCAGAAAACCCCCATCGAACCTCAAAAAACCCATGCCAAACCTCGCCAAACCTCGCCAAACCTCGCCGAACCTCGCCGAACCTCACGGAACCTCAGAGGCTCTCGCAGAGGCGCTGGGGGCACGGAGAGGAGGGGGCGCGCCGTACCGCTTGCCGATCACTCGTCTTCCTTGACGCCGAACTCTTTGTGCGCGGCGTCGCGGGCTTTGATGACTTCCTCCAAGCGTGCTTTGGCGGAGTCGGCCTTGCCGTCCATGAGGTCCTGTTCGATGTCCAGGAGCGTGCGCATCGCGGCCATGAGGTCCCTGCGGAAGGTTTCGTTGAGCTTGGCCTTGGCCGCGTCGTCCTTGGCGTCTTCGACGCGGTCGGGCGGGAGGGGCTGGCCCTTGGCCATGACGCAGCCGCGTTGCATGTCGTTGATGAGGCGGAGGTTCTCGACTTTCTTGGCGGGGTCGGCGATCTGGCCCCTGAGGCGCCTGAGCGAGCCGTTCATGGTCTTCATCGCGCCCTCGATACTGATCGGGCGGCCCTCGGCGCCGGGGCCGCCCGGGCGACCGCGTTCACCTGGCTGGCCGGGCTGCGGGGGCGGGGAGGGTTGCCTGGAACCGGGCGAGGCCGGCTCGGGCTGCGCGGCCTGGAACGCGATCACGGCGCCGGCGATGGAGGCGAGGCAGACGGCGGCGATGAGGGCGCGGAGACGGAAGGTCGGGCAGGTCATGCGGGGACTCCGGGAGGTGAAGGCGTTGGGCGGGGAGTGTACCGGGCTGTGCGGGCGCGGGCGGCGTATGCGGAAAGGGGGAACCGTCATCCTTCGTCTCCCCATCTCCCCGTCTCCCCATCTCCCCGTCGCCCCGTCTCCCCGTCCCCCCAGTCCCCCAGTCTCCCCTTCCCCGTGTCCCGGCGTCCTGTTTTCCGCTTTCCACGCCCGCAAGGGTGCAACGATCAGAGCATGGGACGTGGACAGAATATATCGCCGCCTGTCGAGGCGCCCGAGGGCTGGACGAAGCAGGAGCTGCTGGATGTCAGCGGGCTGTCGGCCAAGACGTTCGACACGATCCGCAAGGCCGCGAGGGTGAGCGGGCCGACGCACGGCGGGCGGACGTGGGTCTTCTCGGCGACGGATCTGTTGTCGCTGGTTCAGCGGGCCGAGAGCGGGCGGTTCAGCGAGCGAGGCGGGCCGGCCGGGGAGGCGTGGCGGGTGCTGCTGGTGGAGCGGGGGGTGGCGGTGCCGGAGTTCGAGAAGAAGAGGGGGAGGCGGGCGCGGGAGTGATGGGGGATGTGGGATGGGGGGTCGGGGGAATGTCTCATCGCGAAGCGGGGACCGTGACGGCACGTGCATCGCGCCGGCGCTCCGACGCGGAGCGGATCATCACGAGCTCCACGACGTTGTCCGGGGTCAGGACGCCGACGAGGCGCCCCTGGGCGCGCCCGGACGGGTCGTCACGGGGCGGTATCTCGGGCGCGCGGCGCACCACCGCGATGACGGGGCAGCCCATGATGCCCGCGGCGTCGGCGGGCGCGCCGTCGGGCCCACAGCGTGCTTCCGCGCGGACACGATCCAGCGCGGCCTGGAGGTCCTCATCCTCGAGGGCCACCGGGCACGGCCGGCGCATGATCGCGCCGACCGTCGGCTGGTCGCCCGCGGGGTCGGCGCCGATGCCCTCGGCGAGCGCGCGGAGCAGGTCGGCGCGGGTGAGGACGCCGACCAGGGCCGAGGCATCGGCGGCGCCGGCGCCGTCGGCCAGCACGGGGAAATCCTGCTGGCTGCCGGCAAGGAGCTCCTGCACGGCCCTGCGGAGCGTGTCGGACTCGCGCAGGCAGACGAAGCGCGTGATCATGGCCGCGGAGGCGGGCAGGCCGCGCAGAGCCGATCGGAACTGTTCCGCGTGCGCCTCCGCGCCCGCTCCCAGGAAGACGAACAGGGCGACGAGCATGAGCAGGACGTGCCCGTTGAGCAAGCCCAGGAGCGCGAAGACGACGGCCAGGGCCTGCCCGACGATCGCGGCGATGCGGGTCGCCTTGGGCCGGCCCATGCTCATGGCGAGCAGGGCGCGCAGGACGCGCCCGCCGTCCATGGGGAAGGCCGGGATGAGGTTGAAGAGGAGGAGGGTGACGTTGACGGCGCCGAGGCTGGCCAGGAAGTGGGCGCGATGGTGGCCGATGGCCGCGGCGCCGGTGAAGGCCTCGGCGCCCGCGGTGGCCAGCACCGCGGGAACGACGAGGGCGGCGATGACGGCGTTCACGGCGGGCCCGGCCAGGGCGACGATGAGCTCCTGCATCGGCTTCTCGGGCATCTTCTCCAGCCGCGCGACGCCGCCGATGGGGAGGAGGGTGATGTCGATGGTGCGGATGCCGAAACGGCGCGCGGCCAGGGCGTGCCCGAGCTCGTGGAGGACGACGCAGGCGAAGACGGCCAGGACGAACGCGGCGCTGCGGAGGCCCTCCGCCGCGGCGCCGGGCGTGCCGGACAGGAGCGGGCCGGCCATGATCCAGGCGATGAGGATCAGGAAGGTCCAATGGATGAAGATGGGAATCCCGCGGACGGAACCGATCTTGAGGGACCAGCTCAGCATGAGGGCCTCCGGGATCCTCGCCAGTCTACGCCGTTTGCGCCGGGCACGGGTGGGGGCCGCGGCGGCAATCGGGAAGGCCGTCAGGTGGCCGGCGACAGGTCCCCGGCGTCGTCGAACGTGCGCCCGAAGGGGGTCTGGTTGAACATGTCCAGGGTGCACTGCTCCTGGCGGACGAAGCCGGTGCGGGGGAGCTTGCCGAGGCGGTGGAGGTCGACCATGGCGCACACGCCGGCGGCGGTGGTGAGCTCGATGGCCGGCCAGACGCGCCCGAACACCTCGGTGGCGCGGATGGCGCGCCGGAAGTTCACCTGCTCGCGCCGGCCGTTGCGGATGCCGATGCAGCTGATGAAGACGACGACCACGTCCTGGAAGGTCCGCGGCAGGGCGTGCTCGAGGAGGCTCACGGCGAGCGAGCGGTCGAACTTCGTACCGTCGCGCGTCGGGGCGGCGTGCTCAACGCCGAGGCGGAGGTCCTGCAGCAGGACCTTCATGATCTGGCAGTGGCCGGGGTATCGGATGGTCTTGTAGGCGAGGGTGGTTTCGGGAGTCGTGCGCTTCTCGGCGGTGAGCGTCTCGATGAGGCTGCCGATGCCGCCGGAGGTGTAGAACGCCTCGTACTCGACGCCCTCGAAGGAGAAGTTCTCGAGGCCTTCGAGCGCGGGGACCTGCACGGGCCGGCCGCCGAGCATGACGTTGCAGGGCTCGCAGTATTCGTTGACGACGCCGGCGGCGCTCCAGGTGACGTTGTACTTGAGGGCGTTGGTGGGGAACTGAGGGAGGGCGCCGACGCGCAGGCGGAGGTCGTGCAGTTCGCTGAAGCCGCGGGCGATGTCGTAGGCGGCGATGGCGATGTACCCCGGGGCCAGGCCGCACTGCGGGACCAGGGCGACGGTGGCGCGTCCCTGGGCGGCGATGGCCCTGACGCGGTCGGTGGTCTCGACGTCCTCGGTGACGTCGAAGTAGTGGACGCCCAGGTCGCCGGCGGCCTCGGCGATGCCGGCGACGAAGTTGAAGGGGAGCATGCAGATGACGTAGTCGTGCCCCTTGAGGGCGGAACGGACGGCGCCGGCGTCGGAGACATCGACGCGGCGCGTGGCGGCGTCAACGGGGTGCGGGACGTGCGCCCGCAGGCGGTCGAGGCTCCCGTCGATTTCGCGGAGTGTGCCGTCGTCGCGGTCGGCGATGGTGACGCGGTAGGACCCGCCGCCGGTTCCCAGCAGGAGCTCGGCGACCGACTTGCCGACCTTGCCGGCTCCGAGGACGAGGACGCTCTTGGACGACATCCGGTGCTCTCCGTGTACGGGTCGGGCCATGGGCGACGCCGGGCCGGGATGCTAGATCGAGGCCGGGTCGGCGGCGGAGGAGAACGAGCGAGAATCCGTTTCCAGATCGGCGGTTCGAGGGCGAGGGTGAAGAGCGAGCATCCTTGATTGGGGCGGGTTCTGGCATGCTGGGTGCGTGCCTGCCATGTTGACAGCCGCGGGGGGCAGTTGCGGGCACGGTTGGGGCGCCCTCGCGTGGCACGCGGCTTGCCGCGATGGGGGTATGGTCAACAACACGAAGACATTGAAGCCATGGTTGATCGCGGCGTGGCCCGGAATGGGGAACGTAGCGGTGGTTGCGGCGGGGTACCTGGTGCAGCAACTGCAGATGGAGCCGGCGGGCGAACTTGCTTCACCGGATCACTTCGACGTGCAGCACGTGGAGGTGCGGCGAGGCATGATCGCGCCGCCGCGGTTGCCGCGCGGGTTGTTCTTCCGGTGGAAGAACCCGGGGCCGGGGCGGGACCTGATCGTGTTCCTGGGCGAGGCGCAGCCGGGCGCGGGGACGTACGGGTACGCCCACGAGCTCTTGGGCCGGGCCGTGGAGATGGGGGCGGAACGAATGGTGACGTTCGCGTCGATGTCGACAGCCCTGCACCCCACCGGCGACCCGCGAGTCTTCGGCGCGGCGACCGGGGAGACCACGCTGGCGGACCTGAAGCGGGCGGAGGTCCAGCCGCTCGAAGAGGGCCAGATCGGCGGGCTCAACGGCGTGCTCCTGGGGGCCGGGATCGATTGCGGCGTGCCGGGGCTGTGCCTGTTGGGCGAGATCCCGTTCTATGCGGGGGGCGTGCCGAACCCGAAGGCGGCGCGGGCCGTGCTGAGTGTGTTCAGCGTGATCGCGGGGATCGACATCAGCCTGGACGGGCTGGCGCCGCACATCGCCGCGATGGATCGCGTGCTGCTGGAGATCCTCGAGAAGGCCAAGCACGCGGCCGAGCAGCAGCGCGAGGGGCAGGATCCGGACGAGGAGTCGGAGCTGAAGCCGGAGCGGGCGCCCGAGCGGGATGAAGCGGCGGCCGAATCATCCGAAGACGAAGGCCCCGGCCAGCCTGGTCCGGATTACACGACGCGCGAGCGGATCGAGAGGATGTTCGAGGAGGCTCGGCGTGACCGGTCGAAGGCGATGCCGCTGAAAGAGGAGCTGGATCGGCTGACGGTGTTCAAGCAGTACGAGGACCGGTTCCTGGACCTGTTCAAGCGCGCGGGATGAGACGGGGTCGGCGCTCGCCGTTGTGGTCCGAGCGGGCCGGAAGGTGGAATAACCAACGGGTTGGCACGTTGAGCCTTCCGGGAGCGGTGTTAACCGCTACGTCCGGGGATCGTTTGATAGGTTTTTATTCGGAGTCGGCACATGCGAACGTTGAAAACAGTCATCTGTAGTGTTGCGGTTGGCGCCATGGCCTTCGCGGCCTCGGCGCAGAACACCCCACCCAAGCCCAAGGAGGGAGCCCCCCCCGCCCCGGCGGCGCCCGCGAATCGGCAGCCGCGCCCCGACGGCGCCGGCCCGCAGCGACCTCAGGCGCTCTCGCCGGAGAAGGCCAAGGCGGCGTGGGAGCTGCAGGCCACCGGTGTGAGCAAGCGGCTGGGCGTGAAGGCGGAGCAGACCACCGCGGTGGTGAAGGCGTATTCCGAGGCCCGCACGACTCATGACGCCGCCGCGGACAAGCTGCGCGAGGACCTCATGAAGAAGGCCCGCGATGCCGGCGGGGACGACAACCAGCGTCCCGGGCGGGGCGGGATGGGTCCCGAGGCGATGAAGGCGATGGAGGATCTGAACAAGGCCGACCGGGGCAAGCTCGAGAAGACGCTGGGCTCCACGCTCACGCCCGAGCAGACGACCAAGGCCGTCGCGTCGCTGGGGACGTTCAACCGCCAGTGGGACACTATGGCCGACGCCGTGGCCGGCTTCAAGCTCGAAGCGGGCAAGCAGCAGACGGCGCTCGACGCGATCGAGGACTTCGTCGTCGCGCAGGCCAAGGCCCGCGGCGGCGGCCCCGACGCCGACCGCGAGGCGATGCGCACCGCGATGCAGGAGTCGCGCACCAAGCTCACCGACGCGATGAAGAAGGTCCTCACCGCGGAGCAGTTCACCAAGTTCCAGGAATCGATGCGCGGCGGCGGTCGCCCCGGCGGCGGGCGCGGCCCGGACGGCGGCGGCCCCGGCCCCGGCCCCGGTGGCGGCGGCGGCTGAGCGGCACGCGTATTCCCTGATTGACCCTCTGATGCCACCACCGGCGTGATCGACGCCGGTGGTGGCTTTGTTTCCGCGTCGCACGACCGCGCCGCCCCGCGCGAAACCCGGGGCGCCGGCCGCGGAACAATCCCCCCGGGCGGGGTTGGGGGGCGGGCCGGAGACCGGCATGCGGTACATCCTTCGACAGAGGCTCCTCTCCTTCGGCGACGACTTCACGATCCGCGACGAGCACGGGCGCGACGTGTACTTCGTCGACGGCAAGGTCCTGACCATCCGCGATGCGCTGAGCTTCCAGGACATGCAGGGGAACGAGCTGGCCCGGATCCACCGGCGGCTGCTCTCGCTGGGGCCGACGTACCAGATCGAGCGGGCCGGGCGCGTCACGAGCGTCCACAAGCACCTGTTCACCCTCCTGCGGTGCAAGTTCACCGTGGATGTGCCCGGGCCGGACGATCTGGAGGCCGCGGGCGATTTCCTCGATCACGAGTACGAGTTCAGGACCGAGAGCGGGCGTGCGGTGGCAACGGTGAGCAAGCGGTGGTTCGCGCTGACGGATACATACGGCGTGGACATCGCGCCGGGGCAGGACGAGGTAACGATCCTCGCCGCGGCGATCGTGATCGACCGGTGCTGCCACGAGCGCAAGGACTGACGTTCGGCCGCCTGCGCACGTATCTGCATACCGGTTCCGCGCTCTATTTCAACGGCTCGCACTCGGCACCTCGAAGGATGAAGAATTCATCCAGGGTATTCGGGTCGATTAGGTGTCTGGGGATCTCCGGTGGCACCGGACCTGACATGACCAGGCGCCCCGTTGCCACCATCCATTGCCCTTCAGTCGCCATGGACCATCTCGGCGTCGGCAGAATCAAGACGAAGCAGCCGTCGTCGTTCGTCAGTATTGCTCCGAGCGGCTCCATGCTCGCGCGGCCTGAGAACCTCACGACCCGCCCAACATTCGCCTCAAGATCGCTTCTCGATTCCACCAAGGTCGGTTCATGCATGCCCCTCCGAGCAACGACGATCGCCAACGCCAGGAAGACCAAGGCAATGATCGCGGCGAGCGATAGCAGGTGTTTGGATGACGATGGTCGTTCCTGAGCCGGCGTTTGCTCTGGTTTGTTGCCGTCCATTCGCGTCCCGCCCCTGCCTCTGCGCGCCTCTCAAGATCGCGAGAGCTACGCCCCCAGCTCCGCCACCATCTTCTTCCGCATCGCCTCGTCCGGCAGCCGCCCCGATCCGCCCCGCATGTTGTCGGCCATGTGCTTCGGGTTTCGGGTCGCGGGGATCGGGCACGTCACCGCCGGGTGGGCGAGGAGGAACTTGAGGAAGAACTGCGCCCACGATGCGCAGTCGAACTCCGCCGCCCACGTCGGCACGGCTCGGTCCTTGACCTTGTCGAACAGCTTGCCGGCCCCGAAGGGGCGCATGACCAGCACCGCGGTGCCCGTCTCCGCCGCGGCCGGAAGGACACGGTCCTCCACGCGCCGGTCGTCGATCGAGTACGGAATCTGGATGAAGTCGACCTTCTCCTCGCGCATGAGCCGCTCGACGGTCTCGAAGTCGCGCATCTCGGTGATGCCCAGGTAGCGGATCTTCCCGGCGGCCTTCCATTCGCGGAGCGTGGGCAGGTGGGTCTTGTAGTCCACGAGGTTGTGGACCTGCATGAGGTCCATGACCTTGGCGCCCATGTGCCGCATGGACGTGCTCATCTGCTCGATGCCCGCGTCGCGCCCCTTGTCGGTCCAGACCTTGGTGGCGTAGAAAAGGTCGGTCCGCCCGACCAGGGCGAGGACGCGCCCGACAACCTCCTCCGACCGCCGGTACATCGGCGAGGAATCTATGACCGAGCCGCCGGCGTTCAGGAACGTCCGCATGACCTCGGCGAGGCCCGCGAGATCGCCGTCGGGGTCGACGTCGAACGTGCTCCAGGTGCCCATGCCGATGGCGGGGATTAGCTCACCGGTCTTCGGGATCCGGCGGCGGAAGACGGCGGGGACGGCGGCGCTGTCGTCGGGCCGCTTCTCCGCCGGTTGGTCTAGGCCGGGCGCGGCGCCGGCGGCGCGTTGGGTCTGGTGGCCCGCCTTCACAAGGGGCGCCAGGCCCCCCACGGCGGCGGACACGGTCAGGGCACGCACCACATCGCGGCGAGTGAACGTCATCGGCTGGTCCCTCCTGATGGGCAATCCTTGGCCCCCGCCCACCCAGAGGCCACACCGCGCCGCGGCCGCGTCCGTCTCCCCGCCTTCACGCCTTCACGCCTTCACCCTCCCCGTCCCCCCCACCCGCCGTATCATCGGCGCAACGCATGGGCGAGCTCTTCTATCGATCCTCGGTGATGATGGGCAAGTGCGTTAGGCGCCTGTGCATCCGCCAGACCGTTCTTGACCGTGAACGGGCCCACCCCCCGGCAGGCGGCGGCCTCATCCTCGCCTGCACGCACCTCAGCCACGTCGAGCCGTTCCTGATCAGCGAGGCCGTCCGCCGCCAGGTGCGCTGGATGGCCCGCATCGAGTTCTACCGCTGGCGCCTTGGCGCGGCCATCCTCAACCTCGGCGGGGCGTTCCCGATCGACCGCTTCGGGCAGTCGCTCCCCGCGGTGCGGACGGCGATCCGGCTCGTGGACGGCGGCCACCTGGTGGGGATCTTCCCCGAGGGGGGCGTCGTGCAGGGGCGGCTCTCGGTCCTGCGGGGGGCCCCGATCAAGCAGGGCGTCTGCACGATCGCGGTCGCGACGCGGGCGCCGGTCGTACCGGTCGTGGTGCTGGGGACCGAGAAGCTCAACCACATCCGCCCCTGGCTGCCGATCCGAAGCGGGCGCATCTGGATGGCCTTCGGACGCGACGTGCTGCCGCCGGCGCGGGGGCCCTCGCGCCGGGCGGACCGGGCCGAGATGGCCGCCCGGCTGCAAGCGGAGTTCGTCCGGACGTACCAGCACCTGTTGCAGGAGACCGGCCTGAAGGACGAGCAGGTTCCCTAAACCCATGAGCGACGCCTTCTACAGGGTGGTGCGGTTCGTCGGCCGCGGGGCCTTCATCATCAGCAGCGTGCCCGTGGTGATCGGGAGCGAGCACGTGCCGGCCAGCGGCGCGTGCATCATCGCTTCCACGCACCAGAGTCCCTACGACGTCCCGCTGCTCATCCGCCACACGCCGCGCCTGCTGGATTTCGTCAGCATCGTCGAGGTCTTCCGCAAGCCGCTGCTGGGGTGGTTCTACGGCTCGCTGAACGCGTTCCCGCTCGACCGCTCGCGCCCGGACAGCAAGACCGTGCGGATCATCCTCGACCGCCTCGAGCGCGGGCGGGCCGTGGCGATGTTCCCGGAGGGGGCGATCCGCGAGGGCGAGGCCTCGGTCGTGCACAGCCGGCGGATCCGCCCGGGCGTGGGGCGCATCGCGCGCTTGGCGGGGGGGGCGGGGGGGGCGGCCGGAGGGGGTGGAGGGGGGGTCCCGGTCGTGCCGTGCGTGGTGATCAACTCGCAGGCGTACTACCGCTTCCGGAGCTGGCTTCCCCTGCGCCGAGTCCGCTACGGCGTGATCTACGGCCGGGCGCTCCCCCCGGGCCTGGAGCCCGAGCAACTCGAGGAACAGCTGGTGGAGGCGCTGGTGGCGCTGCACGGTGAGCTGAGCGAGCGGATGGCCGGGGGGGTGAGAGGGTGAGGGAGAAGGTGAGAGCCTCCCCCCGTCTCCCCGTCCCCCAGTCCCCCGGCGTTTCAGACCGGGTTCACAGCATATTCAGCGGCGACTCACGAGCACCGGCGAAGCTTCTTGTGACCAAGGAACCGGCCGGCGGGGCACCCGCCCCGCACGTTCACAAGGAGCAAGCTCATGGACTGGGACATCATCGCGGGCAGTTGGAAGGAAATCAAAGGCAAGGTCCACGAGAAGTGGGGCCGTATAACCAACGATGAGCTGGACGTGATCGATGGCAAGCGCGAGCAGCTCGAGGGGACGATCCAGCGCGTCTACGGCAAGACCAAGGACGAAGTGAAGAAGGAAGTCGACGAGTTCGCCAGGAGCTGCGAGCACCGCGACGACTGACGCCCCGCGCGCAGGGCTGACCCTCATGAGATCGGTTGAAGCGCGGCCGGTGATCGCCGGGCGGGCCTTGATCCGCTGCATGCGGAGAGAGTTTGTTCCCGCTCCCGATCGCTACCGGGCTTCAACGCACCCAGGCGGCCCCGGCTCACTCCCCCCACCGGATGAGCCGGGGTCGTTGGTTTGTGGCTCCGGGCTTTCGCCCGGAGTCCTCGCCTTCTCCTATCCCCTCGTCCCCTCCCTCTCCCTCTTCTGCTCACTGCCTACTGCTTTCTGCTCACTCCTCTCCACCCTCCTCAGGTAAACTGCCCAGCAGCCCGAGGAGCCCATCATGCCGTCATACGTACCCCGCGCGTCCGCCCTATGCGCCATCCTGGCCGCGTCGGTCGCGGGCCCCGTGCTCCCCATGCTCACCGCGACCCCCGCCCTCGCCCAGCCCTCCTTCACACCCCTAGGCGATCTCCCCGGCGGCTCCTTCCACAGCGAGGCCTGGGGCGTCTCCGCCGACGGCTCCACCGTCGTCGGCGCCAGCATCATCAACGGCAACATCCTCTTCGGCGGCACCTACGCCGCCTTCCGCTGGACCGCCCAATCCGGCCTCGTGAACATCTACGACGTCGGCAACATCGGCAGCATCTGCCGCGCCTACGCCGCCAGCGCCGATGGCTCGGTCGTCGGCGGCGGCGCCGACTACGGCGTCCTCTCCCCCACGCAGATCGTCGCCTTCATCTGGACCCAGGAGGCCGGCGTCCAGGAGATCGGCGACCTCCCCGGCGGGCCCTCCGGCTCGGCCCGCGCCGAGGCCCGCGGCGTCTCCGCCGATGGCGCCGTCCTCGCCGGCAGCGGCGAATCCGACTCCGGCAGCGAGGCCTTCCGCTACACCACCGCCGATGCGCTCTTCCTGGGCCTCGGCGACCTGCCCGGCGGCCCCTTCGGCAGCTCCGGCTACGGCATCAGCGCCGATGGCCTCACGATCGTCGGCAGCTCCGCCGCGGCCGACGGCACCCAGGCCTTCGGCTGGAACTCGCAAGCAGGCATGCAGCCCCTGGGCTACCTCCCCACGCCCGTCGGCGTCACCCCCTTCTCCGAGGCCTACGGCACCAGCAGCGACGGCTCGGTCATCGTCGGCCTCAGCCGCTCCACCGCCGCGGCCCCGACCAACGGCTGGGAGGCATTCCGCTGGACACAGCCGGCGGGCGGCGGTGGCGGGATGCAGCCCTTGGGCGACCTGCCCGGCGGCGGGTTCCTGAGCGCGGCGTACGCGACGAGCGCCGACGGCTCGATTGTCGTCGGCCGCGCCGGGGTGCTCGGCCCGTGCGGGCCTTTCGGGTGCCAGACCGCCGGGCGCGCGTTCATCTGGGACGCCCAGCACGGCATGCGCGACCTCACGGTCGTCCTCACCGACCTCGGGATCAACCTGACCGGCTGGACGCTCAGCGAGGCTCGGGGTATCTCGGCGAGTGGCCGCGTGATCGTCGGCACCGGCATCGACCCGCAGGGCAACGTCGAATCCTGGCGCGCCGACCTGGGCCCGCCCCCTTGCCCCGCCGATTGGAACCACTCCGGCACGCTGAACTCCCAGGACTTCTTCGACTTCCTCAACGACTTTTTCGCGGGCAACGCCGACTTCAACGGGAGCGGCGCGACCAACTCGCAGGACTTCTTTGACTTTGTGAACGCGTTCTTCGTGGGCTGCGGGTAGAGCATGGGGACAGGGGACGAGAAACGTCGAGAGATTTTGAGAAAGATCGAGAGTTTTTGAGAAAAGCAGAGAAAAGGTAGGGAAAGATCGAGAAAAACAGGGCAGGTTTTGTGCGTAAGTGCTTGTGGTTGCTGGAGTTGTGATTTTTGGAGGGGTGTTTTGCGCGGAAAGGGGGGGGTGGTGCGTACCCCAAGGGGATGGGGTTTTGGTGCCGGGATTGGTGGGAGGTGCGCAAGGGGTTG